>DAOTXM010000329.1:0-4041 GCA_034435215.1 Anaerolineales bacterium
GCCCAGCGCTTCCACTTCGGTCTGCGAGGGGACACGTCGCAGGTCACCCAAGTGCGCGACGGTGATGCCATCGTAATCGAATACGTATAAGGTGTTGCGCAATTCGTTATTATCCTTCTTAGTGAGACCGTTCGTTTGCACACCAGTGATGAAGACGCCGCCGATCTCGAACTCGCCGGGGCCGGTGATCACATGGGAAGCACCTTTGACGGCTTTTGTGTTGTTATGCCCCGATGCATCGTGGCTGACGGTTACGATATCGGCTTTTAGTTTGAGCGGCTCATAGCCAATGCTTTCATTGTCAAAGGGATCGGTAACCACCGCTGCCATGCCGCGCTCTGTGAGACGAAAACAAGAATGTCCGTACCAGATAATTTCCATGAAAACGATATCCTCCGGGGGCTATTATACTCGCTAAGTGACACGCGCCTTCAAGGTGACTGTCACTTTTCTGCCGATTGTACTATAATAGAACGACTGTTCACATATTGGAAAACATAACTTCTATGGAATTCAAACTCAGCGCTCCCTTCCAGCCTACCGGCGACCAGCCGGAAGCCATTCGTAGCCTTGTCGAAGGTATCCAAAACGGAAGCAGACATCAGGTCCTGCTTGGTGCGACCGGTACCGGCAAGACCTTTACCATCGCCTCCGTCATCCAGCAGGTGCAGAAACCTGCGCTCATTATGGCGCACAACAAGACCCTGGCTGCGCAGTTGTATGCCGAGTTCAAGGATTTCTTCCCGGAAAATGCCGTTTCTTATTTCGTCTCGTACTATGATTACTACCAGCCGGAAGCCTACGTGCCGCGCCACGACTTGTACATCGAGAAAGAAACAGAGATCAACGAGGAGATCGAGCGTTTGCGCCTGGCCGCGACGACTGCCCTGCTTTCCCGCCGGGATGTCATTATCGTGGCCTCGGTTTCGTGCATCTATGGCCTGGGCAGCCCGGAGGAGTTCGGCAAGGGAACGGTCATCCTGCGGACAGGCGAAATCTATCGACGGAATGCCCTCATCCGGCAGTTGATCGAATCCCAGTATGCGCGCAACGATCTGGACCTGCGGCCGGGTACCTTCCGCGTGAGAGGCGACACGCTGGAAATCATCCCCGCTTACGAAGACAGGCGCGGCTACCGCGTCACCTTTTTCGGGGATGAAGTCGAGCGCATCATGCAGTTCGTCCCGCTGACCGGGGAGGTGCTGGATGAACCGGAAGAAGCCTACATTTACCCCGCCAAGCATTACCTGACCGAGGGCGAAAAACTCAAGCAGGCCATCGCCGATATCGAAAACGAACTGGAAGAGCGGCTGGCGCTGTTCAAACAGGAAGGCAAGCATTTGGAAGCCCAACGCATCGAACAGCGCACACGCTACGATCTGGAGATGCTCAAGGAAGTGGGCTACTGCTCTGGCATCGAGAACTACTCCCGTCACCTGGACCAGCGCGCGGCGGGCACGCATCCCTGGACGATGATCGACTTCCTGCCCAGCGATTACCTGTTGGTGATCGACGAGAGCCACATGACCGTGCCGCAAATCCGCGGTATGTACAACGGCGACCGTTCGCGCAAAGAGACGCTGGTGGAATATGGTTTCCGCCTGCCGTCCGCGCTGGATAACCGTCCGCTCAAGTTTCCGGAGTTCGAGCAGGTGATGGGTTATACGATCTACACCTCCGCCACGCCGGGACCGTACGAGATGGAGAAAGCGGACCAGGTGGTCGAGCAGATCATCCGCCCAACTGGGCTGGTCGACCCCGAAGTGGAGGTGCGTCCCACCAAGGGACAGGTAGATGACCTGGTCGGAGAGATCAAGCAGCGGGTGGAACGAGGCGAGCGCGTCCTGGTCACCACGCTGACCAAGCGCATGGCCGAAGACCTGTCCGATTACTTGATGGAGTTAGGGGTCAAAGTCCATTACCTGCACTCGGAAATCGAGACGCTCGAACGGGTCGGCATCCTGCGTGACCTGCGGTTGGGTGTCTTCGATGTGATCGTGGGCATCAACCTGTTGCGCGAGGGGCTCGACCTGCCGGAAGTCTCGCTGGTGGCCATCCTGGACGCGGACAAGGAAGGTTTCCTGCGTTCCGGCACGGCGCTGATCCAGACCATTGGGCGCGCTGCCCGGCACGCGAGCGGGAAGGTGGTCATGTACGCTGACCGCATCACCGACTCGATGAGATTCGCGATTGACGAAACGAACCGCCGTCGTGCCAAACAGGTTGCGTATAACGAAGAGCACGGTATCGTGCCGGTCAGCATCCACAAGGCCATCCGCGACCTGACTGATGAGCTTTCCCTTGAAGCGAAAGCTGTGGCCGAACGCCAGGCGAAGTATGAGGTGAAGGGCAGCGGCATGCCGCGCGGCGAGCTGCAGAAGATCATCGCCGAGCTGGAAAAGCGGATGAAAGAAGCGGCCAAAAACCTGGAGTTCGAGAAAGCCGCCGCCCTGCGCGATGAGATGTACGAGTTGAAGATGCTTTTGGCTGAGGAGGAGAATCTGAAGCCCTGGGAGCGGATCAAGTTGATGGTGGGGGAGGATCAGTAGACAGCGCTCAGCGACCAGTGTTCAGTTATCAGTCGACTCAAGAGGTCGAGTAGCCCTGAACGCTGAGTGCCAGCCTGGCGCGCTCCTGGAGGTCGAAGGTATCGGGCAATGGCACCGCCCTCTATCCATACATTATCCTCGATCACGATTGACCTGGCTACTTCCCAGCCCTGGATGCGTGCTTCCGCCTGAAGGTCATGGGCAGCGGTATAGATCTGGACGCTGACTCGATTTTACCCCGGTCACTCTACTTAAAACTGCCCCGCGTTAGCCGCATGGCGCATCCTGGTTTGTGTGTTTTTTCTTCTAAGGGGATGAAGCCTCCATAAACCGCAATATTATCGGGTAATCCTTTACAAAAAGGTCTCGTACAACCAGATTTCCTTCTCTATTGTCTGTCACAATCTGCTGCTCGAAGCCGTGCAGAACATCCACCCCGATTACTTTTTGCGGTGAGAGGGTTGGGAAAGTGAGAGTGGTCCTCTTGCCTGGATCATCTTCGACTGCTGCGCCATCCGTCCATATTGCCACCAATACCTCGCCATTCGGCAGAGTGAACGCATAATACTTGATATTGATTGCTGCGCTCTCGATCCGGATAGGCAAATCCGTGGCCTCCGCGCCAGCCATGATGGTGGACAAGGCTCGAATTACCGCATGTGATCGCGGTCTGACTTCCTCGGGCACAACCGCCAACCCGGCGGTCACGTCGAGACCGAGGTGGGTGATAATGGCGCGCGCATAATACTTTGCTCCAGTTACATCGGTGAATCCATACGGTTCCGACTCGTGTGGCGAATAGGTTGGAGTCCGCCATAGCATTTCCTCGACCAGGAATTCACCCTGGAAGCCATGGGAAATTGCAACCCGCTTGATCTCTTTCACAAGAGCCGGATAGTTCTCCCAATAATTCGACATCTGGGGCGATTCGGGGTCACGCACGCCTCGCAAGTCATCCGTAGGCGCGGCTCCATACATGCCGTGCCAGGAAATACCGTCCACGAGCGGCATGACTTCAGAGCGAAGGAGGCCCCACATCCAATCACGAGCGGCATCGAACCTTGTGTCCGGGACGGCTCCCACCACAATCTTCGCCTCTGGATCTTCCTCTCGAATGACAGGGACCACTCTCTTGACAAGATTCACGTAAGCAACCACGGGCATCCCTGAAGGTTTTTCGAAGCTCAGATCAGGTTCGTTCAAGATTTCGTAGTAATCGATCCGGCCTTTGAAGTGGCGGACCATGGACCGTATCCAGTTCAAGTAGAGCTTTATATCCTCCTCGGATTTGTAATACACGACCCTCTGGTCTGTTTCCCAAACATCGAGCACCAGCATAATCCTGACGCCATTGCCCAGAAGTTCGTCGATGACCTGTTCTTCCTCCGGGTCAATGACATATTCTTCCCTCTCCCAGTCCACATGTTGCCACCGTCCGGATGAATCCATGATCACGCGCATCCATTTCAAACCCGCATTCCATGTCGCTGCA
>DAOTXM010000330.1:0-13330 GCA_034435215.1 Anaerolineales bacterium
GAAAATGGGTGGGCGTGCGAAGCTCGCCCACCCATTTTCGCGGGTTGTCCCTGACATGTTTTGCGTGCACACTACAAACGTATCGTCTCAGAAATTGGGGAATTGGTGTGTTTCGACGACCTATTTCATAAAAAAGATGCGTATAAACTTTGGGTCTACCGTTTATGACGGGATGGGGGCTCGAAATTTCGGCATTTTTCCCACCGAAACCGGCAGAACCTAAACTTTGAAATGCAGATGCGATTATTCTTGTCAGAGGGGTACCGTATAATCGTTTTAACACGAGGAGCTTTTCATGAACACCGGACAAAGATATTTTGGAATGACGTTAGTCCAAATCGGCATCCTTGCCGCGCTTGCTTTCATTGCTTGTATAGTCATTGGGATTCTGGGGATGATGTTGCTCAACTCAGCTCCTGCGGCGCCACAGATTGCACCGACGTACACGCTTCAACCGCGCCCGACGACTGTCCTTACCGCTACGCCCTGGCCTACCATCACTCCGATTCCGGGCTGGCAGGAATATACATTTGCGGATGGTCAAGCCAGGATATGGTTGCCAGCAAGTTATATCGGTGGCGACACGGTCACCTCATCCGGTTCTATTATGGAGAAGCTCAAAGCAACGGTCGACGATGAAGCCTTTGCCAACGATATTCAGGAGTTGATTGCTTCGCCGGAGGTCTCCTTATTTGCCTTCGATACAGAATTTTCCACTGTGATCAGGTTTATGTTCATTAGCAGGGAAACTTTGAGCCCAGACCTGGTATTTACCTTGGATGATTATCTGAATCGCATGATGGATGATGCAGCCGGTGGAGGCAGTCGAGTGGTCGAGCGACAAATTACACAACTCGATTCTTATCCGATCGGCAAATTGGTGGTCGAGAACAAAATCCCAGCCGGGGATGTCGAAGTTTTTGTAACGGTATCTGTTTACGTCATCCAGGTGGACAATACGATGTGGCTGATTACGTTCCGAACCGGACGGGAAGAATTTGGAAGTTACCGGCTGATTATGGAAACGTGTGCCGGTTCCTTTTGGATTCAGAAATAACGGAAAGATACGAACACCTGTCAGTATTCTTTTGGGGGCGCAGCGGGACCGTAATCCAATACCTGCCTGACCTGGGAATTCCCTTCCGGCGGGCCGACAATGCCCTTCTCCTCCATCACATCGACCAGCCGTGCAGCACGTGTATAACCGATCCGTAGGCGACGCTGCAACATGGATACGGAACAACGTCCCTCGCGGCGCACCAGGTCCACGGCCTCGCTGTAGAGCGAATCCCCCTCTTCCTCTTTCTGCATCTCTTCCCATAACGCCTGTTGCTTGAGCGGGACGCCGGCGGGCAGGGGCGCATCCACAGGTGCACCGATTGCAGCATAAGGACTGGCGTTGCCCATCTGCGCCCGCCAGAAATCCACTAAACGCTGGATCTCCGGGTCGGAGACAAAGACACCTTGCAAACGTACAGGCGCAGGTGCATCCGGCGCCTGGTAGAGCATGTCGCCGCGTCCCAGCAGGCGTTCCGCCCCCGGCTGGTCCAGGATCACGCGGCTGTCGGTGTTGGAAGCCACTGCAAAGGCAATGCGCGCTGGGAAGTTGGCTTTGATCAAGCCAGTGACGACATCCACGGAGGGTCGCTGGGTGGCGAGAATCATATGGATACCGGTGGCACGCGCGAGCTGGGCCAGACGCGTGATCGTCCGTTCGGTTTCGTCCGGCGCAATCATCATCAGGTCCGCCAGCTCGTCGATCACGATGACGAGAAATGGTAACTTCTTGCCGCCGCGCATTTGCATGCGCGTGTTGTAATCACTGATGTTGCGCGCGCCGATGCGAGCAAAGGTGTGGTAGCGCTTATCCATTTCGCGCGTCATCCATTGCAGCGCGCCCACCACGCGGTCGACCTCAACGATCACCGGCGCCAGCAGGTGTGGGATACCGTTATAGCTGGTCAACTCCACGCGTTTAGGATCCACCAGCACCAGGCGCAAATCGTCCGGCGTATTGTGCAACAAGAAACTGGTCAGGATCGAGTTGACGCATACCGACTTACCAGAACCGGTCGTTCCCGCAATCAGCAGGTGCGGCATGAAGTCCAGGGTCGCAACTTGTGGCAGCCCGGCTACGTCGCGTCCCAGTGCAAAACTGAGCGAGGAGCGTTTGCGCTGGAAAATTTCACTTTCCAGAATATCACGCAAGGCCACCAGGGTCATTTCTTCGTTGGGCACTTCGATGCCGACGAAGCCACGCCCCGGCACCGGCGCCTGGATGCGAATACGCGGCGCGGACAGGGCCAGCGCCAGGTCATCGGCCAGCGAGGCAATCTTGTTGACGCGCACACGCGTGCGCCCGCTTCTGGTTTCGACGAAGAGCGGCTCCACTCCAAACTGCGTGACTGTTGGCCCCCGGCTGATCTCCACCACCTGCGCTGGCGCGCCAAAGGAGGCCAGCGTATCTTCGATGAGCCGGGCTTTCTGTTGAATATATTCTTCATTGACTTCTGGCGCACTGCCTTCATCCAATATATCTTTGACGGATGGCAAGGACCATTCGATCACGGGTCCGCTACTGGTGGTTGTTGGTGTGCCCACTTGCGCTGTTACAGATTGCGACGTTCCTGCCAGGGCAGGCGGACGTTGCATGGGCGTGTACCCATTGGCCCGTACATCGATGCCCTCCGATGTTGGTTTTGCAGCCTTTGCCGGGCGCGTCAACACCTGACGGATACGGCCCAGCACCGGGCTCATCCATTGGAACAAATCACGGATGGAAATATCCAGCGTCAGCGCCAGGCCGATCAAGAGCCAGGCGACCATGGCGATGATTGCGCCCCCCGGTCCCAAACCGAACCATAACATGCGTTCGAACAGGCTGCCGAAATAGCCGCCTCCGACCCCATCCAGGGCAGCCTGCTCGGCCAGTTCGGGAGCAGCGATCATGGTGTGCATGGTCGTCAGCAGCCAGAAATACAGCAAAGTAACACCAGTGACGCGTTCTATCGACAAGGTTGGCATCCGTTCGATATTGCGTAACACCAGCCATACCCCGATAATGATCAACCCGATAGGCAGGATGTAAACGCCCCAGCCAAAGATCCTGCCCAGAAACCGGATCAGGCCACCGGTCAGTGTGCTGCGTTCGGCAGAGACCAGGCTCAAGAGTGTCAGCAGTCCCACCAGGGCCAGTGCGATCCCAACCACATCCAGCTTGCGATCGATGGAGAGTGTTTCCCAAAAAGTCGGTGTGCGTGCAGGCAGAGCGGCGGGTTGCTTCTTTCTAGTCGTCTGCGCAACAGGTTTGGAAGGACTCTTTTTGGGAGGCACCTTCTTGACTCTGAGACCGCTCTTGGGAGGGGATTTGGGTTTACTGACAGGCATTATTGTAATACGTCTGTACGTGAGCACAAAAATATCTATTCGATAGATCGGGGCGTAGGACATTGTGAAGGGGCGTAACCCATCCACAACGCCCCACTTTCCCCATCTTTGTGAGACGATAGCGTAAAAAGATTATAGCACAAATGGTCTGTTTTCTTTGAGGTACAATTACTTCATGAGCGTACAAATGTTGTCATAAGACTTTCTGAAAAAGGGGGTGTGGACGGCTGTCCCGTCAACACCCCCTTTTCGGTCTACTTCATTGACAGGTTTTGCGTTCTTAAGGATTGTTGTTCTTTCGAAGGGTCATACGTGTTCGAAATTCTTTTCCTTGGGACATCTGCATCCGCGCCTTCTGCAAATCGTGGTCTATCTGCTGCCATCGTCAGCCATGATGAATACCGCTTTCTTGTAGATTGTGGGGAGGGCACACAGCGTCAGATTCTGCAATCGGGCGCAGGCTTCAAGCGCCTGACCCGTGTCCTGTTGACGCACGGCCATTTGGATCATATCCTGGGGTTGGGTGGACTGATGTCCACGTTTTTGCGTTGGGAAGCGATCGACGAGCTGGAAATCTTCGGCGGGCGTTCCGCGCTCGACCGGGTCCACGATTTATTGTATGGCGTAGTCTTGCGCGGTAAACAGCCGCCCATGCCGCTCACTCTGCACGAGATCAAACCCGGCATTTTCTTCGAAGCCGATGATTTCACGGTCACAGCATTCTCCGTGACCCATCGTGGCCCGGACTGCCTGGGCTACATCTTCGAGACCAAGGTCCGCCGCCCATTCCTCGCAGAAAAGGCGGATGCGCTCGGTGTTCCGTTTGGGCCGGAACGCCGTGACCTGGTCAACGGGAAAATCATTACCCTGGCAGGTGGACGGATGATCCACCCGGACGATGTGCTTGGGGACTGGCAAAAAGGCACGAAACTGGTTGTGGTAGGGGACGCCGGCCGCACCGACGATATCCTCGAACATTGCCGTGACGCGGATGCGTTGGTAATCGAATCTACCTATCTCGAAGAAGAAGGGGATATGGCTGCAGAATTTTCGCACCTGACGGCCAAGCAAGCGGCAGAACTGGCAAAAGAAGCAAACGTCAAAAAATTGATTCTGACCCATCTCTCACGCCGCTACCGCGAACGCGACGTGCTGGCCGAGGCTCAGGCGGTCTTCCCGGAGGCAGTTGTAGCGCGGGATTTCGACAACTTCCAGGTTAAACGCACTTGACCGGAGTGTACCTGACACACGGATGCGAGCGTGCGCATGCACACTCGCATCATTTATATTTCGGGCCTCCCCCATGGTATAGAGTGTACATGCAAAGGTTGTCAGAAAGTGCCGCGAAAATGGGTGGGCGTGCCAAGCACGCCCACCCAGCGGGTTGTCCCTGACATGTTTTGTGTACACACTGGTGTAGAATGTGATCAATCGCTGGTCATAATGAACAATGGGGTCATCTCGAAGCTCTTGTAGTGTGGGCGCAGGCGGTCAGTGTTATAGAAACGCTCCACATTGACCTTTTTCTTGGTGCTGGTCACAATGTCGATCGGGATATTGTCGTAGCGCCCGTTTTTGAGCACTACCAATCGCCCGTGCGTCTTCTTCTGGATCAAATCCAGGGCCAGGTTCCCGTAGGCCATGGGGACGATAGAGTCGATCGCATCCGGGTCTCCACAGCGGACCAGGTAGCCAAGTTTCTGGTTGACCGTGTCCACCGAGCGGCCATTGTTAAATTGGACGCTCAGCTCTTTCAATTTTTCTGAGACCAGGTCGCCAATGCCTCCCAATTTGGCATGTCCGAAGGCATCGGTGGTGCGGTCCTGAAAGACCATTTCACCGCCCTCGAACATAGCACCTTCCGAGACCAGCACAACGGAATAGTTACTGGGATTGTGTTTGCGGTCTTGCAGCAACAATTCCACCAACCGTTCGATGTGGAACTTGAACTCCGGGATGACACAGCGATGAGCCGCGCCTGCCATGGTGGGCAACATAGCTGTGAAGCCGGCATAACGGCCGAAGACCTCGAGGACCATCATTCTCTCGTGAGACCCGGCTACCGTGCGCAGGCTGTTGGCGATTTCGATCGTGCGCGTAACACAAGTGCTGAAGCCGATGCAGTAGTCGGTACCGGGCACATCGTTGTCCATCGTCTTTGGAATGGCAACGACTTTGACCCCCTCCTGATACATGCGGACACCATAACTGAGCGTGTCATCGCCGCCAATTGGGATGAGATAATCGATTCCTATAAAGTCAAGATTCTTCAGGATTTCCGGTGTAATATCGTTGACTTCTTCAGTGTATGTTTCTCGCAGATGCGCAGGGAGACGGTCTTTCTTGACCTTGGCCGGATTCGTGCGGGAGGTGTGCAGGAACGTTCCCCCAGTACGACCAGCCCTGTTGACGACCTCTTCGGTCAACTCTTGGTAGTTCTTGCTGTTGTCTGCTTTCTTGTCTCGAACGACATCCGCCAGCCCCGCCCAGCCCCGCCGAATGCCGATGACCTTATACCCCTCCCGTAAGGCGCGAATGGTCACGGCTCGGATGGCCGGATTCAATCCGGGAACATCCCCACCCCCCGTTAGAATTCCGATCACACCGGGTTTATTGTTTGACATGGTTGTACCTCCATTCCGGTTTATGAATTATTTTCAGGAGCGCGGTTCAATCGCATAAATCCTGATGAAATCGTTGTTTTATACCCAGGTCGGTTGAAAATCGTGCTTTTTTACGAGCTGGGATGCGCAATTTCCAACCGTGGGTATTATACAAGCCCCTATTATAGGCCAGTTCCTAAATCCAGGTTGGCTCTTCGTAGGTTCCGAAGACTTCCTTCATGACGCCGATGATCTCACCCAGCGTGGCGTAGGCATGCACAGCTTCCATGATGTAGGGCATGGTGTTCTCCGCGCCCTGACAGGCAATGCGCAGCCTGTCCAGCGTCTGGCCGACCCGGCCGTTGTCGCGCATCTTGCGAACCTCTGTGAGCCGCGCCACTTGCCGCTCGTAACCCTGTGGGTCCATCTCGAGCAGGGGGATAGTCAATGGCTTGTCTTCAGCGTAGGCGTTCACCCCCACGATCTTGCGAACGCCCTCGTCGATTTCACGCTGGTAACGGTAGGCCGCATCTGCAATCTCGGACTGGAAGAAGCCTTTATCGATGGCTGGCAGGACGCCGCCCAATTCTTCGATGCGGCGGAAGTAATCGTAGGCCTGTTTTTCGATGCGATCGGTCTGAGCCTCGACGAAGAAACTGCCCCCGAGTGGATCGATCGTGTTCGCCACCCCGGATTCTTCGGCCAAAATTTGCTGCGTACGCAGCGCAATCGTGACCGCATGCTCGGAGGGCAGCGCCAGGGCCTCATCCAGGGAATTGGTATGCAGGCTTTGGGTCCCGCCCAGAACGGCTGCCAGGGCCTGCACCGCCACGCGCACCACGTTGTTCTCCGGCTGCTGGGCAGTCAGTGAGACGCCCGCCGTCTGCGTGTGGAAACGGCACAACCAGGAACGCGGATTCTTCGCGCCGAAGGTCTCTTTCATCTCGCGCGCCCAAATGCGCCGGGCAGCACGGTACTTGGCAATCTCTTCGAAGAAATCATTATGCGCGTTGAAGAAGAACGACAGGCGCGGGGCAAACTCATCCACATTCATACCGCGCGCGATCCCCCAGCGCACGTATTCCATACCGTCCGAGAGTGTGAAGGCCAGTTCCTGCGCTGCGGTGGAGCCTGCCTCGCGGATGTGGTATCCGCTGATCGAGATAGTGTTCCACTGCGGGACGGTGCTGGTACCATACTCCATTGTATCCACCACCAGCCGCATGGATGGCTCGGGCGGGAAGATGTATTCCTTCTGGGCGATGAACTCTTTCAGGATGTCATTCTGAATGGTGCCGCGCAGTTGGTCAGGTCGCACGCCCTGTTTCTCAGCGGCAGCGATGTACATGGCCCAAATGATGGCTGCTGGCGAGTTGATGGTCATGCTGGAGGAGACTTTATCCAACGGGATGCCGTCCAGCAGGATTTCCATATCCTTGAGCGAGGAGACTGCCACGCCGCATTTGCCGAACTCCCCCAACGCTTCGGGCTGGTCGGTGTCGTAGCCCATCAGGGTAGCCAGGTCGAATGCAATCGAGAGACCGGTCTGCCCCTGCTCGAGCAGGTACTTGAAGCGCGCATTTGTCTCCTCGGCGGTCCCGAAACCGGCGAACATGCGCATGGTCCACAGTTTGCCGCGATGCAGAGTCGGGTGGACTCCGCGCGTGAACGGGTACTCACCCGGAAAGCCAAGGTCAGCCTGATAGTCCATGTCCGCCACATCCAGCGGCGTATACAGTCTCTCGACCGGTTCGGAAGAAGTGGTGATAAATTCGTCCCGCCGCTCTGGCATGGACGCGAGCGTCTTTTGCAGGCTGGTCTCTTCCCATTTTTCCAGTGCATCTTTTAGTTCGTTCAGTTTCTTCTTGTCATACATGCTTGTCTCCTTGGCGAAGATGGTTGAATTATAGCAGAGCACGGCCTGTCATCCACTCTCCGAATTTGGTATACTCCCTTTAACTCAACCCATTGATTGCTCCTGTCACCATCCTCGGCGGCGAGGAAAATGCCCCGAATGGGATATGCCGCCTCGAGCACTTTTTTCGAATTGAAACTAACTCAAACAACACAGGTAACTTCATCTCATGCCCCGCTTCGAAATTGACGTAGATCCCGTAGACCACATCACCGCTGACGCCATCGGAAAGCCTGGCCAGCGCGTCTTTTACATCCAGGCCTGGCAGGACCAGCGCACCGTAACGGTATTGATCGAGAAGATCCAGTTGCAGTCGCTGGCTGTCGGCGTGGAACAATTCCTGGCCGAAGTCATGCGCCAGACGCCGGGGATCGAAGATGTGCCCGCTGATTACATCGAGGATCAGATGCACATCCACCCGCCCGTAGACCCACTCTTCCGTGTGGGCGAAGTGGGTCTTGGCTATGATAAGGACCGCGATCGCATCGTGTTACAGACCCGTGAACTGATGGCCGAAGACGAAGATCCCGAGTCCGCTGCCGTAGTGCGTTTCTGGTGCACGCGCGAGCAGATCCGCAAGATGGCGCACTGGGGCGCAGAGGTGGTCACGCGCGGGCGGCCGACTTGTCCGCAGTGCGGCGCGCCGATGGAGCCGGAAGGCCACTTCTGCCCGAAGAAGAACGGGCATAAGCACTAGTGGTTGAAGGTTACGCGTTGAAAATTAAAAAGCCCTTCAACTTATACCTTTCAACCTTCGACCCCATCCATGTCAACTGCCCAAACTGACCTGCGAATTGCTCTGCAAAAGGGGGAACTTGAACTCGAAGGCCAGTTTATGCTGGGCTCGAATTACACCTTTCTCGTCAATGTGCATTATGAAGGACAGGAAATCCAGGCCGTGTACAAACCATCCAAAGGCGAACAGCCGCTGTGGGACTTCCCCGAGAGTACCCTGGCCCATCGCGAGGTGGCCGCGTATCTGGTCAGTGAAGCGCTGGGTTGGCATTTCGTTCCCTATACCATGTTGCGCGAGGATGGCCCCTTTGGGGCTGGTTCCATCCAGCAGTACATCGAATACGATCCCAACTATCACTACTTCAACTTCACGGACGAAGACAAAGCGCGCCTGAAACCGGTCATGCTCTTCGATTTGTTGTGCAACAACGCCGATCGCAAGGGCAGCCACGTCATCATCGAAGAGGAGACGCGCAAACTGTGGCTGATCGACCACGGTCTTTGTTTTCACGAAGAAGATAAATTACGGACGGTCATCTGGGACTATGCCGGGCAACCGATCCCAGATGATTTGCTTAAAGCTGTTGCGCTTCTTCCCTCGGACCAAAACCTGCTGGCTGACCTTCAGCCTTATCTCAGCCCCAGGGAAATCTCTGCCCTGCTTGCCCGGGCAGGGGTTCTGGCCTCATCTGGCGTGTTTCCTCGTCCCCCCAGGGACAGGCGTGCGTTTCCTTACCCACCGTTATAAGCCTGGCCTTGCAAAGGTCTCGAACCTTCGCAAGGCTCGAACACAGGTGAACTTATGCACTACAAACTCGTTTTTATTGGTTTTGGCAACGTCGCCCGCGCGCTGGCACGTCTTTTCCTGCGCAAACAGGATGTGTTGCAATCCGGGTATGGCATCACCTTCTCAGCGACCGGCATTGCCACCGGCAGTCATGGCTTTGCAGTGAACCCGGACGGTCTTGATCTGCTTGCATGCGTCGAAACTGCCGAAGCGGGCGGCTCGCTTGATAAATTTACCAAGATACCGGTTACCAATTCCCTTGAAGTCATCCAGCACTCCCAGGCCGATTTCATGTTCGAGAACTCACCGGTCAATCACGGCACTGGCCAGCCCGCCATCGACCACGTCCGTACGGCGCTGGAATTGGGCATGCACGTTAGCACCGCCAATAAAGGGATAGTTGTGCACGGGTATCGCGCGTTAACTGAATTGGCAAAAACAAAGAACAAAAAGTTTCTATTCGAATCGACCGTACTAGGCGGCGCGCCGCTCTTTTCGGTTTTCCGGGAAAGCATGCCTGCGGCAGAGTTGATTTCTTTCCAGGGCATCCTGAATTCGACCACCAACATCATGCTTTCGCGCATGGAGCGCGGCGAGAGCTTAGACGAAGCGGTCAGGTATTGCCAGAGCATCGGTGTGGCTGAGACCGACCCATCCGCGGATGTAGACGGCTGGGATGCGGCCATCAAGGTCGCTGCGCTGGTGACCGTCCTGATGGATACTCCCTTTACGCCCCAGCAGGTGGACCGAAAAGGCATAAGGGAGATCACGCCCGAGATGATCGCGCAGGCCAAGGCGAGCGGGATGCGCTGGAAACTGGTCTGTTCGGCGGAAAAGGTCGGCAACAATGTCAAAGCCAGCGCCAAGCCGGAGCTTGTCCCAATGTCATCTCCGTTGTATAGTATGGAGGATTCAACCACCGGTGTCGCCTTCCGCACGGATGTACTGGGCGACTATTCGATCGTCGAGTCTGAGCGTGAAGGCATGGTTGCGGGACCCATCCCAACCGCGTATGGTCTTTTCGCAGACTTCGTAAACGCAGCCAAAGGAGGCTGATATGGTGGGCTTTACGTTGAGAGAGGTCATCCATGCGCTTGAGGGAGGTTGGGGGGTATATGTCCGCCAATTCAACGCGCTTTCTCCTGAAGCGCAGGCGGCCTTTTTGGAGAAGCAGGGCTTTAAGACTTTCCATGACCTGTTAGCGCACATCATCGGCTGGTGGGAGGAGGGCCTGTGGGTCATGACCGGTATTCTGGAAGACCCCAGCTTTACCTGGCAGGAGCGCGATACAGATGCGTTCAACCGGGAGTTAGTCGAGAAGTACCGTTCGTGGGGTGAGGAAGATTTATTGTTACATTATGAAAATGTACGTGAGGCCATGCTGGATCTGGTTTCTGAGTTAACGGAGGATGCGCTTACGAACGAAGACATCCGCGACTGGTTGTATGCGGATGTGATCGAGCATTTGGAAGATCATAAAATTGCATAAACCGAACCGAGGGTTGAGTAGCTCTGAGCGGAGCGTAGCGAAGTCGAAGAGCGTATCGAACCCCGGGTACGGCAACAATTGGTTTCTCATACCATGCGGACCGAGCGGGATAGAGAAACATGTATTAGCCTCTGTTGGTTTCGATATACCCCGCGAAGTACATGCGGGGCTATTCAACCAACCTTACAATTGATCGGGAGGGCACAATGGAAGAGAAAGACGTTTTCATCGTATCAGCTGTTCGCACGGCCATGGGGGTGGGCAAACCGGGCGGAGCCCTGTACGAATTTCTGCCTGTGGATCTGACCGCCATGGTCATGCAGGAGGCGGTCCGGCGGGCAGGGCTCGAGATGGAGCGCATCGAGGATGTGCTGTGGGGCTGCGTCACGCCGGTCGGGGACCAGGGCGCGAACATGGCGCGTCTGGCAGCGCTCAAGGCCGGGTTCCCGGTGGCAGTCCCGGCGGTGACCATGAACCGCATGTGCAGTTCCAGCCAGAGCGCGGTCCATTTTGGGGCGCAGGCCATCCTGGCGGGCGATATGGACCTGGTTGTGGCGGGCGGCACCGAGATCATGTCGCACCAGCCCATCGGCGCGGACTATCCCGCCGAGTGGCCGAAGGATTTCCCCTACAACCTGGTTCACCAGGGCATCAGCGCCGAGATGATGGCCGAAAAGTGGAACCTGACGCGCGAGGAGCTGGACGACTTCAGTTATGAAAGCCATATCCGTGCCGGGAACGCCATCCAGAACGGATATTTTGATTCGCAGATCATGCTGGTCAAACTATCCAATGGGGAAGAGTTCAAAGTAGACCAGGGGGTACGCTTCCCCCCGGACCGGGAGAAGATGCGCGCGTTAAAGACTGTTTTCAAGGCTGACGGCGTGGTCACCGCCGCCAATGCCAGCCAGATCAGCGACGGGACCGCCGCCCTGGTGCTTGCCTCCCCGGCCGCGGTCGGGCGCTACAACCTGACGCCGCTGGCGCGCATCGTAGCCCGCGTAGTGGTCGGCACCGATCCGGTCTTGATGCTGGACGGCGTCATCCCAGCCACGCGCATGGTGCTGGAAAAAGCTGGATTGTCGCTGGATGACATGGACGTGATCGAAGTGAACGAAGCCTTCGCCAGCGTGGCACTGGCCTGGGCTAAAGAATTCCGGCCCGATATGGACAGGGTCAACCCCAACGGCGGCGCCATTGCCCACGGACACCCGGTCGGCGCGACAGGCGCCATCCTGATGACCAAGCTGGTCTACGAGTTGCAGCGGCGCAAAGCCAGGTTTGGCTTGCAGACGATGTGCGCGGGGCATGGTCAGGCCACGGCGACGATCATCGAGAGGCTCTAGCTCACCACGAAGGCACAAAGAGCACAAAGGAGTTTTATATAGACACAAAGGAACGGGCAAATTGGTTGTCCAACCAGATCATAGGAGCTGCGATCGAGGTGCATAAGAGTTTGGGACCAGGTCTTCTGGAATCGGCTTATCAGGCCTGTCACAAGCACGAGCTTGGTTTGCGGGGAGTACCGGTCCAGACCGAGGTACCACTGCCGCTTAATTACAAGGGAGTGAAACTGGATTGCGGTTACCGAATGGATGAAGTAGTAGATGGTCTGGTCGTTGTAGAAATCAAATCTGTTGAACGCCTTGAGCCAATCCACGAGGCACAGCTACTTACATATTTGCGACTTTCCGGTCTTTGGCTTGGCTTGCTGATCAACTTTAATGTCCCCATCCTAAAACAAGGCATCAAGCGCCTTGTTTTAGGATAACCTTTGTGAACCCTTAAGAATCTCTGTGTCCTTCGTGCCTTTGTGGTGAATTATTCAAACAGCTTTAGATATTCTCCATACCCTTCTTCTTCCAACTTGTCCACTGGAATGAAGCGCAAGGCTGCCGAGTTGATGCAGTAGCGTAGACCGGTTGGGGCTGGGCCGTCGTCGAAGACGTGGCCCAGGTGCGAGTCGGCATGTTTCGAGCGGACTTCGGTGCGCGGCATGAGCAGTTTGAAGTCCATGCGCGTTTGGATATTGTCCTTTTCCAGCGGTTGGGTAAAGCTGGGCCAGCCGCAATGCGAGTCATACTTGTCGAGCGAACTGAAAAGCGGCTCGCCCGATACGACGTCCACATAAATGCCAGGCTCTTTATAATTCCAAAATTCGTTCAGGAAAGGCCGTTCGGTCGCATCATGTTGGGTTACTTCGTACTGTTCGGAAGTCAGTCTCTCGCGCAGTTCTTTGTCTGATGGTTTAGTGTAGGTTTTCATAAAAGGCTCCTGTATACCTGTTCGTAGCGGTGTCCTAAATAATGAGGGAAGTGGGTGCTGTGACCGAGCTGTCCTCGTTCATAGCACCCCATACCATTGTCAGTACTTCACTAAAGTTGAAGGAATATCCGAAAACAGGAGTGTGGAGC
>DAOTXM010000331.1:0-4820 GCA_034435215.1 Anaerolineales bacterium
GTTGTGCTGAATGCGGAGTTAGCCCAATCATACATGGCCCAGCCAAAAATTTCACGTTTGTCATTGACCGTTGGTTTTGCTTCTTCATGTGTTGCCATGCTGCCTCCTGGAAATATTATTAGTCTTCACGCAAATTTTAAGAATACCCCTGCATTCGGGCTTCTCCCAGTCGTTTCGTGATTTACTAATTGTTGAATTCTACATCAAAATAAACCTTGTGTGCACGCAAAACATGTCAGGGATAACCCGTGAAAATGGGTGTGGAGCGTGCGGAGCACGTTCTACACCCATTTTCACGGTACTTTCTGACAACCTTTGCATGCACACGATAACTTCCATGAACACCGCTAAAGAAATATTCAAGATCGACCCACACAGTAAGCTACCCCTCTACGACCAGATCGAGCGCAACCTGCGCGATCTGATCATCAACGGCAAATTGAATCCCGGGGAAATGATGCCCTCCGAGTGGGAACTGGTGGATTTGTACGGCGTCAGCCGTCTCACAGTGCGGCGAGCCCTGGATGAACTGGTGCGCCAGAACTGGCTGGAACGCAAACACGGTGTGGGGACGTTCGTACGCCAGCCTACCACGGCTTCCATTTCGGCCAGCAAGCTGAGTTTCACTGAACAGATGCGGGCTATCGGTCGCAGACCGGGCAGCCGGCTCATCAGCAAACGGGAAATACCGGCCACGGCCAAGATCGCGCGCTTCCTGCGGATCCAGGAAGGCGACCCCATCATCGAGATCACCCGCGTGCGCCTAGCAGACGATGAACCGATCCTGCTCGAAACAAGTTGTCTTTCGTTGGAGCGCTTCCCGATACTGACAAACTACCTATGGACCGAGAACGAATCGCTCTACCAGACCCTGAACGAGAAGTACGGTGTCAATGTGATCGGTCTTGACCATACCCTCAAACCCGTCCTGCTGACCGAGACCGAAGCGCACTATCTGCAAACCAAAGCAGGCACGCCCGCCATCCTGAGCGAGATCGTTGCCTTTACAAAAAACAACTCGCCGGTGGAATATGTCTGGTCGGTATCGAATGGCGACAAGAGTGAGTTCTATTTTCACTTTCAAAGAATAGAAACAGAGTAGAGATCCTGGAGGAGGTGCATGAGTAAACCAAACGCTAGCTTATTCCTACTTCCAATCAAATAACAAAAGGAGAGAAAAGATGAAAGCAATCCGCTCAATGACAATCCTGGCCTTTGCTATGATCCTGGTGGCAAGTGTGGTTGGTTGCGCGCCCAAGCAGCCCGCCGGTCCCGTCACCATCCGCGTGCTTTCGATGGAACAAGCCGGCCCGACCGTCGACGAGATGAACGCTATCGTTGGTGAGTTCAACCAGGCCAATCCCGACATCAAAGTCGAGATCGAATACGTTTCCTATGATGCCCTGCATGACAAAATTACCACTGCCATGGCATCCACCCCGCCCGCGTACGATGTCTTTCTGGTAGACGACATCTGGTACGCAGAGTTCGGCAAAGCCGGTTACGTGATGGATGCAACCGACCGCATCACGCAGGATATGCGTGATAAGATTTTCACCTCCGCCTGGGACATCACCACCGTTGGCGGGAAGGTCTATGGCATGCCGTGGCTCCTGGACGAGAAGTATTTCTTCTACAACGAAAAACTGCTCCAGGAGGCCGGCTTTAGCGCCCCGCCCACGACCTGGGAGGAACTGGTCGAGCAATCCAAGGTGATCAAGGAAAAAGGCATTGCCGAGTACCCGATCGTCTGGTCTTGGGGCCAGTACGAAGCCGCTATCTGCGACTGGGTTATCCTGCTCTACGGTAACGGTGGCAGCCTGGTGGACGCGAACGGTGCGCCTGCCTTCAACGATGAAGCTGGAGTCAAGACCCTGACTTGGATGATCCAAAGCATCGACGAGGGGATTACCAATCCCGCTTCTATTTCGTATGTGGAGGAGGATGTCCGCAACGTCTTCTCACAAGGCAAAGCCGTCTTCGCGGTCAACTGGAACTACATGTATGACCTGGTCAACTTCAACACCGAAGAGTCACAGGTCACCGGGCAGATCAAGATGGCGTTGATGCCCGCCTTTGCCGGTTCTGGCGTAGAAAGCGCCAGCATCAATGGCTCGATGGGCTTTTCTGTAGCCGCCACGTCGCCCAACATGGATGCCGCCTGGAAATATGTCGAGTTCCTGACCTCCGAAGATATCCAGAACCGCTACTCGGGGCATCTGTTGCCGATCTGGCAGACCAGCTTCCAGGGCGAAAACCTGACCAAACTGCAAGGGTACACGCCTGCCAATGAGACGACCGTGCCGATGTTCAATGCGCAATTCCCGTATGCGCACGTCCGCCCAAAGGTGCCGTATTATCCAGAGGCTTCCAAGGCATTGCAACTGGCCCTGCAAGAAGCGCTCACCAAGCAAAAGACACCCGAACAGGCCTTGAACGACGCCGCTGCAAAATGGGTCGAGCTGGCAAAATAGATCGAACCAACTTCTATGGATGGGGGCGCAATGTGCCCCCATCCATTGCGGAGACTGCATGCAGCGGAAGCTCAGCCTCACCCAACAAGATGCGCTGATTGGCTTCGGCCTGATCCTGCCGAGCCTGCTGATCATCCTGGGCATTTCCCTCCAGCCCATCCTTTCCACGTTGTACCTGAGCGTCTTCGAGAGCAGCCGCGGCATCAACGTGGAGCGGACCTTCGTCGGACTCGGAAATTACACTGCGCTGCTCAGTGAAGCGCTTTTTTGGGTCACCATCGGCCGGACACTGTATTTCACGCTCGTGTCGGTCGGCCTGGAACTCGTGCTGGGACTCGCCATCGCGCAACTGATCCATTCCCACCCGCCCGGCTGGCAATTCCTGCGCACCAGCCTGATCATCCCCTGGGCAGTGCCGACCATCGTCAACGGCACGATGTGGCGCTGGATCTACAACGCCGATTACGGTGCTTTGAATGGTTTATTACTCCAACTTGGACTCATCGACAAATACATCCCCTGGCTGACCAAACCCAACGTGGCGATGAACCTGGTCATCCTGGCAGACATCTGGCACAGCGTGCCCTTTATCGCGCTGATCCTGCAAGCCGCCCTCGCCACGTTGCCCGCCGACCTGGAGGAGGCCGCCGCTGTGGATGGCGCCAACGCCCTGCAGCGTTTCCTGCTCATCCGCTTGCCCTTACTGCGCCCCGCAATTCTCGTCGCCCTCGTGATCCGCACGGTGGAAGCCTTCCGCGTCTTCGATATCATCTATGTCATCACGAACGGCGGCCCCGCCTTCGGCACGGTGACCATTTCCTACCTGACCTACCTGGAAACCTTCAGTTTTGGTAACGTTGGGCGCGGCTCGGCGCTTTCCTTCCTCATCTCGATTTTCACGCTTATCATGGCGTTCATTTATATTCGAGTCCTGTATCGCCCGGAGGAAAGCCAGTGAAAAAGCCCTTGCGCACTCTCTGCCTGGCTTTGCTGGTCATCCCGGTGCTGCTATTCATTTACTTACCGGTTGCCTGGCTGATTATCTCCAGCATATCCACGCGCGCCGAGCTGCTCTCGACGCCCATCCATTGGATCCCGCAACAACCCACCTTCCAAAACTACATCAACATCTTTGCGCCGGGACAGGGCACCTCCGAGGTCGCCAAGACCTTTCGCATCACGCTCTGGAACTCGCTCCTGGTGGCCTCGTCCGTGACGGTCATCGCGCTGACGCTGGGGTCGCTGGCTTCCTATGCGCTGATCCGCCTGCGTTTCCCCTTCCGCCAGACCCTGCTGATCGGCATCTTGGGCACGCGCATGATCCCGGAGATTTCGCTGGTCATCCCGCTGTACCTCTTTGCCACCCGCTTTGGCCTGTTCAATTCACCCGTCATTTTGATCATTACCTACCTCAGTTTTGCGCTGCCCTTTGCCATCTGGCTGATGGCCGCCTTTTTCAACACCATCCCGGTCGAATTGGAAGACGCCGCCCGCATCGACGGCTGCAACCGCATCGAGACGCTCTTCCGCATCATCATGCCCATTTCCGCGCCCGGCCTGGTCTCCACCGGCCTGTTCGTCTTCCTCACCGCCTGGGACGAATTCTTCTTCGCGCTCATCCTGACCAGCACGGTCTCGGCCAAAACGGTGCCGGTCGCGATTGCGGAATTCACCGGTCGCTATGTCGTCGACGTGGGCGGGATGATGACCGGCGGCGTGCTGGCCGCGATCCCACCGGTCATTCTTTCGCTCATCTTCCAGCGCTATATCGTCAGCGGCCTGACCGCAGGAGCGGTGAAAGGTTGACCGATAAAGTCGTCGTTGGGGTCGACCTGGGCGGGACGATCCTGCGCGCCGGGGCGTTCGACGCACAGGGAACGATACTGGCTGTCCGCGAAACGCCCATCGAAGCCGGCCGCGGACCCGAGTCCGGGCTGCGAAAAATGCAGGGGTTGAGCGAGCAGTTCTGGGCGGAGTCCGGCGCGGGGTCGCTGGTAGGGATCGGCATCGGCTCGACCGGTCCGCTGGACCCGCTGCGGGGCATCATCGACAATCCGTTCACCCTGCCCACCTGGGAAAACGTAGGGGTCTTCGATTGGATGGAAAAGGCCTTCCATGTCCCCATCACGCTGGAGAACGATGCGGACGTGGCGGCGCTGGGCGAGTTCTGGCAGGGAGCGGGGGTATCCATCCGGCGGTTGTACGCCGTGACCGTGGGCACCGGGATCGGCACGGCGTTGATCGTGGACGGCGAAATCTACCGTGGGTTGGACGGCTCACACCCAGAAGGTGGCCATATGGTGCTCGATCCAAGTGGACCGCTCTGCTATTGCAAGATGCGCGGCT
>DAOTXM010000332.1:0-5162 GCA_034435215.1 Anaerolineales bacterium
TTTTCCCCGGTACTTTCTGACAACCTTTGCATGTACACCTAAATCGCCTCTTGTAAGAAGCGGGTATATTGTGTATTATAAATAGATAATATTTATCTAATTTATCCCATTCTGTGAATTGCATCCACCTGCACTGGCACGGCCGATCTTCCTCTGCAACTTCCACTTTCATGTGCGGATGGGAATATCGAGAAGGTAAAAAAACAAGCCCTAATAATCGCATATACAACAGAAAGTGATCTGGCAAGATAAGCGTTCCACATTTTTATATCTTCCAAAGGAGGAAGACAAATGATTCGGAAACTTGTACAGCTCTTCGTTGTCGTCTCGTTGGTTGCAGCCACTTTTGCTTTTGCGCCAACGGTATTTGCCGGGGATGAAGCATGTGATACGCGTGTCAACAATACCTTTAAAAAGCTGCTCGAATGTGTGACGCTGGATGGTGTCCGCGAACACCAGGCAGCTTTACAGGCCATCGCTGATGCCAACAACGGCATTCGCACCTCGGGTACGCCCGGTTATGATGCTTCAACAGCCTATGCTGCACAGGTCTTCAGTGATGCCGGATATCTCGTGACCATCCAGGATTTCCAATTCCAGACCTTTATCTCCCTTTCCCCTTCCATCCTTGAGCAAGTTTCACCAGCGCCAGCAGGGCCAATTGCGAATAACATCATGTCTTATTCGGGTAGCGGTGATGTTACAGCGTCTGTAACCGCGCTGGCAGCACCGCCAGCCGATCCGACGCCTGGATGTGAGGCCGCTGATTTTGCCGGTTTTCCGGCGGGCAACCTTGCTTTGATCAGCCGCGGTGCGTGTACCTTCGCTCTCAAGGCTACCAATGCCTACAATGCAGGAGCATCTGGTGTAGTCATCTACAACAACACAGCCGGTGTGATAAACGGTACGCTTGGCAATGACTTTGTACTGGATATTCCAGTCACATCAGTAACACAGGCTATTGGCCAGCAACTGGCTGCGACGCCTGGTCTGGTCATGCGGCTGAAAACTGATACATTCCGGGGGATTGCCGCCACCAGCAACATCATTGCCGAGACACCTGGAGGTAATCCGAATAATGTTGTGATGGTCGGCGCTCATCTTGACTCAGTCAATGCGGGTCCCGGTATCAATGACAATGGTTCCGGTACAGCCGCGATCCTCGAGGTCGCCCAGCAAATGGCCAAAGTGAAACCGGTCAACAAGGTGCGCTTTGCTCTGTGGGGCGCCGAAGAATCTGGTTTGGTCGGCTCCATTTACTATGTAAACAATCTAAGCGCAGAAGAACAGGCAAAGATTACCCTTTACTTGAATTTCGACATGATCGGTTCCCCCAACCATGTCTTCTTCATCTACGATGGCGATGATTCAGACGCTGTTGGGGCTGGTCCCGGCCCATCTGGATCGGCTCAGATCGAAAAATTGTTCGAGAAGTTCTATGCGCAGGCAGGTCTGCCGTTCAAAGGGACCGATTTCACCGGCCGCTCGGACTATGGTCCGTTTATCGCAGTTGGCATTCCATCCGGCGGGCTTTTCACTGGCGCCGAAGGAATCAAGACCGCGCAAGAAGCAACGCTTTGGGGCGGCACGGCGGGTCAGCAGTACGATTCCTGTTATCACCTCGCCTGTGATACCTACGACAACGTCAATTTATTTGCGTTGGATATCAACTCTGATGCTGTAGCGTATGCAACTCTGCAATATGCCATGAACACAAAAGATATCAACGGTGTAAAAGGCAAAGGGAACTTCCAACCTCCTCCTGGCAATTCAGCTGATCATCGCCATGATGTGTTTGCTGAATAAACGTTGGTAAATTCATGTATCACCCGTGAATGACAAAAGCACCCCGTCTCATAAAGAGATGGGGTGCTGACTTTTCAGCATTACCTGCCTATTTTCTTAACGATGTAGGCAGGCAATGATAAGAGTAATCACTTCTGGAAATATTGCAGTGCCAGCCGCAGACGTTCCTCCACGTCGTCGGGCGCGTCCTTGGGCAGGGATTGGATGGCTGACTGGGCCTCGACCACACTGTAGCCCAGGGCGGTCAACGCTGCCAGCACTTCCGAATCTGCGTCGGACATAGCCACCACGGAAGCCAGCGTGTCGACCGGCTTCAAGCGGTCTTTCAAGTGCAGCGCGATCTTTTGTGCCGTCTTCTTGCCCACGCCCGGGACACGGCTCAAAAGCTCGGGTTCATCGCCGAAGATCGCGCGCTGGACCGACTCGATGTTCATGCTGGAAAGCACCGAAAGCGCTACCTTCGGGCCAACCCCATCTACACCCAGCAGCAGGTTGAACAGGTCGCGGTCGGCCTGGGATTCGAATCCGTAGAGAGTCAGTTCTGTTTCGCGGACGATGAGGTGGATGTAGAGGAAGATCGCTTCGCCGACCTTCATCCGTCCGCGCAGGGGCGTTGGGACGAGCACACGCAAGCCCACGCCACCGACTTCGATGACGAGGGCATGGTCTTCGATTTGAGTGATTTCGCCACGCAGAGTTGCTATCATGTTTCTAATTTAACCACAGATGGGCACAGAGAAAAAGGCAGGGAACCGATAAACAGGCTGGTCTATGCAAGAATCACGAAAAAATCTCCGGTGGGCCACCATCTTATTCATCGACATAAAATGCGTTCACCTATGTTCATCTATGGCTCTCATAACGGCTCGTGTTCAAATGCGTGATCGCCACCGCCAAAGCGTCAGCGGCATCGTCAGGCCGGGGAATGTCGTCCAACGCCAGCAGCACACGTACCATCTCCTGCATCTGGCGTTTACCGGCCGAGCCGTAGCCCGCTACAGCCTGCTTGATTTCGTTGGGCGTGTACTCGAACACTTCCAGGCCGGCCCTAGCCAGCGCAAGCAACATCACGCCGCGCGCCTGCCCGACGGCCAGGGCAGTGGTCACGTTGCGCTGGAAGAACAACTTCTCCACGGCAACTGTCTCAGGCCGGTGCTTGCGGAGCAGGTCTTGCAACTGGTCATACAGCCTCAATAGCCGTCCGGGGGCGGGGGTATTCTTGGGGGTGGTGATGACGCCGTATTTAACGGCCAGCAGGCTCCCATCCGGTTCGAGGCGGACGAGCCCGTAGCCGGTGGTCGCGGTTCCCGGGTCAAGTCCTAAGGCAAGCATCATTTCTCCACTAAGAATACGAAAAGCACGAAGGGTTATATATGTAGCGTCCTTCGTGCTCTTCGTAGATGGTCGAACTTCCTACTCAGCTTCGAGCGCCGCCAGGGCATCTTCCGACATCTTCAGGTTCGAGTAGACGTTCTGGACATCGTCCATTTCTTCGAGGCTTTCGATCACCTTCATTACCTGGATCGTGTCGTTTACATCCAGTTCCATCTCCTGCTTGGGGACCATGCGCAGGCCTGCATCCTCCGGATTGACTTTGGCCTTATGCAGCAGATTCGCGATGGTTTTGAAGGATTCCACCGGACCGATGATCTCGATCATGCCATCCTCTTCGGTTACGTCATCCGCGCCAGCGTCGATAGCCAGCTCGAATGCTTTGTCGTAATTCAGATCGCTGGAAGGGAAAGCAAAATATGCTTTCCGCTCGAACTGCCAGGATACTGCTCCTAGTTCGGCCATGCTGCCGCCGCTGCGGGAAAGCGCGTGGCGGATTTCCGATACCGAGCGGTTGCGGTTGTCGGTGACGGTTTCGATCATCATGGCCACGCCTTTCGGCCCATAGCCTTCGTACATGATCTCTTCATAAGCTGCGCTGTCTTTATCCTCGCCAGTGCCGCGCCGGATGGCGCGCTCGATGTTGTCTTTTGGCATGTTTTCGGCGCGGGCCTTATCGACAGCCAGACGCAGGCGGAAATTGGAATCCGGATCGCCGCCGCCCTCACGAGCCGCCACGGCAATTTCACGGGCAAGCCGGGTAAAAATAGCGCCGCGTTTAGCATCCGCTGCGCCCTTTTTGCGTTTGATGGTGGACCATTTTGAATGTCCAGACATGCGTGCACTCCTTCAAAGAACCCGCCAGAAGAGGCGGGAGAATTTTCTTGGGAGGAAAATTATACCATGACGCCTTCCCCAGCCTCCCACCCCGAATTGCCGTGTGCACGCACAATTTTCGCGGTATTTTCTGACAACCTTTGCATGCACACAATTGCCTCATAAAAAAAGTAACTTTGTGAACAATCGTTGCCTCAAAAAAGATGTTACTTTCCGACAGTATATCAGCGCTGTTGGAGGAGCATATGATAAGCCAACGAAGCAAACGCGAATTATTCGAAGAGGTACGACCGATGTACTTAAAAGCTGGCAAAGTGGAGAAGCAAAAGATTCTGGTTGAATTCACAGCCAGCACAGGCTATCACCGAAGGCTCTAAGTAAAATCAAGGAGCAATGAGTGTAGAGAGCAAGGAATGAAACAAAGCCTTGCCACGACGACGGACATTGTGAACGAATTCAAAGAAGGCAAGATAGCAAGGCAATTTTTCTTGTGCTGGTAGCCCCATGGCTCCAAGCGGTTGTAGATGTTGTATTCGTCGGTGTAAATCAAGCTGCCAGCCTGTATCGTTTTTGTCATGAGCGGTTGAATGGTTGCTTGCTGGACATTCGGCAACATTTGAGTCACAACTTCTTCATTGCGTTAGTTCATGCCTAAAACTGGCAGTTTATCTTCTGCCAGCGTGCCGCGCCCACGTTTTCCTTTCATCGTTCGTCTTCTGCCTTTTCGATTTTTGCTTGCCACAATGGCTGGATGCCCTTTGTGACCAGCGGTAATGTACACTTCATCTGTTTCGACAGCCCCTCTCGATTGGACTGGCTTTTTTTGCTTCGATCCCTGCTCGTAATCGACTGGTCATAATCTGAACATCATTCGATGCCAGATCCAATTCTTGCCTAAAATTACAGCGCAAGGTTACATTACTGATACACATTCATAACCAGGAATAACCGAAAAAAAGGTTGTGCGTGGGGGTGCACACCCCCAAGCACAACCTTTTTTCGGGATTTTCTTGGAACTTTGCGCTGTAATACTAATCTGCTCGTTGGAAAGATTCAAGCCCATGAAATACAGACATAAAATCTGGACGCGCAACGATTATTGATGTCCTTCAAAAATTGTGCCACTCAGGTCGTCAAATTGTGTGCGACAGCCACCGCAAATATAACCAGTGTACGCGGTGGGCGTA
>DAOTXM010000333.1:0-14747 GCA_034435215.1 Anaerolineales bacterium
GGAAAGCGCCGATCAACAGCGCGGCTGCCAGTCCAAATCCGAACAGCGCCCGCCAGAAGATTCCTGGTGCTGGCGAGGGACCGCCTGGTGTCGCTCCTGAACCCCCTGCATTTCCGCCTTCTCCTCCCGGACCTTTTCCAGGAATATTGAGCGCATCGATTTGTTTCAAGAAAGCGGCCTTCCTGGCGGCTATCAGCTCTTGCGGGTAATCCGGAGTCTGAGCCTTGAGCTTGGAAATCAAGTCGATGACTTCCTTGGAATTGAGAGTTCGCTTAGTCATCATTTTCCCCCTCCTCGCGGCCCAAGGCTTCCCGCAGTTTGTTGATGCCGCGATTTTGTAGCGCCTTGACCGCATTCACATTCTTGCCGATGATCTCAGCCGTCTCCTTTAAACTGAAGTCTTCCTGGAACCGCAGAACGAGCACATTTCTCTGATCCTCGGTTAGGTGATGCTGCATTGCTATGGCAAGTTCTTCGAGTAACATTTTTTCTTCTGTCTGCGCATGAACCGGTTTTACTTCTTCCTTGACGGTATCGGCCACCTCAAGCGGCGCGGTGCGCTGCCGTTCCCGGGCATGGTCGACCACCAGGTGATAAGCAATCTGAAACAAGTAAGACCGTAAATTTTCGCGTGGACCTTTTCCTTCTACGAATTTATCCAACAGGCGCGCAAACACATCACCGACGATCTGATCCGCCTCCTGCGGGTTGATACCCAAACGCAACAGGTATTTGTATATGGCTGGCGCATATTCATCGAAGGCTACGATGAGCGCTTCCTGGTCGAGAGAACCGGCAGCCGTTTTTGCGGCGGGTTCACCCTTCATATTCCCCGATGCCAATGTCCCGCCCGCCACTGACATGACGGCACGGGTAGAAAAAAGTTACTGCCATGCTTTAATAATAACTCAAAATCTGGTACTTTAGGGGCATCATGACCTTACTGTAATCCTATTGTAAACAAATTGCTTGATTTAACCGAACCATAAATCATTCTTTACCAATCGTTAAAACTGCACACATATAATCTCATCACCTTCCAACAGGAGATGAAAATGAATACACAACGCGTTCTTTTCCTTTGTACTGGCAATTCGGCGCGCAGCCAGATGGCGGAAGCCTTCTTGCGCAAGTATGCCGGCAAATATTTCGAAGCTCACAGCGCAGGGTTGGACCCCAAAAAGGTCAATCCATTTACCATACAAGTCATGCAGGAAGCAGAGATCGACATATCGAACCAGGCATCCAAGGGTGTAGAGACCTACTTGGGTAAAGTGTTGTTTCAGTACCTTATCACGGTTTGCGACGATGCCGACAAGAATTGCCCCACCGTCTGGCCGGGCGTGAACAAACGTATGCACTGGTCGTTCGAAGATCCGGCAGCTTTCCAGGGAACGGATGAAGAAATACTGGAAAAATTCCGTCAGATACGCGATTTGATCGATAAGAAAATCAAAACCTGGCTTATAGAGCAAGGTGTGGCTGTCCCGTAACGCAACCAGTGCAATTGCATCTAATTTGGCATTCGAAACCGCCAATTTCCAATGACAAGTCCATGAAATTTATCATATTCAAAATATTGAATATACTTGTATAATATATTCATGACTGCGAATATGAACAAAAACTCACAACCTTATGAAAAAAACCAGCTTACGATTTCATGCATGTCTTCTGATTTTGAAAAAGACAACTTTTTTCTCACAATTGGAATACCTTGCGTTTCTCTAAACTTATTCCCCCGAAATCAACCCGCTCCTGAGCGCGTAGCGCACCAGCGCCGCGCGGGTGCGCAGCCCTAGTTTTTCCATACCGCGCGCGCGGTAGGTTTCGACTGTTTTAGCGCTCAGGCTGAGTTGTTCTGCAATTTCGGCGCTGGTGTGTCCCAATGCCACCAGTTTGAGCACTTCCTGTTCACGCTCGCTAAGGGAGTCCCAACGATCATTCTCCGTTGTATCTCCGCTGCTTGGGAGCAAAGTCTCCAGCAGCGATTTTGTCATCGATGGATGAACGTACATCTCACCTCGCAAAACCGCCCGAATGGCAGAGAGCAGTTCCGCATCAGCGGCTTTTTTCAGGATATAACCGGATGCGCCACTTTGGATGGCTTTGCGCAGGTATTGTGCGTCATCGTGCATGGTTAAGATCAGGATGCGCGCTGAAGGGACGATTTGCCGGAGTATCGGCAAGGCATCCAACCCGCCCAAGTGCGGCATGGACAGGTCGAGCAGGATCAAATCCGGTTGCAGGGTATCTGCCAGGTTGAGGGTTTCCGTCCCGGTGGCAGTTTCCCCCACTACTTGCAGATCCGGTTGGGTTTCGAGCAGCAAACGGAGGCCCGAGCGCAGGACCGCATGGTCATCGGCAAGCAGGATATGGGTGGTCATGAGGCGGCCTCTTTGAGCGGGATTTCGACGTAGATGCTGGTCCCCGATTGGAGCGAACTCTCGACAGTGAGCTTCCCATCCAGCAGTTCTGCGCGCTCCCGCATCCCTACCAGACCGAGATGCCCCTCCCCCGTCTTCCCGGCGGAATCAAAGCCCCGACCGTCATCCTCGATCACAGCGAGCAGATGGCTTTTACGCTCTTCCACCAAAACGCTTACCGAATGAGCGCTAGCATGGCGGGCAATGTTCGTCAGTGCCTCTTGGATGATGCGGTAAATGGCTGTTTCGATCTCGGCGGGCATACGTCGAGGGCCGCACTGCAACAATAAGTCCACAGGAATCTTATACCGCGCCTGCCATTCCGCGATCAACTTTTCGAGCGCTGCCGAAAGGCCAAGATCGTCCAATACCCGCGGGCGCAGTCGCATGGAAATATTGTGGATTTCATCCAACGTCTGAGCTGCTACAGCGCGTAATTTTTCAGCCTCGGTTTTCATAGCGAGGTCTTGGCAGGTTGCGCTCAGGGTCTTGATACCAACCATGAGAGAAGTCAGGTTCTGCGAGGTGCTGTCGTGCAATTCTCGAGCAATTCGCTTGCGTTCGTCTTCCTGGGTAGCAATGACCCGTTCCAGCAACTGCCGGCGTAATAGTTCACGCTCGCGCCGTATTTCATCGGTGCGAGCCAGTTTCGCAGTCATATCGTTGAAAGCATCGGCCAGGTCACCGATTTCATCTTCAGCCCAACGCTTCACCCGAACTGAAAAGTCGCCATTAGATACGGCCCGCGTGCCCCTGACCAGTTCCAATATCGGGCGGGTGAGAACCCACGTTAGGCTGGTCGCAACCAGGACACCAAGCGCCAGGACCAGTATAACGGTTAACGCAATTTGACTGGTGACGGTTTGCAGCGATTGCCGAAGGCGCGCATCCGACAGCCCGATCCGCGCGATACCCGCACGTCCATCGAAAATGGGCACAGCGGTATCCCAGACCAACCCGTCCTCGGTTTGCAGCACTACGGTGTGATGGTGTTCTTCCGGTTCGACGGTGTTGGCATCTAACAGTCCAAGGGGAAATCCTATCCCAAAGGTATGCGCCAGCACCTGTCCATCCGCGTTGAGGACGAAAGCATAGCGCACATCCGGGTTATTGGCCTGGGTCTCCAGGAGCAGCTTTTGTAGATTGACAAGGTCGTTGAGCAGGATCAGGTCGGTTGTACGCGCGGCCAGGTCGCGAGACGTGGTAATGCTCTTGTCATCCAACTGTTCCTGCATAATGGCTGCCAACGAAGCGCGTACCTGGATGGTGATACCTGCACCCAACACCAGCACCAATCCGAGCACCAGGCCCAGGATTTTTGTACGCACGCTGACGGCTGAGATGATCTCCCAGACCCGCTCTAAAAATCGACGAACCAAAACTGGAACCTTCATGGCAGTCCGGGCAGGGTTACATTCCCAAGCAGGCTGCGAACGTTATCGTAGTTGCTATCTTCGATTTGTACGAAGCGGTCGACTCCGATAGACTTCAATGCAGCCTGACCATCTGGATCATTTGACATTTCCAGCAGCAGAGTTTGCAGATCAACCGCAACTTGTGGTCGTACATCCGGGCCGATAACGACCGGCGGAATACCAAAGGCCGGGGAGGTATGAATGATTTGTGTCTTATCTGCCAGCGACGGGTCACGAGAAACGGCAAAATCATAGACCAGGCTGTCCACCGCAGCGCCATCAGCCAGGTGATTGGCCACTGCGTAGATGGCTTCGTCATGGCTGTATGTAAAGAAAGTGCGGCTAAAGAACACTTCGGGTGTGCTGCCAAGCTGCTCCACCAGGTAAGTTGGATATGCCCGACCGGTCAATGATATTGGGTCGGTAAAGGCAAACACTTTGCCTTTCAAATCGACCATGTTTTTGGCCATGCTGTCCTCAGGTACGATGAGATAGGAATGGTAAACAGTTGCATTATTTACCTGAGGAGCAACCAGCAACTGCATCCCGAACTCACCTTGCCCGGCAATATAAGCGCTGGTGCAGACAAAAGCCATATCGACCTCGCCGCGTTCGATCAGATCGTTGACTTCCAAATACGTACGGCGCTGCACCATTTCAACCGGACGACCCGTTTTCTCGCTCAAATAGTCCATCAGGGTAGAATAAGATTCTACAGTACCTTTGGGTGAGATAACCGCTGCCACGGCCACGCGTAAGGGAACGGCCTCATATCCTTTGGGAGTGGGCAGGGGTTGTAGGTCGTGTAAGTCCACTACGCCAACGATTTCTGGCTGTAGAGGGGGGGAGCAAGCCGCGAGGAAAAGAGTGATTAGCAGGATGATTATTTTTTTCATGGGGAACCTGTACAGGCAGGTCGCTCGAAGCGTGGCCATTGCCATTACCGCAAATGTAGCAAATTGGACAAGAAATGTCCAGGGATGAATATCATGGATTCTCCTTCAGCGTATCTGCGGATTCGATGGAATTCACAGGTTGTACCAAAATGTCCCGGCCGCAATGCAGAGAATGACTCCCAGCGCGCGTCGGACGTTCGCACCCGAAAATTGGACCGCTCCCAGTTGACTGCCGATCAGCGCGCCGACCAGCCCAACGACGAGCAGCGGGACTCCGAGCTCGCCAAGAGCAAATGTGCCGTTGGTCAATCGTCCGACTAGACCGCTGATGGAATTGATGGTGATGAACGCGCCAGCGGAGGCAGCGGCTTCTTTGGAGTTGCCCCAGCCCATGAGGATAATCAACGGGGAGAGGAAAATGCCGCCGCCGATGCCGATCATACCTGAGAGCAATCCGATGAAGGCGCCGCTGAGCAGCGAAGCCCACAGCGGGATGGGACGCGCCGTCCAGTCTGCTTTTTCGCTGATGACGGGGAAGAGTGTCGTGCGAATTGCAAGGTAGGTGAGAACAAGATAGAGCAGGGTGATGTACGTCTGTTCGGAGAGTTTGAACGTCCCACCAAGGAATGCGGCGGGGATGGAGGTAATCAAAAACGGGACGAGCAGTTTGGGACGAAAATGTCCAGCGCGGAAGTAGTTTGCAAACGATATGGAGGATACAAAAATATTCAAGGCCAACGCCGTGCTGGACATGACATTGGCGGGAATGTCGAAGAGACTCATCGAGAGCAGATAGCCCGATGCGCCGCCAAACCCCGCGCTGGAAAAGACGATGGCGATGACGAACACCAGCAAATAGAAGAGTGGGTTATTCAACGGTCATTTCCTGTTGTGCTGGAATGCGGACAGGCAGATGATAATATGAAATGCCTGAACAGGCGCGGCAGAGAGTGAGACCTTCATGGTGAATTTCGCGCTCATTGATGATTTCTTCGCCGCACACGTCGCAGTTGACGCGCAGGCCTGGGCGCGAGACGATGGCTTCGATGGGCGTGACCAGGGTCACTTCGGTGAGGGTGAACATTTCGTCATCGGGCATGACTTGATACGCGGCCATCTGCGCGAAGTAGTGACGTGGTTCATCGGGGGCATAGGCGTATGCCTTCTGGCGGATATCCAACGTGGGGGCGACACGAATAGCGCGGCCTGATTTTGTGTCCACAAACGTCGCGGCGACTTTGCCGTAATCTTCCACGCGCAGGGTGCGGTGACCGACGGTACAGTTCATCGCGGCGCTGACTCCGTCCACGAAACAGCCATCGGTTTCGGCGATGACGAGGAGACGCTTGCCCGCAGGAGGCGCGTCGAAACCGAGAGCCGCCATCCCCGTCAGGCCGAGGCGGACGCCGAGGATCTGGCGCGGGCAGAGGTGGGAGTGGTCGCGGGAGGATTTTTCGAGGTAGTCGGTTAGTCTCATAGTCTCATAGTCGGCGGCAGGAAAACAAAAGCGCCGTTTCCATAGAATAAGGAGACGGCGCAAAGGCGCAGGGGTGAAGCGGTCTCCTTTCCAAATGCCTCCCCTCTCCCCCTGGGAGAGGGATAGGGTGAGGGCGGGGGGCAAAAGCGTTTCCACTTTTACCTGGTGGGACAAACTTAAGCTTGTCCCACTGTCCTGCCACCATGCACCGCAAGATAAATCTTGCGGTACTACAGGCGGTCAGACTTCGGAGTTGTGGTAAGTGTAGCAAATTTGCGCTTTAAATCAAAGGGTCGAATGTCATCTTGTTTGTCATAAGCGTTGTCGGGGTTTTCCCGACAGGTCAGGGGGCGGATGTGAGGAAAAGCAGCAGGGAGCGAATCTCGCTCTCCGATAGGCGGAAGTTCGGCATGACGGTGTTGGAGCGCATGGCGCGGGGATTGGCGAGCCAGCGGGTGAGGGTGGCCGGGCGTGACCTGGCGCGGCGGGGTGGTCGAATGCCCCCACCGACCATGTGATGACCAAGACGACCTGCCTGGCTGCCCCGGAGGGCAATGAAATCGAACTGTCCCGGCGCAGAATGGGGTGTGATTTCAGTTGTAGGTCGAAATTAATTTCGACCTGCGGATTCCTGCCAGGCCCGTTCACGGCTCCAGGAACGACCGGTTTCTTCGGCTTGCTGCCAGACCGGAAGGGGGAGTTTTTGGCGCAGCAGGCTTTTTCGTTCCTGGTTGAGATTCTGATAAAACGAAACCAGTCTGGTTCCCGATTGCGTACTCAGGGCTTCGATGGCCGCATACAGGCTGACCGCCCGCGCTAACGCGGCTGAGTCTGTGCTGCTCAAAGCCAGGTATCCTGCCAGGGCACACAAGAAAACCAGGTTACGGCGGATGTGCTGGCTGGCAGGGGCGCGCGCCTGTTCCAGCCAGGATTGGGCCTGGGCAAAATCCTTTTGGAGAAGGGCGATTTCTGCCAGGTCGGTGAGCGCCATGGCGCGGAAGATGGAATTCTCTGCCGGAATTTCGTCAATGGCACGCTGCAAATGGCTTTGGGCTTCCTCCACGCGGCCCTCGAAGAGCGCTATCTCGCCCAATTGCGCCAACGGGATGCCGGGGTTCAAGGATTCGGGGTTGTCATTGGCCTGGTCTAAGGCTTCTCGCAGCACCTCTTTGGCCTCGGCGTAGCGCTCCTGCTCGATGTAGATGCGCCCCAGCCGGTTGAGATACAGGGGATATTGTTGCTTTAAGTCATGCGCGCGGCCCAACTCGGCGGCCTCGCGGCAATAGAGAATCGCTGTTTCAAAATCGTGTTGCTGCCAGGCAAAGTCGGAGGCGGTTTGCAGCCGCCGGGCGCGCAAGGCGGGCGGTATACCGCCGGGCAGTTCAAGCAGTTTGCGCAGCATCTCCAGCCCTTCGCGGAAATAGCCATGCGCAGACCAGTACTCTTCATCGAGAAAACGAGAGAGTTGATACGCCAGCCCGGTTTGCTGCGCGTGAATGGCCCAGGCCAGGGAAGAACTCAAATTGCTGTGGTTGATGTTGAAAAAAGAATCCCGCTCGGCAGGCGAGTGGGGCAGGGTATCCAGGCGTTGTAAAAAGTGTTGGGCTTTGCGCTGCTCCGCGTCAGTGCGTCCTTCTGGCGTCAGCCTGGCGCCGGCAAAGGCATGGATGAGTTCCAACATGCGCCAGTGATTTTTGCCCGCAAAGACGCCGCGCACCAACAGGGAGTGATTGGACAGGGCGTTGAGTAAATGACTCGTGGCGATGGTATCCAGTTCACAGATGTCTGCTGCGGCTTCGAGGTCGAACCAATTGGAAAAAACACCCAGCCGCGAAAATCCCTGTTTTTGATGGTCATCTAACAGGCTGTAACTCCAGGCAATCACATTTTCGAGCGTGCGCTGACGCTGCGGAAGGTCACGCGCGGGGGTCGAAATCTGGCCGACCCAATCCTGGCTGCGCAGCAGTTGCAGCATCTCGTCGAGCGTAATCTGGCGCAGGCTGGCGGCGGCCAGTTCGAGCGCCAGGGGGATGCCTTCCATGATGGCGCAAATTTCGATGATGGCGGGGGCGTTTTGCGGGGTGATGGCGAAGTGCGGCTGGTGCTGGCGGGCGCGCGCCACAAACAATTGCACGGCCTCGAACTGCATCAGTCCGGCTTGTGTTTTTTCGTCGTTGGGGGGTGGGATGGAAAGCGGCGGCAGCGGGTACTCGTGCTCGCCATAAATTTGCAGCGGGGCGCGGCTGGTAACCAGAATTTTGACTCGCGGACAGGTTTTGAGAATTTGCGCCACTTCCAGCGCGGATTTTTCCACAATTTGCTCGAAGTTATCAAGGATGAGCAGGGTGGATTTGCCGCTCAGCTCGCCAAGGAGATTCCCAAGCGTGGGCAAAGGCGGCAGGCTGCGGCTGGGGAGGCTTCGCGCCAGGGTGGGGATGAAAAAGTCGGGGTTGGAGACATCGGCTAAATCTACGAACCAGATTCCATCGGGGAAGTTCTCCAGCAGGGCGTAGCCGCATTCCACGCTCAGGCGGGTTTTGCCAATGCCAGGCGGGCCAACGAGCGTCACCAGGCGCACATTCGGATGGGTGAGCAAGCCCGTCAGTTCAGAGAGTGCCTGTGTGCGGTTGACGGTGGAAGTCAACAGGCTGGGCAGGTTGTTCGCTGTAAGAGGAGGGGAGGCTTTAATCTCGCCGGTCAAGACACCGCGCGCAAACCGCAGGAAATCCTCGCGCTCGGCAGGCGGGATATGCAGCGCGCCTGCCAGCAACTCGGCCAATTCGCGCGAGGGCTTGCGTTCGTCCGCTTCGATTTTGCGGATGGCGGCTTCGGAACATCCGGCGCGTTCGCCCAACTCTGCCTGGGTCAGGTCGAGTTGGCGGCGGCGGGCGCGCACCCACGCGCCGAAGGACGCGGGTATTGGGTTGGGGTTCATTTTGTCACGGTTTTTGTCACGCTCAGCGTGACCCATGCTCACATGCTTTTGGCTATAGTACCTGTAGGAAGCCGTCTGAGGCTTTAAAGATGATTATAACGGATTGAGACAGACGGAGAAAAAAATGTCAACCAAATCATACTTTTTGGCTATCGTCCTGTTCATCAGTGTTTTGACCGCCGCATGCGCGTTGACAGGAAAAGCCAATCCAGCGTCCGCCTTTGCGGGAACATGGTCTGGCGACATGGAACTTTCCAATGCGCCGGGCCAAACGCAATTTATCGTGATCACCATCCCGGAGGACTGCACGCCTGGCGCGGTCTGCGGCCAGATGGTCAACGATACCGTTTCCTGTACCTGGGAATTGACTTTGGAAGAAATTAAAGACGACACATTCCGCTACAACTTCTCCCGCGTCATCAGCGGGGGCGAGATTTGCGCTACGGGCCTGGGGACGAGCGGCACGATGACCCTTCAGGCCGACGGCACGCTCTTGCGGGAGCATAAGGGTCCCGGTTTTGTTGCCACCGGAACGCTGCGCAAGCAATAAATCTGCGAGGGAAAATGAATCCTATGCCGAATGAAATTGCCCAAATGATTCGCCGCCAGCAGGAAGCCTGGAACCGCGGCGACGCGGCGGGGTATGCGGCGGATTGCGATGAGCAGATGTCGTTTACGAATCTCATCGGGAAGATGTTGTTTGGCCGCGAAGTCTTTGAGGAGCGGCACACTTTCTTGTTTGGGAGTATTTTCAAGGGCAGCCAGCTGGAAATGGATATTCGGCGGATTCATTTTCCCGCGCCAAACGTCGCGCTTGTGGATGTTGCCTACACACTGGCCGGATACCAGCGCCTGCCCGAAGGCGCCGTGCCGCAGGCTGACGGGAAATTGCATACCTGCCTGCTGGAGGTGCTGGTGCGGTCCGATTCAGGCTGGCGGGTGGCTGCCTATCATAACGTGGATGTGAAGAAAGGATAGTTCTTATGCGTAAAGGATGGATGCTGATTTTCCTGGGGATATGGTTGTTAGGTTGTTCCCTGCCCCTATCCAGCCCCACCCTGCCGCCTGCGCCGGTGACCGTAGTTGTTCAGGCTGTTCAGACTCAGGCCAGCCCCACACTTCCACCTCTCCCCACGCCAACCCCGCCCCCGGCTGACATCGGCTCACCTTCAAACCAGCCTGACCAATGTAAAAACCCATATTACCCGGTAATCAACGGGGCTGTGTATTCTTATCGCCTCTCCTCCGGCGAGAATGTCGTTCGCACCATGCAGACCGATCCAGCCTCCCAAAAATTCACCATCCTCATCAGCGGCGCTGGAACAGATTCACGAATTGAAGGGGAATGCACCAGCGAGGGTCTTGTCATCATGGAATCACCGGGTTCGACCACGACCACTTCCGGTGAGGATGGTTCTTCAACAGTCATGACCCAATCGTCCAGCGGCGTCTCCTTACCCAATGACCTGGCGCCTGGCAAAGAATGGTCACAAACCATCCGCGTCACAACCGAGGCAGGAGAGTCGTTAATTCAGATGGAGTATCGGGCGGTGGGGTTTGAAGAAGTCACTGTGCCAGCCGGTACGTTTACCGCTCTCAAAGTTGAACAAAACGGTTATGTGACCGTCTTTGACCAAAATGTCGCAATGGAAGGTTTAGCGGGTTGGTATGCTGAGGGGATCGGTCTGGTCAAGTTTGAAGCGCCTGGCGCGCCTGTTTCTGAATTAGTCAGTTACGATTTCCCATAAGTTTAGGCCTGGAGAAAAACATGTTTCTGGCTCGTTTTCGTTTGATTTTGACCTCTCTGGTCCTGTTTCTGAGCATGCTGGCTTGCGGAGTCTTCTCTGCTCCACAGACCGACGAGCCGACTGCTCCCTCCGCGCCGACCGAATCGCCTTTGCCAGCCGCGCCTGCGGAGAGCGGCCCAAACCCGAATGCGGTCATCCCTTGCGCGCAACTCATCCCGCCCGATGAGTGGAATAACCTGGTTTTTGGGGCAGATTCTACGCTGACGGAAAGCGCCCTGCCCGGAACGACCTTCTGCGAGTGGAAATATATCCCGAAGGGCGGCACACAGGAGAGTTTGTTTGACTTGCATGTGAATTTCTCCGGCGACATATCCGGTTGGGAAGACACGCGCAAATCCGAGCTTTCGAATGAACCGTCGGATATCGTGGTTAACAGTATCGAAGGGCTGGGAGATGAGAATTACACCTGGGCCTCGAAAGTGACCGGTCTGTACGTGGTCTATGTCCGCCAGGGCAGCCAAACGCTCATCTTTCGCTACAATCCGCAGCAGGTTTTGTTCATGGGAACAGAATCGGGCATTATGGATATGGCGCAGCGGGTGTTTGAACGGACGTCTGGCAACTGAAAGGAATCTTGGCAATGAATTTGAACGTTATTTTGCTCCCTGCTGCGGGTGTCCTGATTGTGATGGGCATCTTATGGTTCATCAGGGCGCGATACTTTGCGGATGGTTCGGTGCGTCTGGCGAATTTGTATGTCCCCTTTCTGCTTGCAGGCAGCGGAGCGCTCTTGGCGCTGTTCATCCTGCTGCCAGCGGTTCAAAGGCAGGTGTTTGCTCGTGGCGGGGGAGGCGCGGAATTGGAACCCACCTCAGACCCATTCGTGATTCCCAAACCGGCAGGGCTGCCTGCGATGTGCGCTGTTCCGAAGCCCACCAAGCCGCCCAAAGACATGCAGGTCGCGCAGAACTGTTTCGTGACCTTTCCGCAAACCTTGCAAGTCAATTCGTATTGCCTCAACCCGGCCACAAAACTGGGCGGCGCAACGGTCATCCTGCCCCCAGGAACATCCGCCTTCGTCAATCTGCCCTCCAATTGCAGCGTTATTGTGGAAGAAGATAAACTGTACGCCAAAAAGGTAGCTTGTTATGGCGCCAGCGGTTCCAAAGTGACCATCACCGTGCAAGATTCTTGCATTCCTCCAGCAGCAAATTTGCCTGTCCATGTACAGCCCTCTTGTCCGCCGGATTTCAAATTGAATGCCAACGGCGCCTGCGAATATGTTTTACCGCCCAACGCGCCTGTCTGTCCAAAAGACGCCCTTTTTCTTGGCTCGCAAAACTGTTGTATGGACAGCAAGGTATTTGCCAATCTCTCCCCCTGCCCAAAAGAATATGACCTGATGCCAACCAGAGACGATACAACAAAATTTGTCTGCCAGCTCAAATTATCCCTTCTTGATACAACCGCTACGAAAAGTTACTCAATTACGTTGGGAACCTGCAACAGCCCAAAGAACGACGCCCCTTCAACCGGGGATGACGGTGGAACTGTTCCCGGTTGTGTGATTGACCCCGCAACCGGCGCTTGTCCATGAAAAGTCGTTTTCAAGTAACAATCTGCCCTTTTTCTCCCTTCTCCTGCCAGGAGAAAAACTGGAGCCGAACATGAAAAAATCGTATGCTCTGATTTTCCTTCTAAGTGCGCTGATATTATCGTGCAATCTCCCCAGCGCAATCCGCCTGGCTGCAGAGACGCCTATGGCTGCGAGTCCCTCCTCACAGACGGACACCCCTGCAATGATGGATACCTCCCCGCCGCCAGAGCCGCCTATGCCGCCCTCTGCCACGCTTCCGTTGCCAGCGACTTCGACAATCGCTCCGGTCCATTCTCTACAGAATCCGCCTATCTCTATCAGCAGCGGAGCGATTTTCTACGATGTAGATTGCGCCGGTACAGCCGCCGAGAGACGCGCTCCCTATGGAGATTCTTACCAACTCAATTTGTTGGAACGCCCATTTTTGCAGGATATGACCTACCTCCCCAACCTGGATATCAGGACCTTTAGCCTGAGCCAGGATGAAACCTGGTATTTCATCTCGCTCAAGGCCATCGGCAGCGACCCGAATGCCTTGCCAGAAATATACTACGCGGTAGAGTTAGATATAGATAAGGACGGCTTTGGCGATTTCATCATCCTGGCGCAGCCGCCCTACCTTGCCGAGTGGACAACGCAAAATGTGCGCATCTTCGCGGATGAAAACCAAAACACCAGCGGATTTTCCCCCGCCAAATCCGATGCGCCTTTTCAGGACGATGGCTACGAAACGCTGATTTTTGATGGCGCGCAAGGACTGGGCGAGTCTCCTGACCTTGCCTGGGTGCGCATGGTGAACAACAGTGAGGTCAGTTTACAATTTTCCTTCAAGAAGTCTTGGGCTGGCTCCGTCTTTCTGTTTGGCGTGCTGGCCGATGCAGGGTTGAAAGACGTTTCACAGTTAGATTACGTGGACCATTTTACCGAAGAGCAGGCTGGCTCCCCTGTTCGCAAGAATAAGCATTATCCTCTGAAAGCGCTATATGCGGTCGATAACACCTGCCGGCAAGCGGTCGGCTTCGTCCCAACCGGTTACGAGCCGATGATTTGTCCAGATGTTGCTCCGCCAGCCGCATCCAAAACCAAACAACCAAGCGGCGAACAACCGCCGGGCGGTGGTCAATGCAGCATAGACCCGGCTGACTGTACCGCTAATGCGCCTTTTTTCTGGCCCTACCCGAATTGTGCCTGTTCTTCCACCCCATTCTATAATAATCCATAACGAGGGACCGGCATAAAGCCCCCTCAAGCGATTGCAGCCGTATTCTTGGATAGTTTTCTGCCCCAAACACTACCGCAACACATGACGTAAGCGGTAATCTGCTTTGATAACAAAGGATGACGTCCGTTATGGGCGTCATCCTTTGTTGATTCTGGTGAAGATTGTTTACGGAAGCGGCGTATTCATCGGCGCCTTGCGCTAGATTACTCCCAGCAAGGAACCCAGCCTGGGGCTTGGCGCGCGCTGAAGTAAATGGGGATTAAACCAGATGAACTTGCACTTCGGCTGCCTAACAATTATGATAAGATTGATGCAATTTATCGCATCAATCTTATCGCTCGTCCTGTTAAAACTCCAGCAAACATCAAATTGTGAGAGTAAAAATGACAACTCACCTGATGCAAAGCCTCGACTTTACCGCCGAAGACTTGGAATACAACCGCAAGGGCGCGCTCTCGCCCCGTCAATCTGAGCGCCTGACAAAGAAGCGCCGCGCCCAAAAACTGTTTCTGGCTGCGCTGGGCTTTGGGCTGACCTGCCTGCTTGGCGGGGGGTTGGCGGTGGGGGGTGGGCTATCCCTATCGACAGACAGCGCCGCCGGGGTGGGGATGCTCATCGGGGCAGGAATTGTCGCTCTGCTGGGCATACCGCTGCTCTTCCTGGGTCTCAAACCGATGCGCGCCGTCAAAGTCGCCGCTGTCAAAGGAACAGCCCGCGTAGCCCGCGCCCAACGCACCCGCCGCACGAACAACTCCACCAGCGCCTACGTCGCCACCGAACTGCACATCGCAGACAAAATCTTCACCGTGCCAGACGAAGCCTTTCCCGAACTGGAAGACGGCGCCGCCTATGCCGTTTATTACTGGGAGGGCATAGGCGACATCTTTTCGCTGGAAAAATTGTAATAGAGCGTTGCTGCCATGAATGAAATCATCCTCTTGAAAAATGCGCAGCGCACGTTCTACACTCCCGGCATTGTCCATCGCTACACCGTTGCGGGGCGCGAATGGTTTATTACAACCCCCAAATCC
>DAOTXM010000334.1:0-8074 GCA_034435215.1 Anaerolineales bacterium
TGACCTTCCTCGACGCGAATCATGGCTGGATGATGGCCTATTTGGGGATCGCCGCGGGTAGCATGGGTGTTTCCATTTTCAAGACGGCCGACGGCGGAGCGACCTGGACGCAGACCTACACCAACGATCCCAATCTCGCCGGTGCGAGCGACAGCATGCCCCTGGGCGGTCTCAAGAACAACCTGACCCCGCTGGATGCAGATATTGCCTGGGTGGGCGGTGTTATCTATGCGCCTGAAACCTTTTACCTCTACAAGACCAGCGACGGCGGCCAAACCTGGGCGCCGCAAACCATTCCGGCTGCGCCCGGTATGCAGAATACCGACGTGGCGATCGATATAGGTCCGATCTTCAACTCGCCGAGCGATGGCATCCTGGCTGTCCGCTTCATGGGTGAAACGTTGCGCACCGGGTTTTATGTCACCCACGATAGTGGCGTGAACTGGGAGTTCGTCACCTTTATGCCCGGCGCGGGTGCGGTGGATTTTGTCTCCCCGTCCGATGGTTTCTTCTGGACCGGGGAGCAATTCTTTGTCACCGTGGATGGTGCCCAGACCTGGACCAGCCTCAACCCCAATATTCTCTTTGGCGATACGTTTGCAGGCATGGATTTTGTCAACTCGCGCACCGGCTGGGTCTGGACATATGATCAAACCGGTCAATACGGCCTGTACAAAACGACAGATGGCGGCGTGACCTGGTTTCCGCTGGGAAACTAAATGACAAAAATCAGGAGCTTCACCATCATTCTCGGGATGCTGTTTCTGGGGGCTTGTTCTGTCACACAGCCATCCACTACGGATCAGGCAACACTTATACCTGCTACCGTTACCCCGGCGTTTCCTACGCCCGAATCGCCCACCCCTTTCCCTGATCTCCCCGGAATTTCACCCGCGCAGCTGCGTACAGCGAAATACCAGCTTGGCTTCCTGGATCAAATCCGCCTCGTCCAATTGCAGGAGGGCCGGTATCAGGAAGGGGCCCCCGGTGGTGCGGACTACCTCTCCGTTTCGATGACCGACTTTTTCGCCCGCGGTGATCTGAACGCTGACGGAGAGGATGAAGCCGTTGTCATCGTGGCTGAGAACTATGGCGGTTCGGGCACCTTCGTTTTTCTGGCAGTTTACCAGTATGTGAACGATGAGGCCGTTTTTCTTACGTCCACATTTTTAGATGACCGCCCGCTGGTCAATGTGCTGGCAGTGGAAGATAGCGAAATCTTCGTGGATGCGGTCATCCACAATGCAGATGATCCCATGTGCTGCCCCACGTTGGGGACAACACGGCAATACCGGCTCAATGGTGTCAACCTGATTCTGACCAGCTACAGCACGCGAACGCCAGCCGGGGATTTGCGCCAGATTAAAATCAAAGCGCCTGTGGAAGGGGCACAGGTGTCGGGAATCATCCGTCTCTTGGGGGAAATCACCATCTCGCCGTTCGAAAACAACCTGGTCTATCGCGTCTATGACCTGGGCGGCGTGGAACTCTCCGCCGGGCCGATCACCGTCGAATCGACTGGCCTGGGCGCGCCGGGCTCGTTCGAAAAAGCGGTCGATCTGGGCAAGATCCTGACGAACACGACCGTGCGTATTACGGTGGAAGACAGAAACGCGGCGGATGGTTCTTTGTTCGCATTGGACTCGGTGTTTTTGCAGGTTCGCTAGGATTACAGCGCCAAGTTTCAAGAAGATCCCTGGTAGTGAATGCGTATCAGCTATGCAACCTTGCTCTGTAATACGATGGACGCTGAAAGAATGCTCACAGACCATGCAGAAGCGCAATGTCCATCGCGGATGAACATGGCACCCTGGTGGGTATCATAACATTGTCAAACTAACGACGCCTCCAAATAATCCATATCACCAGCAAAACCAGCACAACTCCCAGACTAACATAGGCGATTACACCGGGATATCGGGAGGGTGTTTCGATTGGGATCATTTCGGGGACTGGCGTATTTGTGGGTATTGGTGTTATTGTAGGAACCGGCGTGGCTTCATCCGCGGATCTGTCGTTCATGCTGAAGACGAACAGCGCAATGGCATGATATTGTTCATCTTCCAGGTGACCGGGATATTGTGGCGGATGTGTTTCTTTGAGGTATTCGTATAGTGTCTGCAGGGAGGAAAAACGGGCCAACTTTGTGCTGTTCACGACAGGTGGCACGATCGTGGGAATTGCAAAACTGTCATCGAAGCGTTCTCCTGCATGGCAGCCGCGCCCCCAGCAATCTTGATGGTCAGGCACCCAGGTGGCACGCCATTCATCGGTGAGTCCCTGCCCTTTGTCTCCGTGGCAGGGCATACAATGATGCCAGTACCAGTTGCGCCCCAGCTCATACTCTGTGGGATTCTCCGGCACGAAAGGTTCTACCAGTGGATCGTAGGTAGGTGTTGGAGAGGGGGCATTTTGTGCGTAGGCACTATAAGGTTGCATGAAGGCCATCAATATGAGCGCAGTCAGCAGGAGGGCAATACACAAAAACGGATAGCAGCTTTTCCTATTCATAGTAAAGAGGATACCATCCTGAGTATAGGTGGAATTCTTGACAAATACAACCGCGGATAAGTTGTATTTTTATGTGACGAAACGCTTAATTTGTAAACAATATATGACAGATTGGCTTTGTTTTTTGGTTGGAAAGACCTTTTGGTTAAATCCCCTGTGGTCTCTTGTATTCCTCAGGCGGCTGGAAGGGTTTCGACGAAGAGAGCTGCCGCAAGTTCATAGCCGAGGACATTTTCATGTTTGCCATCCTGAATACGAAAGGGACCATTGAATGGTGCCCGGAAGCGCAGATCGAATTCCACGCCGGGTAGCAGTCCCAGTTCTGCGAAGTAGCGCAATTTTTCCGGTTCGTGCGTGCGTACCCGGCTGATGCGGCAACGGATCACGGGTTGTAATTGAGTCAGACTGATGTCATGTATTTCGGGCATGATCCCATCTTTGGAGGGGATAGGTTCTCCATGCGGACAACGGGTGGGGTGATCTGTGATTTCGTCGATCCGGTCTTCCAGCATCTCGTTGATACCCAACTCGAAATCATCCGATAGTTCATGAGCTTCATCCCAGCCGAAGCGCAGTACCCGCACCAGAAAGACCTCGACCAGACGATGACGTCGTAAAGCGGGCATGGCGATGCGTTCACCTTCCCGGGTCAAGCGGACACCATGGTAGGGCTCGTGTTCCAGGTAACCCATTTGTTTCATGCGGCCAACCATACGCGAAGCCGCTTGCAGTGAGGCGTTTACACTTTCCGATAGTTCCGAAAGGCCAACAAAGGGGGAATCCTGCTCCAACCGAAAGATTTCTGCTGCATAGCGTCTCATCGCCGGAGTTGCCATACCTGTCTCTCCTAAATAAAATATTATCGACCTAGAATATCATATTTTCAACCCGGGTGAAGGACGGTTTCACCTGGATTTATATGATTTTAAACATAATTATCTAGATTATTCTGATTGAACGGATTATAACATCCCCATCAAAGGTTTCTGTATCCCACACTAACCGTGTGCACGCAAAACATCTCAGGGACAAACCCATTTTCGCGGTACTTTCTGACAACCCTTGCATGCACACCACTAACCAGAAGGAGTGATGTTATGCTGGCAAGTTTCTTATTATCTCTGCGAGAGGGGACTGAAGCCGCCCTGATTATTGGCATTGTGCTTGGCGCTCTAAGGAAAATGCGCCGCTCAGACCTGTCCTCCGCAGTTTGGATTGGTGTGCTCAGTGCATCCTTACTCAGTGTACTAACCGGTGTTCTTTTGACAGTACTCGGTCTAAGCTTCGAAGGCCAGGCGGAACAAATCTTCGAAGGGATTGCCATGCTGCTTGCCGCCGGCGTGTTGACTTGGATGATCTTCTGGATGAGTCGACAGGCACACACGATCAAGGGTGAATTGGAAAGCGGCGTGCACAAAGCGGCTTTCGAAAGCAGAAAACGTGGCTTATTCGCCTTGGCTTTCCTGGCTGTATTGCGCGAAGGCATCGAACTGGCACTTTTCCTGGTGGCATCGGTATTTGCATCCGATGTACAACAAACGATGTTGGGGGCGTTTTTGGGCCTGGGAACAGCCATTTTGTTGGGCTGGTCGCTTTTTGCAACCAGTATACACCTCGACCTGCGTCGTTTTTTTCAGGTGTCTGGTTTCCTGCTGATCTTGTTTGCGGCCGGGTTGGTGGCGCATGGGGTGCATGAATTTAACGAAGCCGGGGTGGTCCCGGCTGTGATCGAGCATGTCTGGGATGTCAACCCAATCCTGGATGAAACCGCTATGCTGGGTTCGATGCTCAAAGCATTGTTCGGCTATAACGGGAACCCTTCATTGACCGAAGTGTTGGCCTACATCGCTTATTTCACAGCCATCTTCTTCGGATTGCACATGTTCGAAAGACGGGCAGGGACGGCAATCCAACCTCAAGCATAGATATCGGTCCGGATAACGGAAGCCGGTTTGGGCCTGTCCCAAGCGCAGCGTTGGCGCAAAGGGTGGAAGATGGTAGACCTGAACCGGTTTTTTGTATAGACAATTATCCTTTAAAGCACCCCTTAAGATACAGGGTTGCAATCTTGGACAATCGCCTGTATAATCCGACCTACATTTCTGAAGTGGAGTCATAACGTGATGGATCAAAATGAGACCTTGTCCGGGCAGGAGAGGGAACCAGAAAACCTGCAGGGTGAGCCGGTAAACCAAAACAGCCAGAGTATGGAAGCCCTGCTGAAAAATGATGCGTTCAGCGTTGAGTTGCCTCAAGCAGGAGAGATTCGCGCGGGTACGATTGCCAGTATCAGCCCGGGACAGATTCTGGTCAGCATCGGTGCCAAATCGGAGGGCGTTATTTCTGGCCGCGAGTTGGAAGTAATCGATGCCGAAGAACGGGAATCGTTCGAAGTCGGGCAGGAGATTCCGGTTTTTGTCGTCACCCCGGAAGATCAAAATGGCAATGTCGTGCTTTCCTTCAAACGCGCCCAGGAGCAAATGGCCTGGACCTCGGTCGAAGATCAGATGAAAGACGATGCAATTATCGAAAGTAAGGTTATCGGATATAACAAGGGTGGCTTGATCGTAGGTGTACATGGCCTGCGTGGGTTCGTCCCTGCTTCCCAGATCAGCGCATTGCGCCGTACCCAGGCCGTAGGCGATACGCCCGAGCAGCGTTGGACCAGGATGATCGGCGATCCGATTTCGGTCCGCATTATCGAAGTGGATAAATCCCGCCGTCGTTTGATCTGTTCGGAGCGAGCCGCCAGCAGCGAATCGCGCCAGTCCATTAAAGAGCGTGTGATCGAAGAGTTGGAAGAGGGCAAGGCCTATACAGGCCGCGTGACCAGCCTGGCTGACTTTGGTGCCTTTGTCAATATCAATGGCGCTGACGGCCTGGTACACCTCTCCGAGCTATCTTGGGAACGGATCCAGCATCCCAGTGAAATTTTGGAAGTCGGTCAGGAAGTCAAGGTCAAGGTCATCAACATCGACCGCGAGAAGAAACGCATTGGCCTGAGCCTGCGCGCCCTCAGCGATGATCCCTGGAGATCACGGATCGATAAATTCAGCGTTGGTCAACTGGTGGAAGGTGTTATTACCCGCCTGACCAAGTTCGGCGCCTTTGCCCGTCTCGAGGGCGATGTAGAAGGCCTGATCCATATTTCCGAGATCAGCGAAACGCGTATCGAGCATCCCAAAGAAGTCCTCAAGGAAGGGGAAGTGGTTGCCTTGCGCGTAATTCGCATCGATCCCGAACAACACCGCATTGGGCTAAGTCTGCGCAAGGTCGATTCAGCAGCTTTTGCGGATAAAGATTTCAAACTGCTGGCGCAGGAAATCGACCGGTTGGAGATGGGCTATACCAAAGAACCCGAGGCGGAACAGCCCGTTGAAGAAGCCAGCCGAGAACTTGAAGCCGAATCTTCGGATAAGCCGCCTGCCGAGCCGGAAGTATAACGCACAGAGCGCACCAATCCGGTGCGCTTTTTCTTGTCTATGCCCCTGATTGTCGACGCACACCAAGACCTGGCCTGGAACATTCTTTCCTTTGGACGGGATTATACGCTTTCCGTTTACGAGACCCGCCGCATCGAAAAAGGTGGTCTGACCGTGGAGCGCAATGGCGATAGCCTGCTCGGTTGGCCGGAATATCAGCAGGGGCAGGTGGCCGTTATTTTTGCCACGCTCTTCTCGCCTCCTGCCCGCTGGGCGCTTGATTGGGAGACGTATTTTTACCGAGAGCCAAGAGAAGCGAATAGACAATATCGCCAGCAAATGGACTTGTACTACCGACTGACGGATGACCATCCGGACAAATTCCGTTTCATCCGTTCCGCTTCGAACCTGGACGAGGTGCTTGCCAGCCAGCAAGCAGCCGCTTCTGTCGGACAGGAATACCCGGTCGGCCTGCTGCCGCTGATGGAAGGTGCGGATTGCATTCTCGCGTTTGATGAACTGGAAGAATGGTGGGATCTGGGTTTGCGGTTGATCGGTCCCGCCTGGGCGGGGACGCGTTTCTGTGGCGGCACTAAAGAACCTGGTCCCCTGACAGCCGATGGTCGCAAACTGCTGGCTGCCATGGCGGACCTGTCCTTTATCCTCGATCTGTCCCACATGGACGAGCCAGCTGTGCTCGAAGCCCTTGATATCTATCCTCACCAGATCGTTGCGACGCACGCCAATTGCCTGGCGTTGATGCCTGAATACCAATTCAACCGGCTGCTGTCAGATCGCGTGATTCACGGGATCCTGGAGCGAGATGGTATCATTGGCGTCGTGCCGTTCAATTCATTTTTGAAGGATGGCTGGTTGAAAGAAAAAAGCAGCCGCGAAGAAGTCAGCATTACGAGGCTGGTAGATCATATTGACCATGTCTGTCAGCTTGCCGGGGATGCCCGTCACGTAGGGATTGGCACAGACTTTGACGGCGGATTTGGTCTACAGTCTACACCAATCGAGATCGATACGATTGCGGATTTACAGAAACTTGTGCCGTTATTATTGTCTCGCGGATATACTGAAGAGGATACAGCCGCGATCCTGGGCGGGAATTGGATCAATCTACTTCACAGGAGTTTACCCACCTCATGAATGACACAGCCCGCAGGAATATGCACTTGGACGATACAGGGGCATTTCAAAAACCGCTTTCACGGATGCGCATCCGTACTGGTTTATTTATCACACTAGCAGGTTTTTTTACCTTTATCGTTGGCGCCAAGCCTGACTGGCTGGGCTGGGACCGCAGTCCGGTGGTCGGTTTTGTACAGATCGCTGTTTTTTTGGTGGGATTGGCAATTATTTGTCTGGGCGGTTACGTCGGCTTACTGGCATTATGGGGTGGCGGCCAGCGCAGCATCGCCGCGGATATCGGCCTGCGTCTGGTGAGTACGGGGTATGTGATCAGTGTCTTTGCTGGCATGGCAGATGTCTTTGGGATGGGTACCCATCCCCTACCAAATGTGCCGTATTTTGGCCCGGTGCAAGCAACCGGTGTGGTATTGGGGGAAATTGTCATCGGGACTGGGTTTTTGCTCCTGATCCCCTATCGCAAACCGATCCCATAAGCGCGATTCTGCTCCCTTGGGGGATTTCCGTAATACTCACCTCTCAAACCACTTGGCAAACTCGAAATTAACAAACCATGTCTAAAATCGGGTTCTCTGGGATTGCCCGTGAAGAAGCATGATTTGGGCAGATGAGTGTGTGTACGCTCATCGCCCCAAATCCGGATATCTATCACGGAAATTCCCATAGAACTAATCTGGTTCTTAAGGCATTGCCGTGAGTCGAACGACCGATTGGTCGCTCGTCTGTGCAAATAACATTACTGGGTCTTCCAGCTTTTTCGGAGCCGAGGCCCAAAATTTCGGTATGTTTCCTGCCGTAAACAGTAGAGTAGCACTCCAGTAAATCGTGGTAGGGTGTAAAACTTGCGGAAAAAGGGATACACTGGCACACTCGTGCGACTTCCAAAGCGAGCGAGGTGCCAATGAACCCCCAAGAACAATTTTGCCCGAATATCGACTGTCCTGCAAGAGGACAAGCAGGAAAAGGAAACATCCATGTGCACAGTT
>DAOTXM010000335.1:0-22833 GCA_034435215.1 Anaerolineales bacterium
GTTTTCGGGCTTTTCCCAAATGTTTTGTGATCTACCGATTTTAGCAAGTCATCTTTACAAGGAGGTGCCACGCACTGGTGGAAACGCTCATTTCCCCAGCCAGACCTCCGCCTGATGTGCCTCGCCGGGCAGATCGGGCGGGATGAGGTTTCCGGGGACTTCCACGCCGTCCACCGTCATTTTGACGACGCCCTGGCAGACGCCTTCCGGGTTGTGGACGACGATCCGCAGCGTCCTGCCCCGGAACCTGCGCGTCGCCAAGAAGCCGCTCCAGGCGGACGGGATGCACGGGTCGACCCGCAGGCCGTCGCGTTCGGGGCGCAGGCCCAGGATGTACTGTGTCGCGCTGAAGTAGCTCCAGGCTGCCGCGCCGGTCAGCCAGGCGGTGCGGGTGTTGCCTGCGCGCGGGGAAAAGGTCGAGTAGGTGGTCTGCGCCTGCACGTACGGTTCGCACTGGCGGAGTTCAGCGCGCGTGTTGTAGGCGGCCGGCATGGCGGCGCGGTAATACGCGTAGGCGCGGTCGCCGTTCCCCAGCAGGCATTCCGCCATCACGCCCCAGCCCTGGGTATGGTTGAAGATGCCGGCGTTCTCCTTGACCCCCGGGTTGAAGACCACCGCGCGCATCACTTCGATGGGCGCTTTGACGAAGGGCGGCGCGCACAGCATCAGGCCATAAGGCGTGGCAAGCTGCTCCTGGACGGTCTGCATACAGCGCGCCGCCTGTTCGGGTGTGGCCGCCCCGCTGATGACCGCCCAGACCTGCGTGTTGAGATAGACCTGGCCTTCGCTGTATTCTTTCGTGCCATAGACCGCCCCGTCCTCGCCGATGGCCCAGATGAACCAGTCCCCGTCCCAGGCGCAGGCCTGGATGGCGGCATCCAGCTTTGCGCGTTCCGCCAGCGCCCAGGCCTGCTCTTCGGGTTGACCAAGCGCGTCGGCAATCTCGGCGTAGACACCCAATCCCAGCCGCAGTTGGAAGGCTACGAACAGGCTCTCGCCGTAGTAGCCGAGCCGCAAGCAATCGTTCCAGTCCGCGGACAGGCCGCAGGGCAGGTCGTGCGCCCCGGTGCGCTCCAGGTTGAATTCCAGCGCCCGCCGCAGGTGTGCGAAGACGGTCGCTTCGCCCCGGTCGGCGTAGGGCAGGACCTTTTCGTAGAACGCGAAATCACCGGTCTCGTTCACATAGACAGGCACGGCGTTGAAGAACCACAGGCAATCGTCCGAGCGGTATTCCTCGTCGGCGGGCGGGGCTTCGTGGCCGGGACGGTGCTCGAATGGCCTGACGACCGGCAGCGCGCCGCCGTTGGCAAGCTGGCCCGTCAGCATCAATTCCAGGCGCTGGCGGGCCTCTGCAGGAATGGCAGCCGCCACGCCCAGAATATCCTGCACCGAGTCGCGGAAACCCAGCCCATCCCGCTCGCCGTTGTAGACCAGGCTGGCCGCGCGCGACCAGGCAAAGGTGATCAGGCTGTTGTACAAGCCCCAGACGTTGAGGGTGTGGTTGAACTCTTCGTCCGGCGTTTCCACGGTCAGGCTGCCCAGCTTTTCATGCCAGTGATCTTTGAGTCTCTGCAACTCGGCCGCGGCGCGTGCGAGCGAGCCGAATTCGGCGAACGTTCGTTTACCAACTGTACGCGCATCGCCGATGCCGAGCAGGACCAGGATTTCACGGCTTTCCCCAGGCTGGAGCGTGATGTTCGTTTGCAGGCTGCCGCAGGCATTGTCCCCGTACGCACGGCTGTCCGTACAGGCTCCCTGCTCCACGACGAGCGGGTTGTGATAGCCGCGGTAGGGGCCCAGGAACGACTCGCGGCTGGTGTCATAGCCATCGATGGCGGAAGCAGCCATCCCCATCCAGCAGTGACGCGCGCTGTCGTGTATGTGGACCCCCTCGGCGTCGGTCGTCAAATGATCCTGGATGGCGATGCGCAGCAGGTTCCCGTCCGTCAGTTCCCCGCGAACGATGAATAGGGAGTATTGCAGGTTGACGTTGTCCTGGAAGGTGTCCCACTGGTTGGTGAATTCGCAAAAGGTGAAAATCGAAAGATCGCGCGGGCGCTCGCTCTCGTTGCTGACCTTCAGCCGCCAGTATTCGAAGGTCTGCCCGAGCGGGACGAAGTAGGTCGATTCCGTGGCGATGCCCGCATAGCGCGACGCGATGATCGTATAGGCTGTTCCGTGGCGGCATACCGACTGGTACCGGTCGAGCGGCTTGCCGACCGGCTGCCAGGAGGCCGACCAGTAGTCGCCGCTAAGGTTGTCGCGCAGGTAGAAATAACGTCCCGGCTGGTCGAGCGGGACGCTGTTGAAGCGCAGGCGCAGGAAACGCCCGCGCGCACCCGATTGGAAGAAGCCATAGCCGCCGGCGTTGTTGGTGATGATCGCACCGTATGCGGTGGAACCGAGGTAGTTGCTCCACGATTGGGGCGTGTCAGGGCGGGTGATGACGTATTCCCTGGCTGTGTCGTCGAAGGTTCCGTATTGCATAGCACTCCTGTTCAAAGATCATCCCTCACCGAGCGGAGGTGCGCGTTCCGCACCGTAGTCGAGGTGCGATTGCGTAAAACTCCTTTGGCTGCCATTTCGCACCACATCACTTACTTGTATGCCACTACTCCAACTCGTTCAATACGACAACCCAAAGCCAAACGGATAGAGCGGATTTTCGGAGTCGTAAGGCAGGTCCGCTTTCTGGTTGCGCACCGCTTCCATGGAGCCGGGCAGTTCGAAAGGCAGCCTGCCTTCCGGGCGTGCCTGACCAAAGACGACGTTCAGCACGGCCTCGTCGCTGGCGCCGTACTCGCCCAACAAGGCCCTGGCCGCAGCGCTGATCTCGGGAAGGACTGCCGGGCGATCCAGGTAGATGACGACGATGGTGGGTACGGTCTGCAAGAGGGATAAAATCTCGGCTTTGGCTGCGCCCTTGAAGTCCAGATCGCCGTGATGGAACCCCCGGGCAAAGGGGTTTTTCGTCTCGACCGGCACCCAGGGCGTCTCCAGCCGCAAAATGGTGAAATCGGCCTGCTCGGGGGCAGCCGTCACCTCCGCGTACCGCGTTGCGACAGCTGGGTCGATATTCTTGACATAGATTTTCGGCCGGCCTCGCAATGGAAGTGCCTGCCCCTCGTTTTTTAGCAGGGTCATGGCGCGCTCTTGCGAAGCCAGGCCGGCGGCCGCCGAAGCGGGATGCCCCAGAACCTGCGGAACCTGGCTTTCGTCCACGAACGGATCCTCGAACAATCCCAACTGGAATTTCAAGCGCAGCAAGCGGCGCACGGATCGATCGACCCGCGCCTCGGACAGCCGCCCCGTTTTCACCAGCGCAACCACATGTTCCGGACAGCTTTCGCCGCCGAACTGGTCGACGCCCGCCTCGAGCGCCTTGAGGACACGTTCAGGCGCGTTCAGGTGTTCCACCCCCCAGGCCCGCGCCGGCCAGACGACATCCCCGATGTGGGCGTCGGTGATCAAACCCCAGTCGGTACAGATCACGCCATCGAAGCGGTATTTTTCGCGCAGCAGCCCGGTGACGATGGCCTTGTTGAACGACATGGCCACGTTTTCATCCGTCTGGTCGATGGGCACGCCGTAATAGGGCATGATCGCGGCGGTCCCGGCCTCGAAAGCCGCCTCGAAGGGGATCAGGTGGTAATCGAAGTTCCGGCCCGGATAAATCTGGCCTCTGTGGAATTCGAAATGCGGATCCAGCCCTTCGTTTTGCGGCCCGCCGCCGGGGAAATGCTTGGTCATGCAGGCCACGCTGTGCGCGCCGAGACTTTCGCCCTGGAAACCGGCGATATAGGCCTTCACCAGGCGCGCCGCCAGATGAGCATCTTCGCCGAAGGTCCCGCTGATGCGCGGCCAGCGCGGTTCGGTGGCCAGGTCGATTTGCGGGTGGAGCGCCACGCGGATCCCGACGGCAAGATATTCCCGCCGGGCGATCTCGGCAAACTGCCGCATCAGACCGGCGTCATCCAGCGCGCCAAATCCCAGCGGCTCGCACCATTGCGAAAATTCCTGGGCGGCCATCGCAAAGATGTTGCGGGTGAAGTGGTTGCGCGGGTCGGAGGCAAGCGTGACCGGGATGCCGAGGCGGGTCCCTTCGGCAAAGCGCTGCAGCCGATTATGCCAGGCCGCCAGGACCTGCGCCCCCGGGATGCTCCACAGGTTGAAGTGATTCATCTTCCGGTCGGCAATCTGCCTGGCGGCAACGCCTCCAAACCCGGGAGTGCCGGACTTTTCCTCGATGGAACCATCCGCGTTGACGACAGCGCCGTCGATGAACAACATCCCGGCTTTTTCTTCCAGCGTCATCTGCCCCAGAAGATCCTCGACGCGTGCTTCGATGGGCTGGCGCGGGTCTTCGTAGACATCCAATTTGCCATTTTTATTGAGATCGCGTACAGTCAGGTTACCATCAAACACACGCGGGATTGCGCTCAAAACAAGCCTCCTTTTACGGCCAAACACAAACTGCAAATGCTAACGGCCCAGGATCACATCGATTTCATTCATCTGAGCTGCGTTGAGCGGACCGAACTCCATAGCCCGGCAATTTTCCTCCACCTGCGCCACGGTGCGGAAGCCCGGGATGGGAATAGTCTTGGGACTGCGCGCCCACAGCCAGGCCAGAGCGCCCTGAGCAACCGTCCGTCCATCGCTGGTGAGGATGTCACGCACAGCATCGCGCTGTTTCAGGAATTCGGGATTGGGCCGGCCATTCTTGAAATATTTCATCCAGTCCGGGCTCTTCACACCACGTACATCATCGACCGATGGTTTTGTCTCGGCAGTATATTTACCAGTGAGCAGGCCCATCGCTAGCGGACCACGGTTGATGGCTGCCAGGTCATACGCCTCACAAATCGCCAGCACTGCCGGGTCGGACTCGAACACATTCAACTGAAGCTGGATGGATGTGCACTTTTCGCCCTGCGCAAAGAATTCAGCACTTTTCGGGAAGTCGGTGCTCCAGCCATAGGCGCGAATCTTGCCTTCTTTTACCAATTCTTCGAGCGTATCACGGACGGGCTGTGCCTTCTCGGGCGGAAAGCCATTATCATGAAACTGGTACAGGTCAATATAATCTGTTTCCAACCGCCGCAGGGAATCCTCGCAAGCCTTGCGAATGCCCTTGGGAGACGAATCAGAGCCGGTGACCTGGCGGGTGGACTCGTCGAATACTGCATTGAACTTGGTGGCAATCACCACCCTGCTGCGTCGACCGGCGAATGCGCGCGCCAGCACGCGTTCGCTGTGACCTGCTCCATACACATTGGCTGTGTCGAAAAAGGTAATACCCAACTCCATGGCGCGATGAACCGCGCGGATGGATTCTTCATCATCCACTTCACCCCAGCCCTGTGCGGTTTCGCCGGACCAAAATGGTCCACCGATCGCCCAGCAGCCCATCCCGAGGGCGCTGATTTCAATACCGGATCTTCCAAGATTGCGCGTGAATGCCACCTTTTCTCCTTCCGTGTCAAAAAGTGATTCAGGGCATGTTATGAACCTGCTTCAACAGCCCGTCCACCAGGTCCTCGGCGGGCATGCTCAGCTCGCCCTGTTGGAACAGCAGCACGCTCGCCAGGGGCATGTCTTGTATCTCCAGGATATCGGAACTTTCATCACCACCGAACACTTTGCGACTTCGGGCTTCGATCTGGGCATACAAGGAGCTTAACACGACCTTGCCGCGCGGGTCGGCCATCCACTCGCGAATGGTGGATTCTTTGTCGAGGATGCAGGGCAGGCTGAGGGTCGATTCGAGCGTGACCGTCAGCGCCTGGCGGATGTCGGCCGCAGAGGCTGCCACCAGGATATCGAAGTCGCCATCCTCAGTGATCCACTGCCCATATTCGGGATGATAGTAGGCAAAGGCGCGAAAATCGAGATGGATGGAGACGGATTTGGTCTCACCCGGCTGGAGTTCCACCTTGGCAAAGCCTTTCAACTCCTTTTCGGGACGGATCAACCCGGACTTCTGGTCGCGAACGTACACCTGGACGATCTCCTTGCCCGGAACCTCTCCCGTGTTGGTAACATCCACCGTAACCGTCACGCCGTCTACATCCTTGAAGGTCTTTGCCGATGCTTTCGCATTGCTATACGCAAAAGTAGTGTAGCTCAGTCCATAGCCAAAGGGGAACAGGACGGGCATCTGCCTGGCGTCGTAGTAGCGATAGCCGATGAACAGGCCTTCGCCGTAGCGCACTTCGCCCGCACCGCCCGGCCAGTTGATGTACGCGGGCGTATCCACAAGTTTGAGCGGGAAGGTCTCGGCCAGCTTGCCGCACGGATTGACCTTTCCAAACAGCACGTCAGCAACCGCAATGCCGCCCGCCTGCCCCATCATCCAGCCTTCGAGCACGGCGGCGACATCGTCGATCCATGCGCTCATCGCCACCGGTGCGCCGTTGTTGAGCACAACGACGGTCTTGGGCTGGACCTTGGAGACGGCTTTGATCAGCGCCACCTGTTGTTCGGTCAGGTCGAGGTCATTACGGTCATAGCCTTCGGATTCCTTGAAGGTCGGCAGGGCGATATACAATACGGCCACATCGGCAGAGCGGGCAAGCGTCACAGCTTGGTCGATCAAATCCTGGCGGAAGGAATTGTCGGCAGGATAGCCTTCAGCGTAGGTCAGTTCGGCATTCCCGGCCCGGGCCTGCAATTCTTTGAACGGGACAGCCACTTTGGTCGGGTTGATGTGCGAACTGCCGCCGCCCTGGAAGTGGGCTTCTTCAGCGGAACGGCCAATTACGGCGATGTGCTGGTGGCCCTTGAGCGGCAGCAGGCCATCGTTCTTGAGCAGCACCATCCCTTCGGATGCGATTTTGGCCGCCAGCTCGTGATGGGCGTCCACGTCGAAGGCGCCACCCTTGGGCGTTTCGCTGACTGCGAAGACGATGCGCAGGATGCGGCGGACGGATTCATCCAGGACCGCCCCATCCAGTTCACCGGAACGGACGGCCTCGATAACCGCCTGGACGCGCCGTTCCTGTGGGCCGGGCATTTCAAGGTCAACACCGCCCTTGAGCGAGGCCACGCGGTCATGCACCGCGCCCCAGTCCGAGACGACCAGACCTTCGAAGCCCCACTCTCCTTTAAGAATTGCATTCAGAAGATAGTAATGCTCTGACCCATAGGTGCCATTTACCTTGTTGTACGAGCACATCACCGTCGAGGGCTTGGCCTGTTTAACAGCCTTTTCGAAGGCAGGCAGGTAGATCTCTCGCAGGGTGCGCTCGTCCACTTCGGCGCTGATGCTGAAGCGCTGGAACTCCTGGTTGTTGACGGCAAAATGCTTGAGCGAAGTTCCTACACCTTTGCTTTGCACGCCGTTAATGAAGCTGGCAGCCATCTCCCCCGCCAGGTAAGGGTCCTCGGAAAAATATTCGAAGTTGCGGCCACCCAGCGGCGAGCGTTTCATGTTCACGCCGGGGCCGAGCAAGACGTCCACATGCAGGGCGATACATTCCTCGGCCAGCGCCTCGCCCATTTTGTGAATCAAATCCACATCCCAGGTGGAAGCGGTACAGGAGGCGGTGGGGAAACAGGTGGCAGGCAAACTTTCATTCGCCAGGGAATTGATATCCGGCACGCGCCGGACGCCGTGCGGCCCATCCGAAACGGTCATTTCCGGCACGCCCAGCCGTTCCACGGGGGTGGTTGTCCACGCGCTGGCGCCGGTGCACAGGGCGGCTTTTTCCTCGAGCGTCATCTTGGCGACGATGGCTTTGAGATCGACAGACATGGAATACTCCTTGAGTAAATTGGCAAAATTATCTCGCTGCGCTATGCGCATACGAATCATAGACAGAACGAACCTTGAGCGCAGCCCGCGCCCGGGAGAGTGTCCAACCGGCAGGCAGCCGCGCAGAAACGACCATCGTGCGCTTGGCGGGCAGGTCGAAATAGTTGTCACTGAAAACGACTTCCGCGCCTTCCAGCGCAACCTCCACCAGGCGTGCCAACGAATGGGAGGTCAGTTCTATGAAAATCTGTTCCCCTTCGACGCGCATCTGCGCCGCGATCCCCGGTTCAGCCAGCGCAAGATGTTTGGTGGGAACAAAGAAAGCCGTCTGCCTGGACAGGACCTGCCCGCCCTGCCGGAGCTCGGCAACAAAAACGGCTCCCCGGCGCGAATCGTCATCGAGGTGGCCGGAAAAATCGAGGCGGCAGACAGTCGTCACCTCGAACGGAGCGGCTTGCACGGGCTGCTCACCCGCCTCCATCACCACCCCATCCAGCATTTCCAGCGACCAGTGCACGGACCCTTCCCAGGTTTCGCGCAAATCGCTGGTAAGGTATATATCCTGCTCGCTCGGTTTATCTTCGATGGACAACGACAGCGGCGCATAGAAACGGCGCGCGGCGTAATGCAGGGCTTTCCAGCGCCCGAAGTAATCCAGGCTCGACCAGGAGGCCACTGGCCAGCAATCGTTCAGCTGCCAGTACAGGGTTCCCGACACCCTCTCCGGATGGCGCCGCCAATGCTCCACGCCATACCGGATGCCCTCGGCTTGCAAAACCATGCTGAGATAGACCAGTGAGTCGAAATCCTTGGGAAGCCGGAAGATATCCAGCATTTGCCCGACCATCAGGGCATTCCCGCTGGCGTTCTTTTGATGCTGTTCCATGATATACGAGGTCATGTTCCATTCAGGCTCATCTGCGTAGGTGCGGATGGTCGCCAGCGGCGACAGCGCCTGGAAGCCAAACTCGCTCATGAAGCGCGGGTACTGGTCCCGGTACGCGGTGAACGGCTTGCGTCCATGCCAGACGTCCCAATAATGCGCGTCGCCCTGCCGCTGGCCGTTCGGGTCCTCAAAGGGCGTATCGGACGAAGGAGAACTGGGCCAGTAAGCGTGGTCGGGGTCTTCGTCAGCGCACCAGGCAGGCAGCGCGTGGTGGAAGAACCGGTCGTAGGCGGCTTTTAAATCTTGGAACGCAGGGCGGTTCCAATTCCAATCCACCCAGCCCTGTTCCATCTCGTTGTTGCCGCACCACAGCGCCAGGCTGGCGCGATGGCGCAGGCGGCGGACATTTTGTACCACTTCTTCCCTGACGTTTTCCAGGAAGTCAGGATCGTGCAAAGGATAAATGCTGCAGGAGAAAATGAAATCCTGCCACACCAGGATACCGTAACGATCACACAGGTCATAAAACCGTTCTTCTTCGTAAAAACCGCCGCCCCACACGCGCAGCATGTTCTGGTGCGTCTCCGCCGCCGAGCGAATAAACCCTTCGAGACAGGCATCCGAAATGCGGGTCGGGAATGAATCGGCGGGGATCCAGTTAGAGCCTTTGGCAAAGATCGGTAACCCGTTGACGACGAACGTGAAGGAGCGTCCCCACTCGTCAGGCTGCTGGCGCAGTTCGATGGTGCGCAAGCCAAGTTGGTATTCGCGCTGGTCGAGCAGGATATCCGCCTGGTGTAGTTCGATACTGACTTTATAAAGTGGCTGCGCGCCGTAACCGTTCGGCCACCACAGTTGCGGGTCGGGTATCTGGACCTGAAGCCTGCCCCCGTTCCCTGGAGCGACTTCCCCGCCGGTTTCAAAGATCTGCCCATCCGGCGCGACCAGTCGCATGACGACCGAGCGGGGCGCTTCCTCCCAACTTCGAACGGCTACCCGCGCCTCGACCGTTACCTGCCCCCCAGCGTGCAGCTGGCGCAGGTGGACCTCCTCGATCCGTGCGTTATCGTAGCCCTCCAGCCGAATGTCTTTCCAGACGCCGATGGGAGGCAATTGCGGCCCCCAGTCCCAGCCGAACTGGCAGGGTGCTTTGCGCAAATATGGTCCACCCGGGATGGCCTGCGAGACACCCGGCAAGGGGCGGACGGTTTGCCTCGCGGCGGCAAAGCGTACAGGCGAGTCGAAATCGATGCGAAGTTCGTTGTCACCCGCCTTGAGCATCGGCTTCACATCCCAACAATATCCCCGAAACATATTCGCGGTGCGCCCCAACTCACGACCATTCAGGCTGACGGTTGCCAGCGTATCCAGCCCATCGCACACCAGCCAGATCTGTGGCTGGCGTAAAAGCTCGGGCGAGGCAACAAACCGGCATCGATATTCCCAGTCCGCTTCGGCCACCCACTGGACGCGCCTCTCGTTGTCGCCCACAAACGGATCGGGGATAAGGCCCAGGGTCAGCAAATCGGTATGCACGCCGCCGGGAACGCTAGCAGGCAGCCACTCTTCCGCGCCCGCCTGGCGAAACTCCCAGGCGCCTGCCAAAGATTGAATTTTCATGAACCTGACTCAAGAGAATTACATTACACAGTTGTGAGATCCCATTCTGCATGGATCTTTGGAACATCATTGATCAGGCGCTGGGTGTAAGCCTCTTTCGGATGCAGAATCACCTCATCGGGAGATCCGCTTTCGACGAATTTTCCATGCTCCATAATATATATTTTGTCAGAAACATAATACGCCAGGCCAAGGTCATGGGTAATGAAAATAAGCGTCATCCCGGTTTCGAACACCAGTTTCAACAACATACCCAGGATGGTCGCACGTGAACAGGCATCGATCATCGAAGTCGGCTCATCAGCCAGCAAGATTTTCGGCTTGAGCAGGAAGATACGGGCGATCATTAACCGCTGCATCTGTCCACCGGAAAGCTCGAAAGGATACTTATTGGTCAATTCCTCGAACTTCAAGTTGACAAAACCGCACGCCTCTGTCATCAATTCCACTTTCTTCGCACGTGGAAGTCTGCGACCGCCGCGCATGTGTATACAATCCAAAAGCACGGTATCGATCTTGTTAAACATGTTGTATGAAGAGAACGGATCCTGAAAGATCGCCTGAATGTTCTTCCAATATTCCTGCTTCTTCCTGTGAGTGCTGATGTCTCGCTTCATCCCCTGGAAGTAAACCTCCCCTTCCGTGGGGTTGATCAATCCCAACAGCATCTTCGCCAAAGTGGTCTTTCCGCTGCCCGATTCGCCCACGATCGAGACAATTTCTCCCTCGTAGAAGTTGAAATCCACATGATCAACAGCGACAGTTTTCTGTCGACCAAATCCAAACACCTTGGTGAGGCCTGATCCACTCAGACATAACTTCTTCTCATCAGCCATTTTTACGAGCCTCCCGTTTGTAATTCTCTCGCAGCTCATTTTCCGATAAGATGCAGCGGTATGCGCGCCCCCCACCCACATCACGAAGAGAAACAGAAAATGCCTCGCATTCTGGCCGAGTATATTTGCAACGTTCGGCAAAACGGCAGCCAGTCGGTGGATTCTTCAGATTGGGCGGCACGCCGGGGATGGCGGTCAATTCCACATCCCGCAGACCACTTTCGGGGACAATGATCGAGCCCATCAGGCCCTTGGCATAGGGATGGAGTGGATCGAACACGACTTCGTGTGCGGTGCCCTTCTCCACGATCTGCCCTGCATACATAACCATAATATCATCGGTCACGTTGTAAAGCAGCGGAAGCTCATGGGTGATGAATATCATCGATTTGATGAGCTTCTGTTCCATCATGTATTTCAGCATCTTGATGACCATCTTTTGCGAAGTGACATCGAGCGCGGAGGAAGGTTCATCCGCAATCAGCACCTTCGGAAAAAGGATCGCCGAGATTGCGATCACCGTACGCTGTTTCATGCCGCCCGAAAGTTCAACAGGGTATTTTTCCAGCACATCCGCGGAGAGCCCCAGAGCTTCAAAGGATTCTCTGGCAAGCGTACGAATATTCGTTGGGGGAATGTATTCATCATGGGCATGAATGACATCCTCAATAAAGTGGATAATCTTCTGGGTGGGGTTGAGCGCGTTCATCGCGCTTTGCGGGATATAGGAAATCTCCGTACCCAATATGGATTTACGAACTTCATCAGGATCCATCCCAGAAATATTACGTCCATCGATAATGATCTCGCCACTCATATAATGCAGCGGGGGAAAGTAATACCCCATCAGGCTGAGCGCGAGCGTCGACTTTCCGCAGCCGGATTCTCCTGCAATTCCCAGCGATTTCCCTTCCTCGACCTTCAAAGAAACATGGTCAACCGCATAAACATCTTCCCGGAACCGGGTGACATACTTTGTTGTCAGATCCCTAACATCTAACATGACTTTTGACATTTCAACACCTAGTCTCTCAATGTCGGATTGAATACCTGGTCGAGGCCAGTATTCATCAAGTTCATCGAGAAGGTAATCAGAGCGATGACGATGATCACGGGGAAATACGCCCACCATTTTCCGAGCAGATGCGCCGAGTAGATCATTGCCCATTGCATCATCAAGCCCAATGTCGGCACTTCGGTGGTTCGGGGTCCTAATCCAAGGAACGATAAAAAAGCCTCCGACAGAATACCCGCGGAAATCTGCAGGATCAGCGCCATTACAACGTAAGAAGCGATGTAAGGCAAAATATCCGCGACAATGATGTGAAGGATCGAGTGACCGGATAGTTTCGACAGATTGACATGGTCGCGATTGCGCAGTGAAATCACTTGTGCTCGCACTGCCCTGGTAGTCCAATACCAGGAAGTCAACCCGATCACCACTGCGACCGTGATAGCCCCGCGGTATTCCTGTCCGATGCTGAACATGATCAGGATCAATATCACAAAACTGGGGATGACGGTAAAGAGATTGGTAAAGAACATGATGATGTCATCCATCAGGCCGCCGATGTAACCGGCCAATAACCCCAGGGTTAAACCGATCAAGGTAGCGATCGTTCCTGCAATAAAACCGATCTTCAGCGATGTGCCGGTCGCCGACACCAATTCCGTCAGCATATCCCGCCCAAAGTTGTCGGTTCCAAGCGGCAGTACCCGTACGTTCGGAACCTGGTTGATATTCACATAATCGGTTTGTCGAACGATGCCTGCCTCTTCCAAAACGCCCGTCTCCGGATTTTTTTCGGCAATGATCGCCCCCTCGGTCGCCAGAATCCCTTTGAGCGAGTCGTTGAGCCTGACATAGTACTGCCGCTTGGCATTGGTCATCCCCTTAAACCTAAGGGTGGGATCAAAATTGTTTACCCATTGTTCCAGGAGTTTTTCGGTGTCCGTGAGGTCTATCTCGTCTTCAGGAATCCCGTACGCCAAGAGCCATTCCTGCATATCAAGGCGTTCCTGGTCGCCCAACTTGCTGCCAACGCGATTGGCCGCAGCATCATCCAGATTCAGTGTATATTTCGGCGTACCAAGGCTGTCGTACACATTCACGTAAATCCCCGGTTCAAAGAAGGTACCTTGCGCAATGATCGCGAGAGGAGGGTCTGTGATGATCAGCGGGTAAATGATCACGGTCAGCAGAATGGCTATGAATATCGAAAAGCCAACGACAAATTTGCCGGAGCGAAAGACTTGTTGGAGTGTATGTTTCATAGCAATATCTTTGCCTAATCCGACTGCGCCGCTTTAATACGCGGGTCGATAAAGCCATATAAGATTTCGATGAGAAAGTTAGCGCTCAACAACATCAATGTGATGATCAAGGTGGTGGCCGAGATCAACGGATAATCCTGACCCCTCACCGCCGTCAGGATCGTAGATCCAAGACCGGGATAACTAAAGATGATCTCTGCTACCAGCGCGCCGCTGACCATGGTACCAATTGCCAAAGCTAGACCGGTAATCTGCGGTAGCATGGCATTCCGAAAGACATAACCGATGATCTTGCGATCTTTGATGCCCATGAAACGGCTGTATTTCACATAATCCGCATTCAACTCATAGATAGCCATGGAGCGCATGCCGATCGCCTGACCACCGATCGCGATCAACACAACCGACCAGAATGGCAGTTGATAATGGACGATCACAGACCATATAAATGCATAACTGAAATTGGGAATCAGGTTGAACCCATATCCCCCCGAAGTTGGGAACCATTTCAACTGGACTCCAAAAATGACCAGCATAATGATTGCCATGCCAAATGCCGGTAAATTACTCACAAAAATACTGACCGGCATAAGTACTTTATCGAACCCCCCCCTGAGATAAGCAGCTAACGCGCCGAGGGTGTTCCCGATCAGCCAGCCAACGATGATTGCCGGGAACTGAAGTGCTATTGTCCACCAGATCGAGGAATTGATAATGTCTGCCACCGATCGGGGATATTGGCTTAGTGAGGTACCAAAATCGCCCCGAACGACATTCCTCACGTAAAGGAAAAATTGTTCCAGCATGGGTTTATTGGTGCCAAACAGTTCAGCATATTGGTTATAAACCTGTTGGATCCCGGCATGACTTTGCATCCCCTGAACCGCCCTGGCTGTGATAACAGCCACGGGATCCCCGGGCATCAGTCGGGGCAGGATGAAATTCAAAACGAACGCGCAGACCAATGTGATCAAGAACCACATCATTTTGTTGATGAAATATTTTCGGTATCGTTTCACTCAACACCTCCATCATAAATATAATCGATATTTCACGATTTTTGAAAGAGGCCCGAAACCAGGGGTATGAGCATACCCCTGATTTCGGGCTCTTCCCAGTCGTTTCGTAATTTACTGATAGAATGCCCACAGTTGAAAATTGTGCATCCCTGCTCGTAAAAAAGCGCAATTTTCAACCGACCTGGGTATATTCAACAGCCATGTTCCGGTGTTGGCGGAACATGGCTGTTTTCATTGGATTATGTTTACGGGTTCACAAGCTCAAGGTTATACAGGCCTGCGACACCGTAGCCATTGACCAGGTTGGTCGGTGGGACGGGCGGGTTGGTGCCATCATCCGCTGCAGGGAAGTTGGTCCATACCGATTCGTTCACAGTGTGGAACAGATCGGGGCGGTACATGAGCGTAAAGGAAGGAACATCGGTCAGGTAGATCTTGGTCGCTTCTGTATAGAGTTCCTTCAGCTTGGCGGGATCGGTTTCATTGGGGATCGCGGTAATGATTTCATCGGCGCGAGGATTGCTGTAGCCACCCCAGTTGCCGTTCCAGTTACCCGTAGTACCGACAAATTCGGAGCTCATCAACTGGCGGACACGTCCCCACGGGTTGGTCGGGCCAGCGCCATTGCTCCACACCATGAAGATGTCGTAGTTGTTCACCGTCGCATCGGTGAAGACGGTCTGGTACACGGACCATTCGGGGAACTCAGTTGTAATATCGATGCCGATCTTTTGCCCGGCGGCAGCAACGATCTCGATAGCAGCCTGCCAGTCAGACCAGCCGTTGGGGCAGAGGGCTTTGTAGGAAAGTTTCTTCCCATCGAGCTCGCGCCAGCCGTCACCGTCAGTATCTTTAATCCCGGCATCATCGAGGAGTTTCTTGGCGCCTTCGATATCGTTGCCGGTCCACTGCAAGTCCTTGACGGCATCATGATCGTACATGGCCTGTTCGCCAGCAGTCGGGTTCATCACCGAGCGCGGAACCTGGGTGAAGGTCGGGGACTGGTTGGTCATTGCATTGGCAATGATCGTATCATAGTCTACCGCGATAGCAATGGCTTTGCGGACGGCAACATTGTCCAAGCCATAGGACTTCAGGTTGAAGTAGGCGGTCGGCAGGCTGGCTGCAACCATATAGGGCGCCTCTGGCAGGTAGGTGGAGACGGGCAGGCCGTCTTTCAACCACAGGTCCTGAACATTGGCATTGAATTGCTGGCTGACGTCCACTTCACCGGCCTTCAAAGCAACCAGACCGGCATTGTTATCGGCAAAGATCGTATGCGCCAGATACTTCGGAACCGGCAACTTGCCCCACATGGAGGCATCCTGACCCCAGTAATTGTCATCGCGGATCAAGACAACTTTCTGGTCGTCAGCATAGTACTTGGTGTAAGGACCAGAGCCGACGACATCTTCAGCCGGATCGGCTTTGAAAGCAGCCTTATCGTCGCCAACGCGTGCTTCCAGGGTTTCGGTCCAGGCTTTCTGAACAACGTAGATATTGCTGAGGTAAGCAGCGACTTGGAGGGGATTGGCAGCTTTTCCCTCGGCATTCAACTTGGCCTTGATCAAAACTGTCTGGGGATCTACTGCTTCGATGGTCTCGATGTAATCCTTGTAGGCCGCGCCGTTCGTGGTTTCGTACTTCATATGCGTGGCCCAGGTGTAGGCAACGTCATCGGCGGTCACCGGGGTGCCATCGCTCCACTTTGCAGCCGGCTTGATCTTGAACGTGACTTCCGTCATGTCCGCGTTCCATTTGTAATCTCCATCAGCCAGCAGGGGATATTGCTTGCCATCCAGCATGTTATACATGTACGGGGTTTCGAACATGGTGACGCGGGCGCTGGCGTTGTTGGCACCGTCCACAACGGCCATCGCATTGTTCATGTCGGAAGAATAGGGATTCCAACCCTTGATGGCACCCCATTGAAAACCGTTGAAGTACAGGGTCTCATTGCGGGGCAGGGCATTCGGATCAGCAGGTCCTTCAGCAGTGGGGGGTTCAGCAGGAGCCTCTGTTGGTGCTGGCGCTTCAGTTGCGGCCGGTGCCTCGACGGGAGCAGCCGGAGCTTCGGTTGCTGGAGTGCCACAGGCAGCCAGCAACATGCTGAGAACCATCAGGATGGATAGAATTGCGGTTAAGCGTTTCATCTTCATTCTCCTTTTTGTTTTGATTATGGTACATTTCTGGTCGTGAAGCCTGCTAACTCTTCCAGGGATGACAGGCTTCATCGCATTCGATGGCGTCCGGCATCGCTTGTTACGCCAGACGTTCTTCTTATGGACAAAGGATCTGATCTCTTTTTTATCTGTAGTGGATTTCTGCCTCCTTGTTTATAAGTTTATGCAATAGCATTTGAGGAAAGATATACATTATGATGAAATCTTTCCTTACTTTTCTCGTTTAGCACCGCATGAGTCGCGGATCACGAGTTCAGTATCCATAATGATGTGCCGGGTGGGGGTAATGCCATTTTCGATCAGGTCGATCAGGATTTCGACGGCCTTCGCGCCAAATGAAACAACCGGCTGCCGGATGGTGGTCAATTGAATATCAGAAAGGGTAGCAATCGGGAGATCGTCGAAACCGACAATGGCGATGTCTTCCGGGATACGCAGGCCGGCATCACGAACGGCGCGCATTGCGCCAATTGCCATGATATCGGACGCAGCGAAGACGGAATCAGGCTTTGCGGACAACATCTGTTGCATTGCGTAATACCCGCCAGCCTCGGTAAAATCCCCTTCCTTGATGAGAGACTCATCCACCTCCCGCCCTCTTTGAAGCAGTGCTTTTCGATATCCTTCCTTGCGGTCAATTCCGACTGTGCTGGTTACCGGGCCAGTGATCGTGCCAATACGTTGGCGCCCCAGGCGAATCAGATGCGTGACTGCGTTATAAGCCGCGTTGACGTTGTCAATGTCAATGTAGCTCACATTGTCGGAGCGAAACGGGCGGCCGACGATGACAAGCGGCATGTTTGCATCGACTAAATGACCGATAATTCCCTGGTCACCATGGTGACCGGATTGGACAATCACACCATCCAGCAAGCTTCGACGGGATACGCGGGGGAATATTTTTTCTTCATCTTCCTTGGACCCAACCAGGAAAAGCGCCAAAGTGTAATTATATTGGTTGCAGGCCTGGGCTATTCCTTTGGTGAGGTGAGGATAGTAGGGATCCGTGAAGAAAAAACTGACACTATGAGGCAGGATCAGGCCTATGGTCCAGGAGCGTTGCGAGGCAAGCGTGCGTGCAGCTACATTGGGGTGGTATCCCGTTCTTTGAATCACTTCCAGCACATGCTTGCGAACATTCTCACGAACATTCGGCTGTTCGTTGATGACCCTCGAAACAGTCGAGCGTGACACCCCTGCAAGCTCTGCGATATCCTCAAGCGTGAAATCCGGCACGATGTGCTCCTGGGTTTGGTAGCGCTCTCAACTATATGTCACAAAATATGTAAAATTTGCCAATAAAAACCCCAAAAAGGGCTACATTTGATGATAAAATGGGAGCGCTCTCACAATTTATATTATTATACAGACTTTATTGATGGGAGTCAACTACTTTGTTAGAATTGGTACAAACTGGAGGTGACACACCCATGTCCAATTCATCTCTGCCCAATTTCCCCTGGGAAGAACGGCCAGCAAATTATTCAGAAGTCGTATGGCGGTATAGCGCCAACCCGATTATCCCCCGTAATCTGATCCCATCATCCAATAGTATCTTCAATAGCGCTGTCGTCCCTTATCGAGGGAGATACGCTGGCGTTTTCCGCTGTGACAATAAAAAGCGCGACATGAACTTGCATAGCGGCTTCAGCAAGAACGGGATCGATTGGGACTTAAAAGATGCTCCGATCGATTGGATCTGCGATGATCCCGAGATCGGCAGATACCAGTACCGCTACGATCCACGCGTAGTTTGGCTGGAGGATCGGTACTACGTCACCTGGTGTAATGGGTATCACGGCCCAACGATTGGGATCGGCTATACCTTCGACTTTGAGAAGTTCTATTTCCTGGAAAATGCGCTGCTGCCTTTCAATCGCAACGGCGTGCTCTTTCCCAGAAAAATCCATGGCAAATATTTCATGCTGAATCGACCCAGCGACAACGGGCATACCCCTTTTGGTGATATTTACGTCAGCCAAAGTCCGGACATGATCCATTGGGGCAAACATCGCTTCGTGATGGGTGTCAAAGGCGGTTGGCAAAGCACAAAGATCGGAGCCGGACCGGTTCCCATCGAGACATCCGAAGGTTGGTTGTTGTTCTATCACGGTGTACTCACTTCCTGCAATGGTTTCGTCTATAGTTTTGGAGCCGCGCTGCTTGATGTGGATGAACCATGGAAAGTAATGTATCGCGGTGGTCCCTACCTGCTTTCACCACAAACATATTACGAATGCGTTGGCGATGTGCCAAATGTTGTTTTTCCATGCGCTACCTTATACGATCAACCTACCGGACGGATTGCGATCTATTATGGGGGGGCCGATACGGTAACTGCCCTGGCCTTTGCAAAACTCGATGAAGTCCTCGATTTCATAAAAACAACCTCAGAGCTCTAGGGATTGGTCCACGCTGGTTGTCTGGGAAGGCATAGTAAGGAGGTCACCATCACAAGACCCGGTACACTGCCAAGCCAATCAATTGCCACTTCTTGGATGAATCTTGCTGCTGGTTGCGAGCCACAGCCGCCAGCGCAGGTGGATCCAGGTTCTTATTCCACGATTGACTTGCGATCTCGAAGGCGGGTGCCCACTGAAAGCCTGAGCGACGTATAGTGCCACGATTCGTTCAATTGCAAGGTCCGCTTTTGAAAATACATCCTTAAGTAATCTGCCTTTTATGCCCCTGAGCCGGTGGGCTAGTGCGGTCTGTAATTGGCAGGGCGTGTGCCCGGCGGGCAGATCGGGGAGCACGCGGGTTGAGACTTTTTCCAAACGGGAATAGATCTGGGCAATTGCTTGTGGAGCAGGAATCAGGTACAGGAACCACATCTCACCCATCTGCCACAGGAAAAATAACACAATCAAGGCGCTCCCAGCGATGAACGCCTGTCCTGCCAGGCTGGAGACCAGGTCACGCCACTGTGTTTTCAACCACGCGATGGCAGATTGACCGGCAGGCAGGTTCGGGGGAGTTTCCGAAGCGTTTTCATCTCCAGATCTAGGAATCACCGGCAGGGCAGCCGTCGGTTCGAATTCCACCCATCCGATCCCGGAAAAATAGACTTCGACCCAGGAGTGGGCATCCTTCTCCCGAATGATGTATTTGGCGGTTGGGGCATCATATTCGCCGCTGGCATATCCGACCACCACGCGCGCCGGCAGCCCGGCGGCGCGCGCCAGCACCACCATCGCAGTGGCATAATAGTCGCAATAGCCCTGCCTGGCCGTGAACAGGAAGTAGTCCACCACATCGCGGCCTTGCGGAGGCGGCTTGACCTCCAGTGTGTAAGGAAACCCGCGCAGGTAAGCCTCGATGGATTCAGCGCGATCATAGGGGGTAGGATCGGCCTGTGTGAGTTCCCGGGCCAGCGCCAATACGCGTTCGGGTGTGGATTCGGGTAGTTGCAAATAACGGCTGATGATCTCCGCGGGATAATCGCCGCCTGCACGGCGGAATCGAGCAGCACTGAATTGTGGCACGTACGAAACGACCGTATATTCTTCGGAATCCGTCAAAGCGCCAAGCATGTCGCCGGTCTGAACCGGGTCAGGGTTCGCTGGTGGTTTCGTGCGCCATGCAATTTCAAGCTCTGTATTGGCCTGGGCCAGAAGGCCAGTCCAATACAGACTTGAGCCCGCCCCCGGGCGGCGTTCGATGTGCTGGGTAACGCGGCGATATTCCGGGGATAATTCCAATAACGGGGTATTGGCGGGCAGCAGGACAGCCACTGCCGGGCTGCTGCGCCAACCGACACCGGAGTAGACATCATATGTGATCGCCCGCCAATAGTAACGAGCCGGGTATAGGCCAACCACCGCTTCTGGGAGGGGCGGCAATTCCCCCGTACTGATGGTCAATACCACATCCTGCAACCGTTCGGGAGGTATATCCAGCAGGTGCTGGCGGGGCAGGCCCTCAGCCCGGTATACAGCTTCAATGGCGACATTGGGAGGGGCTTCCAGCCCTAAGGATTCGGCAACCCGGTCTTCAACATTCTGATTTGCTTCCTGCAATTTATCGAGCAGTTCGCGCCACGAAAACGAAGGGGCTCCAGCCGCAGCCAACACCAGCAAAACTGTCACCAGGCCGACCATGAGAAGCGTGTCGAAGACAATGCTCTCGGCAAAATCCACCCGGCGTCGTTGCCATTGCAAATGCATCCATACATTTCTCGAAAGTCCCATCAGTGCCAGCAGGATGGTCAGGTAGACAATCACCAATCCGGTCTCTCCGCGGGTGTAATCGAGCACCAGGGCAAGCACCACGCCGCCAGGGGTGAGAGCAACCAGGGCCCGACATGTCCGCCGCAATTGCCAGCCCGCCCAGGCACCCACCAACCACAAGAGCAGGCTCCAGACCAGTCCGGCGGCAAGTGGATCCAGGACTGTCTTCCCGGCAACAAGCGCAACACTCCATTCCCACAGGCGAGCAAGGATACTGGCAACATGACCGGTCAAATTGGTCCATGCGGCCAGCACGGGACTGACGTCGATCAATACTCTGTCATAGAACCATAAGGCGATCTGAAGCATGAGCGAAAACACTGCCAGGATCAAGCCTCCGAGTGGACGAACCAGTCCGGTAACGTGGATGAATACTCCCGGGATGCCCAAACCGGTCAGACTCAGCCAGGCCTGTTTCGGGTTTAAACGGCTGGCACCTGCTCCCCAGCCACAGGCAACCGCAAACAGGGAAATCGGCACCAGCAAGGACCAGGTGACACCCCGGACGACCTTCCCAAGTGCCAGGGCAAGACAGGTTATGGCTGCTAACAACAAAACCAGGTTGAAATTTCGCCAAAGCCACCGCCAAGGCAGGGGAATCATTTTGCCAGCCTCCGCCAGCGTTGGTCGCCCGGGGTCCGGACAGGAATAGCCCGCCCGGTGGGAGAGACACGCCATTCCCACTGGCCCTGCGTACCGGGATGCGCTTCGGGGCGGTTCAGGAACTCACGCGAAATGGTATGGCAACGCACGTGAATTTTCTTGAGTTCCTCTGCAACGCCAGAATTGTCCAACTTCCGGTCGAAGGAATGCAAGTCGAGCAAAAAGACGGTCGATCTGATCCCGCGCCGGTTGAGTAGAGGCAGTTTTTGAAGCCAGTCCGTCCTGGCGCTGGGTGTGATGATGAGCAGGCTGGCGTTGCGACTCAAGTTGGGGCGGATATGCTCGAGCACTTCTTCAAGTGACGTTCCTCCGCGCGCTGCAAGTGCCAACACGCGCAGGATTTCCCATCTCTGGCCGACGCCCGCGCGGGGAGGCAGCCAATCCAGGTTCCTTCCGTTCAGGACCAGGCCCACCCCACGGCGTGCACGCAGTCCATGGTCAGCCAGGGAGGCTGACAGGATGATGCCATGTTCCTCCGTGGAATCTTCACCACTGCCAGCTTGACATACAGCTTGCAAATCCAGCAGGATCCACCAATCGCCAGCAGGGGTGCCATCGAACAGGCGCACATAGGGTTCTGCATGCCGGGCGGTGGTTTTCCAGTGCACCAGGCGCATGCTGTCTCCGGGGATATATTCCCGTACGCTGCTGGCATCCACAGTGCGTTCCGGCGCATCAGGAAGAGGCCGTCCCTCACCGCTGTACCCGCCAGGGATGATCTCCAAAGCCGGCAAAGGTACGACCGGTGGCATGACCATCAGCAACGCACGTGCCGGGTCCGTAATGGTAACGGTATAGATGCCAAACGGGTCTCCCGTATGGATGCTGGTATCGCCCAATTGGTATAGCCCCCTTCGATTGCAAACACCTTTCTTACGCCATTGTGTGGTGCCCATGCCATCCACTCCGGTGGCCAGACTGGCGTTATAGCCCGGTAAAGAGGAGTGATCTTCGAGTTCCACCCATGTAGCTGGCAACCAGCCTTTATTTCCCAGCGTGAAACGTTCTTCCAGCATGTCCCCAACCTGTACCCATCCATAACGCATTTCACGGGTGATCGCGAGCTGGTCCGCAAGACTGCGAGCCCATATGAACGCGACCAGCCATAGACCACCCAAACCAACCAGAAAAATCGTCCACACGCGCGAAGGATCGAGCAACTGCATGATTACCAGGGCGATCACCAACAAGGGCAATAACCAGGTATTAAGCCGCAAATGTGATTTCATTCTTTGATTTTAAGGTATTTTGGAGCGGTTTGATGTTTTCACTTTTCCGGGCAGGATTTGTGCTATTTTTGGGCTTTCCTTGTGACTACTCGGCCTGCCTTTAGAATGGCGGCAAAAACGATGTGCGCGGGGGCGTAC
>DAOTXM010000336.1:0-7987 GCA_034435215.1 Anaerolineales bacterium
AACGAGAACTACTGGCGCGCCGACGACATGCCGGTGTGGGAAGGCGGTCCGGCCGGTCAGCCCAAGATCACGCGCGTTGTGCAGAAGCTCGTGGACGAGTGGGGCACCCGCTTCGCCATGCTGCAGGCTGGCGACGCCGATGCCGGCGCTGTACCGGTCGAGAACCGCTCGCAGATGGATGCGCTGGTCGGCGAGGATTGCCAGTGGAATATGGACCTCTATGACTATGAATGCCAAGTCGTAGACGACACATTGCCCTTCCGCCGCACACTCGGCAAACCCGGCAACACCCGCTCGGATATCTTCTTCAACTTTGCAGTCGCCAATCCGGATGGCAGCAACACCTACCTCGGCTCCGGCCAGTTGGATGGCAACGGCATCCCGGCCGACTTCTTCAATGATGTCCACATCCGCAAGGCCTTCAACTACTGCTTCGATTGGGATACCTATATCAACGATATCTTCAACGGCGAGGCTGTTCAGTCCAAGAGCCTGGCGGTGCCCGGCATGCCCGGTTACAACGAGGACGATCCGGTCTACACCTTCGACCTGGCCAAGTGCGAGGAAGAGTTCAAACTGGCCGATGTGGACAAGGACGGCATCCCGGCTGGTGAGGATCCCGATGATGTCTGGGAGATTGGCTTCCGCATGCAGGGCTCCTACAACCAGGGCAACACCACCCGCCAGACCATTGCCGAGATCCTCTCTGGCAACCTGAATTCGGTCAACGAGAAGTTCATCCTCGAGGTCGTGGGTCTGCCGTGGCCTGCCTACCTGCGCTCGATCCGCGCCAGCCTGGCGCCGATCTTCTTCGTGGGCTGGCATGAGGACTTCCATGATCCACACAACTGGTATGTGCCCTACCTGGTGACCACTTATGCTGCTCGCCAGAACATCCCAGCCGAGATCAAGGCCACCTTTGTACCATTTATTAATGAAGGTGTTCTGCTTGTCGATCCTGAAGAACGCAATGAGGTCTACAAGCAGTTGAACCAGGCTGTGTACGACAATCCGCCCGGCGTCATTCTGGCAATTGGCACCAGCCATGGCTTCATGGCGCGTTACGTTCAGGGTGTCAACTACAACGGCGCCTGGAGCAATCTGTACTACTATCCGATGTATAAGGAATAGTAGCATCAGGTTGTAATCGAGCAATACGGGGGAGCCTGGGAAACAGGCTCCCCTCTCCATCTCCCTCATCAGGCGTAGATTTTTTCCTGTGGAATGCGGTGAAGCGCGCTTCACCCTGTTCCGGATGAAAAAATCCCGAGGAGAAAACAGACGATGACCACTTATATCATTCGACGATTACTGTTGGTGCCGGTGCTTCTATTTGGTGTGACCATCCTTATTTTCAGCATGTTGCAGGTCCTTACCCCTGTGGAACGCTCGGCCCTGTATGTGCGTGACATCCCTAAAAACGATAAAGCCATTGAAGGGATCATCAAGAAATATGGCCTGGATCAGCCGCTTTACATCCAATACTGGCGCTGGCTGGTTGGCACGGTGGACCAGGAAACAGGCGTTCGTAAAGGCGGCATTCTCTTCGGCGACTTCGGGTATTCACGCGTGGGTTCCCAGGAGGTGGCCAGCCTGATCAAACAGCGCTTCCCCAACACCCTCGATTTAACTGTTTGGGCAATTGCACCGGTGATTCTGGTGGGCATCTGGCTGGGCGTGCAGGCGGCGGTGCACCACAATGGGTTTATCGACCAGGCCGGCCGTATGTTCAGCATCGTTGGCGCTTCGTTCCCGACCTTTGTGTTTGGTCTGTTGGTGCTGATGATTTTCTACGCTAACCTGCAATGGTTTCCTCCTGGCCGCCTGTCGGACTGGGCCAGGCAGGTGATCAATGCTGAAGGGTATCGGAGCTTTACCTCCCTGATCACAATCGACGCCCTGCTGAATGGCCGCATAGATGTATTCTGGGACGCTCTGAAGCACATGATCTTGCCTATCCTGACCCTCTCGTACATCAACTGGGCCACCTTCCTGCGTGTGACGCGTTCTTCCATGCTGGAAACCTTACGCCAGGAATATGTTACTACCGCCCGCGCAAAAGGCTTGCCGGAACGGGATGTGATTTATAAACATGCGCAACCCAATGCCATGATCCCTGTGGTGACTCTGGCAGGGTTCAGCGTGGTCGGGTTGCTCGGTGGCGTCGTCATCACCGAGACGGTCTTTGACTATCCTGGGATCGGGCAGGCTGCTGCCTCTGCCGCTGCTCAATTGGATGTGGTCACTGTACTGGGCTTTGCCTTGTTCAACGGTCTGATCTTGATTGTGGCCAACCTTGTGGTCGATGTTCTCTACGCGGTGGTCGATCCGCGCGTAAGACTGTCCTAAGGAGCAACCTGAAATGGCTGAAATTAAACCTACCGGTGACAATACCTTGTTAGTAGACGCGATCCCGATGCGCAAGATCGGCTGGTTGGAACGCTTCCTCGGGCCGGATAACTACCGCATCCTGCTGGGTTTGACCAAGACCCCTGCCTCCATTTTTGGCTTCATCCTGGTGGCTTTGTTTGTACTCATTGCGATTTTTGCACCAGTCATTGCGCCGCCTGTGAACCCCAACGATCCTTATAAAATCCCGCGGGACGGTTTCAAGGCAGACCCTCGGCCGATGATGTCCGAATGGACTCGCAATACACCGCCCCTGCCCTTCTGGTGGAAGCCCATCATGAAAACTGACCAGTGGGTACATATCTTTGGAACATCCCAGGGACAGTACGATGTCTTTTACGGCATTATCTGGGGTACGCGCACGGCCTTCCGGACAGGCTTTATTGTAGTGATTGCCACTTTCCTGGTTGGTGTGATCGTCGGTTCGATCTCGGCCTATTATGGCGGCTTTGTTGACAATATCATCATGCGCATTGTGGATGTGATGTTGACGCTCCCATTCATCCTGGCGGCTCTGATTCTGGCTGCCGTGCTCACTCCCAGAATAGGACGTAGTCTCGTTCCATCGATGGTGGCGTTGATCACCTTCGGGTGGATGAGCTATGCACGCATCATTCGCGGCGACATCCTTTCCACTAAGGAACGAGATTATGTCATGGCAGCGCGCGTGATTGGCGTCAAGGATAGTCGCATCCTTTTCCGCCATATCCTGCCAAATTCAATCTTCCCGACCCTGGTGCTGGCTTCGCTGGCGATTGGGGATGTCGTGCTCTCGTTTGCCGCGCTCTCATTTCTTGGGATCGGTACGGAAATTGGATATGCTGACTGGGGCCAGGTGCTTTCGTTTGCCCGCAACTGGATTATCAGCCTTGACCAGTACTGGTACATCGTTGTCTGGCCCGGCCTCACCCTGGTGCTCTTCGTCATGGGTTGGAACCTGATTGGTGACGCTCTGCGCGATGTGCTTGACCCACGCATGCGTGGTAAAACATAGGCTGTGCCTGCAATCAAAAAGAATTTAACACGCTTTCTCCTGTTTCCTCTTGGAGTGGCTTTGCTCTCGGCAATGGTCATCTTCCAGGAGGGAACTGCGTTATCCATTCAGCCTCAGTCGACCCCAACGGCAACCCTCTCTCCCTTCGAGCGCCTGGCAGAACCAACTCTCCCTCCCTCACCTATGCAGGCAGATTACGGGGCTCAATCCTACTGGTTATTGTGTCTCCCGTGTCATGGAGATAGGGGGCAAGGATTGACGGATGAGTTCCGTGAAACATACCCGCCCGAAGAACAATATTGTTGGGAACGTGGTTGTCATGGGGAACGCCCCTATGAAGATGGATTCAAATTGCCCATGACAGTACCCGCCGTGATAGGAATGGATGCGGCGCTGGGTAAATTTTCCACGGCTGCCCGCTTGAACGGGTACATTTTAGCGGCTATGCCCTATTGGGATCCCGGCAGCCTGACCGAAGAAGAAAGCTGGAAGATCACTGCCTTCCTGCTGCGTGAAAATGGGATCGCGTTCAGTGGGGAACTGGATGCAACCAATGCGGAACAGATCCCGCTTCTGCCCACCCAATCTTCCGGTACAAATCCCGCACTAGCGACGGCTGAGAGCGCAAAACAAACAGCATCCCTTAATGTAACTTGGCCACTTGCGCTTGCCCTGGTGGTAGTCCTTGTTGTGGTTAGCGCTCTGTTGTTGCGTAAACGACCTGCAAAAGAATAATGTGCAAAAGGGTTTCCGGCACGCTATGTCTTGACCTGTAACCTGGTATCGTTATCGCTGCCTGACCCGGCCTTGAGAACACATGAAGGGCAGCGGTTCTTCCGGAAATGTGAGCCTCGAAGTTCCTTTTTCGATTGGGCGGAATTTCATTTTTATGGCATACTTTGGGGCACCAACCATCCCAGTGAAAAAGAGCCTTTCTATGACCTACCAGTTAGTCAAGCGCAACCTTTTGGCGCTATTCATCCTTGTCTTTCTTGTTTCTGCCTGCCAGTTTCCGTTGGGAACCGACCGCGAGACGCCTACTTCTACGGCGGTAATCCCTTCCATACCCACTCCGACAGAAACTCCGGCGCCCCCCCGTACCCTGACCATTTGCCTGGGCGAGGAACCGAACACCCTCTATCCGCTCGGCGAACTAAATGCGGCTGCGCGTAGTGTGCTCGAAGCCATTTACGATGGCCCCATGGATGTGCTTGGGTACAATTACCAGCCTGTGATTCTAAAGCGCATTCCCAGCGTTGCTGGTGGTGATGCCATGATTGAGGCAACCCCGGTTCAAGTCGGTGAAATGATCCTGGATGCAGACGGCAACCTGGTCACCCTGAATGCAGGCCTGCGCGTGCGCCCGGCAGGATGCCGCAGCGATGATTGTGCGATTACCTATGATGGTGCCAGTCCTCTCGAAATGGACCAGATGATTGTGAGCTTTACCCTGCTAGAAGACTTGGTCTGGTCGGACGGAGAGCCACTCACCGCCGATGATTCCATCTACGCTTATAACCTTGCCAAAGACGAGGCGACACCTGGCTCCAAGTACATCTCTGATCGCACGCAAATATACGAAGCGACCGATGAAACCCACCTGCAATGGTGGGGCATCCCCGGTTTCCTTGATCCGACCTACTACACAAATTTCTGGGCGCCGCTTCCCCGGCATGCCTGGGAGGAATTCAATGCTGCCGATCTGCCTCAAATCGACATTGTTTCTCGTACCCCGCTTGGCTGGGGGCCCTATATGATGGATACCTGGGTGGCCGGGGACCGTCTTACGCTCAAGAAAAATATCCGTTATTTCCGTGCAGGCGAAGGTTTGCCGGTCTTCGATACCCTGGTTTTTCGTATCCTTCCTGACCCCAATGCGGCTGTGAGCGACCTGGTCGCAGGTAAATGCGACCTCCTTGATCCAACCATTAACCTGGATGGACAATTATCTCTCCTGCTCCAGATGCAAACCGATGGCCAGGTCCAGGCACTGACGACCGTCACGAACGCCATCGAATGGCTTGGACTGGGCATCACGCCAGCTACCTACGATGATGGGTATAGCACCTCCCCGCCGCTCGACCGCCCCGATTTCTTTCATGACAAACGCACCCGTCAGGCGATTGCCCTATGCCTCGACCGCCAGAAGGTGGTAGATACGGTGCTCTTTGGATTGTCGGTTGTTCCGAATACATACATATCTCCTGGGCATCCCTTGTATAATTCTACAGTCGCGCCCTATCCATATGATCCTACCCAGGCCAACCAATTCCTTGAGCAGGCTGGCTGGAGGGACCTGGATAACGATCCCTCGACGCCTCGGCAGGCGCAGGGTGTCTTGAACGTTCCACCGCTCACGCCGCTCGTACTGAACTACTATACCAGTTCCGCCACCCAGCGCCGCCAGGTCAGTGAGCTCCTGGCCCAGTCGCTTGGTCAATGCGGCATTGGAGTCAATGTCACCTACCTGTCCTATATCGACCTCTATGCCGAAGGCGGGGCTAATGGCCCGCTCTTTGGCCGCAGCTTTGACCTGGCTCAGTTCGCCATGGGGACAGCCAGCCTCGAGCCGCCCTGTTCCTGGTACACAACCGCGCAGATACCGACGGCAGCCAACAATTGGGTGGGCGCGAACGTAACTGGCTATAAAAATCCTGAATTCGATGCCGCCTGCGCCTGGGCTCAACAGCAGACCCCGGACGATGCGGCGTACCGCGAAGCATACACCCAGACCCAGGCCATCTTTGCTGCCGACCTGCCGGCCATCCCGCTTTATTTGCGTTTGAAGGTCGCCGCAGCCCGTCCGGATCTGTGCAACTTCGATTTGGACCCAACCGCCAATCCGCTCTGGAACATCGAGTCCCTGGATTATCGGACCACCTGTACACCCTAGGGATTTGCAGTGCGGCTTCGACATTTTTCGCTGGCGCTTGCCGCTTTCCTATTAACCGCCTGTATCGTTGTTACGCCGGAGTCGCTGCCTACAGAGACCCCTGCACTTACAAATACACCTGACCCTCCTTTGGCAACCTCCATCCCGCAGCGTGCGCCTCTGCTGCGGGTTGCCATTTTAGGTGAGATCTCCACCACCAACGTCTGGGCAATATTCGATGAAACAGGCGCTGCCTACTGGAACAATGCGACTCAAGCCGCCTACTGGCCGAGTCTCTACCGTCTTGCGCCTCCCTATCTGGACTTCCAGCCTGCTACCGCGAAAGGACAACCCTCGCCTGTCAATTGTGATGCCACTGGTTGTGCAGCGACCGTGACCCTGCAACCAGGCCTCACCTGGACAGACGGCTCTCCTTTTACCGCCCAAGATGTGGTATTTACAGTCGAGACAGCTTTGCGGTTTCGGTTGGGATTGAACTGGCAGGTTGCCTACAATTCGGATGTTCTCGACCGAGCCGAAGTCCAGGATGAATTCACTGTCAAGTTTTATTTCAAGACGAAACCTGCCGTTGCTGATTGGCAATATGGCGTGCTGCTGGGACCGATTGTCAGCCAGGCCTACTGGCAACCGCGCATTGTCAATGCAGTCAATTCATTGCCGGATGAAACGTTGCTGCCAACCATTCGTGAACTGGAAACGCAACTGGCTCTTATGCAGGCGGAGGTAGACACACTAAACAGTTCCCTTAACACCATGGCTCCCGGTAGCACGGTGTATCAAGATACAACCAAACAGACCAACCGTTTACAGGAGGATTTGAACAGCGTTTATAACAAGCTGGAAAAGGCCCGCACCGAATATGAGGCGAAGTTGGCCGAAGCGCGTGCTTCCCTTTTCAAACTCGCCAACGCCAACGAACCGACTTTAGGCCCGTGGAAGTTTGCCAGCCGTATCGAGGCCAGATTCGAAAACCGGATTAACCTGGGTACGCCATATGGTGATCCCTGGTTCGACGGCATTCGCTATGTTACCTATCCTGACGAAGCGGCCGCCGTGGATGCGTTGCTGAACGATGAAGTGGATCTTATCCTGACGCCAGATGGTCTTTCTACCGATGCTGTATCCCGCTTGGAACGTCAATCCGAAGTAATGCTCAGTCGGAATGTGACCCGTAACGCGCGTTTCCTGGTTTTCAACCATGCCAATCCATACCTGGCCGACCCGGCTTTACGCCGTGCGTTGAGTTGCATGGTGGATCCAAGCGTGCTCATGGAAAGATTGGGCGCTGATGCAGCCCCATTGGCGGGTTTCGTATTGGACAATTTTTGGCGAAACGCGGATGAGGCATTGCCATGCGCAGGCGCAAACGGTGCTGTGCGCCTGGCCGAGGCTGTCCGGTTTTTGAAAGAGGCGGGCTATACCTGGGAAAATGAGCCTGCTTTGGCGATAAACGGCCGCATGCTAAAAGCCCCAGATGGATCTATGCTGCCAGGCTTTAAGTTGTTGACGCCAGAAAATGATCTCGTACGCGAAATGGCGACGGAATATATTGCCCAACAGGCAGAAACTCTGGGATTGATGTTGGATGTGCAGAAAACCGATTTCGATGGTCTGTTATACGCGGTCTATGGCTCCAGGGATTACGATATGGCCTTGCTGGGCTGGCGTTTGAGCTCCTACCCTGCATACCT
>DAOTXM010000337.1:0-3096 GCA_034435215.1 Anaerolineales bacterium
CCTCCCCCAAAATCCCCGCCAACTTCCGCGGTAATTTGGGGGAAGGTGCCTGAAAGGCAGGAGGGGGATCAATCTATTTGATCGTCGTCTGGATCTGCTCGTGCAGGTACAACTGCACGTAATACAAGCCGCCGCCGTTCTTGCCGCTAGCACCGGAGCCTTTCCAGCCGCCGAAGGGTTGGAAGCCGGGCCAGGCGCCGGTGGTCGCGCCCTGCGGACGGTTGGCGTAGGTTACGCCGGCTTCGATGTTGTCGAAGAACCATTCCACTTCCTGATCGGAGCCGTAGAAACCGGCTGTCAAGCCGTAGTTGACGCTATTGGCGATCTTCATAGCCTCGTCCAGGTTCTTGACCTTGCCAATGGTGGTGATGGGCAGGAACATTTCGTACTGCCAGAGGCGATGCTCGAAAGGCAAATCTGTAACGAAGGTGGGTTCGCAGTAGTAACCTTTGTCGAACATGCCACCGGTCTTGACCTTACCGCCGGTCAGGAATTTGCCGCCTGCCTGGCTGATCTCTTCAGTAAAGTTCTTGAAATCGTTGTAGGAGGATTTGTTGATGACCGGGCCGAGATAGACATTTTTATCGGTCGGGTCGCCGATGACCAGTTTGTCGGTCAACTCTTTCAGGCGACCTGTCAGTTCATCGTAGACCGGCTCCTCGACAATGACGCGCGAGGCAGCCGAGCATTTCTGTCCCTGCAAGCCAAAGGCCGAGCGCACGATGCCAATTGCAGCACGTTCCAGGTCTGCATTGCGCGAGACGATGGCTGGATTTTTACCACCCAGTTCCAGGATGACCGGTCGCACATAGTTGCGGTTGGCGAAGTCGCGAAAGAGCTTCATGCCCACATCGAAGGAACCAGTAAAGGTCGCGCCATCCACTTCAGGACTGTCTACCAGCGCCTGCCCGAGCGTGGAACCGGGACCGGTCACGAAGTTGACCACGCCGTCCGGGAAGCCGGCATCGCGCAGGCATTCAGCATACAGGCGCACGATCCAGGCTGTGTCGGTGGCGGGTTTGATGACCACAGTGTTGCCGGCCACCAAGGCAGCGCCGGTCGGGCCGCCTGTCAGGGCGAAGGGGAAGTTGAAGGGAGAAACGACCAACCAAACCCCATATGGCTTTAGGACTGAAACATTCCTGGCCTCGTAGCCCACCAACGGGTCTTTGCCCATCTCTTTGATAAAGCCATCGTTCTGTTCCATCATCAGCGCGGAGTAATACATTAAGTCAGCAGTTTCCTGCACGTCCCCAAGCGACTCCATGCGATTTTTGCCGACTTCGAGCGCCATGGCAGCGCCCAGGTCGAAGATGCGCTCCTCTATAATGGAAGCAGCTTTGCGCACCAGTTTGACGCGTTCCTGCCAGGGGGTGCGGCTCCACTTGGGGAAGGCCGCACGCGCCGCAGCGATAGCATCTTTGGCATGTCTGGCGTCCCCTTTTTGCATGACTGCCAGCTTCCAGTCTGTGTTTACGGGCGAATAGTCTTCGAATTTCATGTCGGCAAAGACGTCTTTGTTGTTGATGATCATGCCATATTCTTTACCCAGGTTCTGTTTGAGCGTTGCCACGGCCTTATCGAAGCCGGTATGCAGTTCGTCAGGGGGATTGAACATGGTTGCATAAGTCAATTTGAAGTCAGCCATCAAAACCTCCATATATTAGTTTTTAGTATCTTCTTGAAACAAAGAAGGGAAGCGAGGAAATACCCCGCACCCTGCTTTATAGGCATAGTATAGCGCAGGAAATCACAATGGTCAAAGCGGGCCGTCTCGATTTGGTGTGATGTGTTTCCTTAACGAGGTAATAAAAATCTGATAAGTTTTGTCTATAACGTTGAATTCCGTGACACTATACCTTGGAGGAGAAACATGAAACCGCGTTCATTCGTGACAATCAGCCTGCTGACCGTTGTTTTATTGGCTGGCTGTGTTCCGGCCTCAGCGCCTGTTCCTGCACAACCGGATGTATCCACACAACCCGTTATGCCTGTAGATGAAGCAACAGCGACTCATCAGCCCCCCGTTAGCGTCGAGGCTTCTCCGATCACGAGCGAGATCTTGCCAACACAAACGCCGACCGAAAGCCCGCAAGCCATAGCCACCTCGCGCGGACCAGATCTCGAGGCCACCGATCCTGCTACCGTGAACCTGGCATCCGGCGAGTTGCAGCTGGTGGAGTTCTTCCGCTTCACCTGAGGCACCTGCCGCTCCATGGCGCCCATGGTGCATGGGCTGGAAGCAAAATACTACGGCAAGATAAGGTTCACCTATCTGGATGCGGATGATTCCAACACACAGGAATTCCAGCGCGCGCTTGGTTTTCGCTACCAGCCGGAATTCTATCTCCTGGATGGGCAGGGTAACCTGCTGCAAAAATGGGTGGGGTTCGTTTCTCAAGAGCAGTTCGAGGCAGTGTTTGCTCAGTATGTGCAATGAGTGAGCGAATCAGCCTCCGCAGAAATGACGGAGATATCAATATACTGCTTGTACTTACGTTTTCTCCACAAAAAATCCACAATTATAGGGCAATCGCATCCAAATTCGATGGTCTGGTCGTTTTTTGACCAAAATTGATAGTATCGCAGGAAAAAGCCCTCACCCTGCCCTCTCCCGGCGGGAGAGGGGGAAGTCGCCCTGGTGAAAAGTGCCATCTTCGGGGTGAGGGAAAGGTGACTGGTACAGGGTGGACAGCTATTGGAAAGCTTTTATACAGGAAAAACAAGCTGCTAAAGGCAATTTGAGCATAAATTAGATGCGATTGCCCTGCCGTCCCAAAGGGTATCCTTCGGGACGGTTTTGATATACTCAACCCGTGAAAAAAATACCTGCTTCCCCTCCTCGCCCTTGTGCTTCTCCTCCTGCTTTACCTATTCCTTGCCCCGCCGCGCTGGTACCTGAACCTGACCAAACGGGTGGATGTCTCCGCCGAAACGGGCGCGGGCTTGGAGAACCCCCTGAGCTCTCGGCGCTTAACCTTTAACGCTTGGCGACAGTTTAGACAGAATTACCCAGAAAGGGCAAAGCCCGCCAACGCGGCCAGCGCCAACAGACGGAGTCCTAAAACCCAAATCAGCCAGTTGCCCGCCGATGCC
>DAOTXM010000338.1:0-13187 GCA_034435215.1 Anaerolineales bacterium
CGCCCACCGCGTACACCGTTTTTGCCCTACTTTTTTGCATAGGTCTGAGTAGATACAAGACATCTTCCATTTAGCATTATTTGCATGGGCGGTTATCAAAGCGAACAGACCGCACCAATGTGCGGCCTGTTCATTCAGGAGGAGAAGTTATTAATGCTTATTGAGGCGGTAGTAACACTGCATCGATCACGTGGATGACGCCGTTGGAAGCTTCGATGTCAGTTATGATGATCTTGACATTTTCGTTCAAGTAAACATTGCTCATGTCAACTTTGATGTCGATCGACTGACCTTCCAGGGCGGTCTCGGCGGACTGTCCGTCCAAGCCGAGCACGTCAGCAGCCATAACCTTGCCAGGTACTACATGGTAGAGCAGGACGTTGGTCAAGGCGGGGATGTCGGCCAGCAGACCTTCAACGGTTCCTGCTGGCAGCGCAGCGAAGGCATCATCAGTGGGGGCAAAGACCGTGAAGGGACCTTCGCTCTTTAGGGTATCGACCAAGCCAGCGGCCTGAACAGCAGCCACCAGGGTGGTGAAGCGGCCATCTTCCACAGCAATGTCCACTATATCACGGGACTCGGGAAGAATGACGGCATCGATGACATGAATAACGCCATTGGAGGCTTCGATATCGGTAATGATGACCTGTGCGTTATCGATCATGACCTTGCCATCTTCGACCTTGATATCAGCATACTGGCCCTGCAGCGTCTTTACATTGCTCAGTTCAACCACGTCAGCAGCCATGACTTTGCCTTCAGCCACATGATAGAGCAGGATGTCGGTCAGAGCCGGGATGTCAGCCAACAATGCTTCGACGGTGCCAGCGGGCAGCGCAGCAAAGGCATCATCGGTGGGGGCAAAGACAGTCAGTGGGCCTTCACCTTTGAGGGCATCAACCAGACCAGCGGCCTGAACAGCAGCTACCAGGGTGGTAAAGCGGCCATCTTCCACGGCGATATCGACGATGTCGCGGGTTTCAGGCAGGATCACAGCGTCGATGACGTGAATGACACCATTGACAGCCTCGATATCGGTGATGATGACCTGTGCATTGTCGATCATGACCTTGCCGTCTTCCACCTTGATATCGATGTATTGGCCCTGGATGGTCTTCGCGGAGCTCAGCGCAACAACATCGGAAGACATGACTTTACCCTCTAAGACGTGGTAGAGCAGGATGTCGGTCAGTGCCGGGATGTCTGCCAGCAACGCATCAACGGTGCCAGCGGGCAATGCGGCGAAGGCATCATCCGTGGGGGCGAAGACGGTGAAGGGGCCTTCACCACTCAGGGTCTCAGCCAGCCCGGCGGCCTGTACCGCAGCCACCAGCGTGGTGAAGCGGCCATCTTCTACGGCAATGTCAACGATCGACTTGGGGGCTTCGGTGGGAACAGCTGTGGGTTCCGGCATGGGGGTGGGTGCCGGAGCCGGGGTTGGCGTGGCCTGCGGGCCACATGCAGCCAGCACCATTGCAAGGACAACGAACACGAATGCGAATTTTGTTTTCATTTCTCTTGACTCCTTATTTGTAAATGTTTTGTCTAGATATTATCTAGATTATTGATATATTTTACGGTTTTTGTCCAGATTGTCAAGGGTTTTGTCCAACTCTTATCAAACTCTCATTTTTGTCTTCTAAGGCGCCTTCCTATTATTACAGCGTAAGGTTGCATTGCTGATGCATATTCGTTGCCAGGAATAACCGAAAAAATGGTTGTGCGTAGAGGCGCGCGCCTCCACGCACAACCATTTTTTCGGGATTTTCTTGGAACGCTACGCTGTAATACTTGTTTCACAACGGGAATGGCTATAAAATCAAGAAGTTCTGTGGAAACCTCCGTGATAGATACTCAGAGACCCTATCACGATGCAAACGATGATAAGGAGATGTTATCTGTGAACCAGACCATTGAATTGTTGTGCAGTCGTAAATCCATTCGCGCTTTTGAAAACCGTCCCATCGAGCCGGAGGTCAAAGGCAAAATTCTGCACGCCACCCTGCGCGCCCCTACCGCCGGGAACATGATGCTGTATTCGATCCTCGATATAACCAACCAGCATATCAAAGACACGCTCGCTAAAACCTGTGACAACCAGCCCTTCATTGCGCGTGCACCAATGGTCTGGGTCTTCCTGGCAGATTACCAGCGCTGGTACGATTACTTCCTGCACTGCGGCGTGGACGAAGTCTGCACGAAACAGGGAAAATCCATGCGCAAGCCCGAAGAAGGCGACTTGTTCCTGGCCTGTTGTGACGCGTTGATCGCCGCCCAGAATGCTGTGATTGCAGCAGAATCGTTTGGCCTCGGTTCGTGCTATATCGGCGACATCATCGAGCAATATGAGACGCACAAGCAATTACTTAACCTGCCGCACTATGCTTTCCCCATCTGTATGCTGGTCTTTGGCTATCCTACCCGTCAGCAAAAAGACCGTGAGATGACCTCCCGCTTCGACCAAAAATTCATCGTTTTTGAGAACGGTTACCGCCGGCTGACCTCCCCCGAATTAGACGAGATGTTTACGGAGCGTGAAAATCACATGCCCAAAGGCAAAGCGATGGAAGGCTTCGTCAACTTCGGGCAGGCCATGTACCAACGCAAGTTCGGCTCGGACTTCTCGGTCGAAATGAGCCGTTCCGCGCGGGAGTGGTTGAAGGGTTGGGCGAAGAACTGACCTATGAAAGTACATGTCAAAGTTCCTGCTACCACCGCCAACCTGGGTCCCGGCTTCGATGCGCTGGGACTGGCCTTGAATTTATGGAATGAAGCGGATTTCGTCTGCACGACCGACAACAAAATCACACTCACGGTCAGTGGCGAGGGCGAGGGCAAACTGCCGCTCAATGCCGAGAACGCTATTGCAGAGGCTGCCCTGCAGATCTATGACCTGACCGGGGCGACCTGCACCGGTTTACACATTGACTGCCTCAATCGGGTGCCACTCGGCTCGGGGATGGGATCCAGCTCAGCCGCCATGTTAACCGGGATGCTGGGCGCAAACGCTCTGCTGGGCAGCCCATTGACAGACGAAGAAATCCTGAAGCTGGCCATCGAGACCGAGGGCCATCCCGATAACGTCGCTCCGGCCATGCTGGGGGGATTGGTAGCCTCGATCGTTTACGAGCAGCGGGTTATATCCATGAAACTACCTGCCAAGGCAAACCATGGTTCAATCCACGCCACGATCGTGCTGCCCGATTTCGACTTTCCGACCAAGCAGGCGCGCGCCATCCTGCCCAAGCAGGTCGAGCGCAAGGATGCCATCTACAACATCAGCCGCGCCGTGCTGGTGACCGAGGCGCTGCGCACCGGTGACCTGGAACTGCTCGGCATCGCCATGAAGGACAGCCTGCACCAGCCCTACCGCCTGCCGCTCATCCCAGGTGCCATCGCCGCGCTGGAGGCCGGGAAGAAAGCCGGCGCAGCGGCGGTGGCGCTCTCAGGAGCCGGTCCCGCTTTGATCGCGTTTTCTTCGCAAACGGAAGCAGGCATCGGGGCAGCCATGAAACGGGCTTTCGAGTCCGCCGGGCTGAGCGCGCGGGTCTTCGAGCTAGGAACCAGCTACGAGGGGGCGGAAGTCACCATCGTCTGAACATGAGGGCGCGTTGTACCTTTAGGGTGAAAATTTCTGTTAAACAGGGAAAGGCAAAAGGGAAGATTTTCTCCACAAAGATATGGCGCGACGCACGCCTGCATCTACTATTTTTCCTGTACAATAAGAGTGTATCTTCGCAACCCCGCCGCAGACCAGCGGGGCAAGCAAATTTCCCAAGGAAGGAGTGTCTATGAACGAACGCGTGGCTATTGTCGGCGTGGGTTGGTCGGGATTCCGGCCACGCACGCCGGATGTATCGTACAAAGAATTGATGTACGAGGCCGCCGCCCGCGCCTATAACGACGCAGGCGTGGACCCACGTGCCGATGTGGAGTCATTCGTCACCGTGGCGGAGGACTTTCACGAGGGCACAAGCATCTTCGATGAGTATGTGCCTGACCAGCTCGGCGCGGCGCTGAAGTCGGTACACACGATCACAGGGGATGGCCTGCACGGTCTGGCAACTGCCTGGATGCTGGTACGCACTGGGCAGTTCGATATTGTGGCGGTGGAGGGTCACAGCAAGGCCAGCAATATCCTGACGCTGCCGGAGATCACGGCGCATGCCCAGGACCCGGTGCTCAATCGTCCGCTACGCCTGAACACGCATTTCGTGGCAGGCATGGAAATGCAGCGTTACCTGTTCGAGAGTGACACGACCCAGGAACACTGCGCCGCCGTAGTTGTCAAAAACCGCAGCAATGCGCTCAAGAACCCGCTGGCCTCCTTCGGCGCGGACCTGACGCTCGAAGACGTGCTCTTCGGCCCGCCGCTGGCCTGGCCGCTTGGCGCGCGAGAGACCGCCGAGCACACTGACGGCGCAGTCGTCATGGTGCTGGCTTCCGAGAAAGTTGCCGCTACCCTGACGGACAAACCGGTCTGGATTCTGGGCATGGGCTGGTGCAACGACTCGCCCTCGCTGGAAAGTCGCGAGTGGGGCAACCTGCCCTATATCGAAAAGGCGGCGCATATGGCTTACCGCCAGGCCGGGATTGGGGATCCGCTGGATGTGATCGACTTTGCCGAGGTGGACGACCTGTACGCCTACAAGGAACTCCAATCCCTGGAAGCACTGGGCGTCTTCCGGCCGGGAGAAGCTGGTCCAGCAACGATGGATGGATTCACGTCCCTGGGCGGGAGCTTGCCAGTCAATGCTTCGGGTGGCAGCATGGGCGTTGGGTCGCTGCTGGATGCCACCGGTCTGCATCGCGCGCTGGAAACAGCATTGCAACTGCGCGGAGAAGCGGGCGCGCATCAGGTCGAGGGCGCTGAAGTGGGACTGGTGCAGTCCTGGCGCGGCGTTCCAACTACCAGCGGCGCTGTGGCGGTGCTGTCGAATTAGTTCACTAATCTCCGCGAATGGGCGCTAATCTAAACCACAGATGAACGCAGATAAATCGGATTCTCGCTTGATAAACACTGGAAGACGCTCCAAAATTCTATGTCCTCGTTCATCAAAAAATCGGGGTTCATCCGTGTTTATCTGTGGTGAATCATATTCGTACAAATTAGCGTAGATTGGCGGATAGCAAGGAGCTAACTATGGGAATGAGAAAAGTTGCTGTGATTGGGGCGGGCATGACCAGGTTTGTGCGTCGGGCCCAGGAAACCCCTAAGGAACTGTCCTGGCAGGCTTCACGCGCTGCGCTGCGGTCCTGCGAATTGACCATGGACGATATCGACGCAGTCTGCTTTGGTACCGCTCCGGACTCCTTCGACGGAATCCATATGAATGGTGAATACGCAAGCGACGGAGCCGGCGGGTGGCGTAAACCGTTCATGCGCTCGTACGTCGGCGGCGGGACGGGTGTCTTCGTCCCCATCCAGGGCTGGTACACTATTGCTTCCGGCCTGGCGGATGTGGTGCTGGTGGTGGCCGAGGAGAAAATGTCCTCCTACTATCCGCACGCCCAAGCCGCCTTCCTGACCATTTTCGACCACACTACTGAACGGCCGCTCAAGCCCAACCTGCTATGGATCTTTGCGCTCGAAATGAACCGTTACATGAACACATACGGGATCAAGAAGGAAGATATCGCGCGCGTCTCGGTGCTGCACAAGCGCAATGCCGCTGAGCATCCCTGCGCGCTGTTGGGCGAACCGGACATCACCGTAGAAGACGTGCTGAACTCGGAGACGCTGGCCTGGCCGGTGCAGCGCTTCGATGTCTCGCCCGTATCGGACGGGGCGGTTGCCATCGTCATGGCAGCCGAACACATTGCCAAACGCCTGACCAGCAAACCGGTCTGGATCGAGGGGGTAGGCTGGCACCTGGACTCCGCCTACTGGACCAACCGCGATCTGGCCTACCCGCGCTACGTGGAGTACGCAGCGAAGATGGCCTATGAGATGGCTGGGATCAAGGAACCGCGCAAGGAAATCCACATTGCCGAGCCATACGATCCGTTCGATTACAAAGCCCTGCACCACCTGGAAGGCCTGCAACTGGCGGACCGCGGCAAAGCAGTGGAGCTGTATATCGACGGCACGGCAGCCCGGGATGGGGACATGCCGGTCTGCCCCTCAGGCGGGCTGCTCGGTGTGGGTAATCCTATCGCCGCCGCAGGTTTGATGAAGATTGCTGAACTGTTCTGGCAGTTACGCGGTGAAGCTGGCGGACGCCAGGTGCCAGGCCAGCCCAAGCGCGGCATTGCTCAAGCCTGGGGAGACCTGATGCAGGTCGGCACTGTGGTGATCATGGGACGATGATGGAATTACTACGGAGAAAAACTTAACCGCGAGAAGCACAAGGTCTGCGAAGATTTTTAAACGGTTTTCTTAACGTCCTTCGTGTGCTTAGCGGTTCAATATCTCTGTGGAAAGCAGGAGAAAAACTATGACTTCTAGATTCAAAGAATTCCACGGCACTTCCCTGAGCGAGAAAGACTTCGCCGAGGGCAAGGTGCTGTTCCATTATGATGAGATGAAAGCGGACTACGCCTGGGATACCGGCGTGGGCATCGGCACGTATTTAGCAGGTCTGAAACGCGGCGTGATCTTAGGTGGGCATTGCAGCACCTGCCGCAAGACCGTCGTCCCGCCTCGCACTGTCTGCGAGTGGTGCTACCGGCCAATGAGCGAATATGTCCAGGTCAAGGACACCGGCACGGTCAACACGTTCTCGTTGTGCTATGTCACCTGGGACGTGCAGCGCATCAAAGAGCCTGAAATTCCGGCCGTGATCATGCTGGACGGGGCTTCCGCGTTGAGCGAAACGTCCACGGTCATGGGCGGCATCATGCACCTGCTCGGCGAAGTGAAGCCGGATGAGGTCAAGATCGGGATGCGCGTGCAGGCCGTCTGGAAGCCGGAGAACGAGCGCGAAGGCGCCATCACCGACATCCTGTACTTTAAGCCTATCTGAGGATAACCGCCGAGCACGCGGAGAACGCGGAGATTTTCAATAGGTTTTCTCTGCGGTCTCAGCGATTTCTGCGATTTGATTGGAGAGAAACTATGACTCTACTCGAACGTGACAAGAACGCCCCGCAGGCCTGGTACGGCAGCCTGCCCGTCCCCAGCCGCTATACCTACGGGCTGGCGGGAGAACGCTTCTTCCGGGCACTGAAAGATGACGGCGCCATCCTGGGCAGCTATTGTCCCGACTGTGACCATACCTACGTCCCTGCGACAGTCTTCTGTGAACGCTGCCTGGGCGAACTGAACGACTGGCGCGACATGGGCCTGGTCGGTGAGTTGCACACCTTCACCGTGCTGCACATTGGCTATGACGGTGCGCTGCTGGAGAAACCGGAAGTCGTGGGACTGGTATCCTTTGGGGATGGCGGCCTCGTCCACCGCCTTAAAGCGGACCCGGACGAACTATACATTGGCATGCCTATGCAAGCTGTGCTCAAGCCAAAAACCAAACGGGAAGGTTCGATTTTGGATATCGAGGGGTTCAAGCCAGTGTAATAACAATCCAAGTGCCATTGCGAGCCTTGCCCTCTTCGAATTCGCTCCGCTCAGAGAGGCAGGGCTCGCACATCGTTCCCGTTAGGGGATTGACATTACAAAAAGGATAAAAATGACGCGAAACTTACATCGGTTTATTCTCGTGAGCGTGGTCACCATACTGGCTGTTAGCGCCTGCGGCGCGCAAGAAACACCACCGCCTACCCTGGATATGAATGCAATTTTCACCCAGGTGGCGGAGACGATTGCAGCGAATTACACAGAGACCGTCCTGGCTATGCCCACTGCTACAAACACGCCAGAGCCGACAATGACCTCGCTTGCAAGTCCAACCATATTATTACCAACAATCGTCGTAACATCAACTGTGGCCATTCCTCCAACCCTGGCCGGCCCCACGCCCCTTCCTGTCAATCCGGCAACGGCTTACGGTTGTTATAATGCAGCGCTGGTAACGGATGTAACCGTCCCGGCGGGCACAAAATTCGACCCGGGCGATACATTCAAGAAGACCTGGCGACTGGTCAACACAGGGACATGTGACTGGACCAGCGATTTCAAGATCAGCTACGTTGGCGGCAATTTATTTGGGACAGACACAACCAAAATCCGTCAGAGAGTGGCGGTCGGCAGTACAGCAGATATTTCTTTGGATATGGTTGCTCCTAATGGTTCGGGGACAGCCGTCAGCAACTGGCAGATGACGACCGATTCTGGAAACCTGTTCGGCCCGTTGCTGACTGTTTCGATCGTCTTGCCTGGTGCGAGTGCAACAGAGACAACCGGCAGTTGCTACAACGCTACCCTGGTGAGTGATGTAACGATTCCCAACGGCACGAAAATGAGTCCTGGAGAGTCGTTTACAAAGACCTGGCAGCTCAAAAATTCTGGTACATGTGACTGGACCGTTGATTTCAAGATTACCTTTGTCGGCGGTGATTTATTTGGTTCGGATACAACCAAAATCCGTAAAAGAGTTCCAGCTGGATCTACTGTGGAAATTTCCCTGCCGATGGTTGCGCCCGAAGGCTCCGGGAGCATAACCAGTTCCTGGCAGATGGCAAACGACAGCGGCGCCTTATTCGGGCAGGTGTTTACCATTCAAATCGTGCTGAAGTAGGCGGTTCTCTACATCACATGCGTGAGTCCATTCAATCGGCACATCCCCTAGTAACAACTCAACATCCAGCCTTTTCCTTCCTGCATGTTCGCTGCACAATTGCAAACATGCAGGAAGAATTTCACCTCCTCAGAGCCCGCTCAAGCCTTACCAAAAAAACAGCCCACAAATTTTCACTTACAGTCTTTGGTGAGAGCACGTCAACTCTGTTTTTCACCTGACCCTGAGTTCTTTCCTGGTCCATCGTACTGATCACGGCTTTACACTTGCAACCCCTCCCACTCGCCCAACTTCTCGTCCATCTGCCTCTGCACGGACGCATACTCCCTGCCCAATTTCGCCACTTTGGCGGGATCAGCGGGGGGATTTTCCAGCTTGAGGCTCAGTTCGGCCAACTGACGTTCCAGCGTTGCGATCTGGTTTTCGAGTTCCTGCATCTGGGCGATGCGGCGGCGTTCGGCTCTGGTATCCGGCGACCTGGAAAGGTGTTTGTTCTTCTTGACGACTTCTTCCTCCACCAATAATGCCAAGCGCACGGCTTCTTTCTCGCGCTCTTCCTTCATCTGCGAATATGTACCTTTAAACACCGTCAAAGCGGATTCATCCGGGTTGACTTCCCAGATTTGGGTGCCGAGCGCGTCGATCAGATAGCGATCGTGCGTGACCAGTAGGATCGTACCGGGATAGTCGTCCAGCACGGCTTGCAGGATTTCCTGCGAGGGGATGTCGAGGTGATTGGTCGGCTCGTCGAGCAACAACAGGTTGGTATCCTGCAAGGCCAATTTGGCCAGCGCCAGCCGTCCACGCTCGCCGCCGGAGAGCATATCCACTTTCTTGAAAACGTCATCGCCTGAAAACAGATATTTGCCCAGGTAATCGCGGATCTGCCCCGGCAGCCAGTGCGGCATGAGCGAGTCGATCTCTTCCATCACGGTACGATTTGGGTCAAGCCCCTCGTGTGCCTGGGCAAAATAACCGATCTGCAGCGAGGCACCCAGGATCACTTCGCCCGCCAGCGGCTCCAGTTGCCCTAGTATGGTCTTTAAAAAAGTGGTCTTGCCCGCGCCGTTCGGGCCGATCAACGCGGCGCATTCGCGGCGACGCAATTCGATATCAGGTGCGGAGAAAAGAAACTTGCCCGGAACGCCCCGCTCCGGATCGTCGTGGTAACCCACCTGTAAATCCCGCGTGCGAACCACCAGATCTCCCGAACGCTTTTGCGAATGAAGCTGCAGATGCAGGCGCGGCAACGTCCGCACGGGGGATTGCAAAGCCCGCACGCGTCGCTCGGCCTCGTCAGGGCTCAGGTCGCTGGTGGTCACCGTAATGTCCTCGCTGACCTCGATCCACTTTTTGTTGAGCACGGCTTCCATCCCCACCTGCTCGATAGCCTGGATGATGCGGCTCAGGCGGCGCAGCCGTCCGCGCGCCTGAGTCACATTCTGCCCGGCGATGTATTTCTTGACGTACAATGCCTCCTTGAGCAGTTTCTCCTTCTCGCGCTCGAAGACCTCCTGTCGGCGCTCGGCGCGTTCCTGGCGCTGGTGCAGATAGGCCGAGTAGTTACCACGATATAACTCATACCCACCCGGCAGCATTTCGAGGATCGCGTTGCAGGCTTTATCCAGGAAATAGCGATCGTGCGAGACGATGACGGCTGCCCCGTCCCATTGGGCGAGGTAACTCTCCAGCCATTCGACAGCAGAAATATCGAGGTGGTTGGTCGGTTCGTCGAGCAGGAGCAGGTCCGGGTCCGAGAGCAGGAGACGCGCGAGAAAGGCGCGGGTGCGCTGTCCACCGGAGAGATGGTCCAGTTGCATGGGGTAGTCCGCCTCGTCGAATCCCAGCCCGGTCAAGACCTGCTTGATGCGCGTCGGGTAGGTGTATCCGCCGCGCTGTTCGAAATCGTGCTGGAGCTTCCCATAACGCTGCATGACATCTTCGGCCTGGGCAGGGTCAGCCATGAGCGCCTCGAGGCGATGCAGTTCGGCCTGTTGGGATTTGAAATGATCGAAGATGGACTCGCACGACTCCCAGAGCGTGCCGTTCATGTCAAGATCGGCCTCCTGCGGGAGATACCCGATCTGGACTCCCTTTGCAGTTGCCACCGTTCCAGAGGAGGCTTCATCCTCCCCTACCAGGATGCGCAGCAGGGTGGTCTTGCCTACGCCGTTGGGACCGACCAGCGCCATGCGCGCGCCCTTTGGAACGGAAAAGCTGATGCCGCTGAAGAGATCGAAATTGCCGAAGGATTTGGAGATGGAATTTACGGTAAGAATGGACATTTGTAATCACAGATGAACAAAAGATGAAAAAGATAGCTTTGATGAATGCCCCTGAATTATAACGCCCCCACCCGGCTTCCCCCAAAATACGACAAGTAATCATTTTCGGGTCTACCATTTATGACGGGATGGGGGTCTGAATTTTTTGGGGGGTTGTCCAAAAAGGGTGAGAAGAGAGGGAAAAAGGGAGCAGAAAAAGCAAAAGGCAAAAAACTGACGGTCACTGGATCGCCAGGTTTCTAAAATTGTGTGCCATGCAGAGCAACCCCTACTCGATATCCACTTTTTTCAGTCCTCTACGCATGAATCTGCAAAAGCCCATGTTGTGTTTGATGTCCCCAAAGACGGTTCCCAGCTCGATACAACGGAGTTGGCGCAAGTCAAGACCTGGCTCAGAGAGCAAGTTATCCCTGGCCTGCTGGCGATAGCGCCGGAGTTCGAAACTGACCTGGATACGGCGATTGCCTTTCCCGGAAGGATACCGGGACGGTGTGGCCTGGGTGCATTTGGATTTGAGCAGACAGGTGGCACAATCCAGGCATTCGTAGAAACGGCGTTGGGAGAGATAGCAGTTTTTCGATTTGTATGGTTTGGTTTCCATGTAGATCATGCGCTGTTGTGCGGGGCAGATGAACTCGTCCTGTTCCAGGTCATAGGGAAGTAGGCAGACTTGAAACGTAGCTTCTCCAAGGCTTCAGGCTTGCTGGGGGGATGTTGCTCCTGATGAAAGGTGTTGTACTTGAAGAAGTTGTCCTTGCCTGCTTGCTCCAGGAAGGCATAGTTTTCTTCGCTGCCATAGCCAGCATCCCCGCAGCCGTTCTTGAACTTCCTGCCTTTTGGAAAGATCTGCTGCTGTATATGGGGAATGAAGCAATTGGTATCATCCGCCTGCTGATGAATGCTGTAACCCACCACAATTTTTTTCAAAGATTTCTCCTGCGGCGCTTCCCGCAAGCGTAGGTTCAATTCATCCACCTGCTTGCGCACCTGCTCGGTCGTGATGTCACTCTGCTCCCCCAACTCTTCCAGGTTCTCCTACCCATAGGCTTCATTTTCCTGCTCTTTCACCCGCTCGATTTCATCCAGCAAGGTTTCGATCTGCTTTTGCAGCTTCTCCTTGTACCACTTGCTCTTCTTCGTCCAGACCACCTTATGCGGATTGGTGTTCGCCCCCACCTTCGTCCCATCCACAAAATAATTCTCCATCTTCACATACTCCGCCTCCACCAAAAACTTCAGCAGCGACGCAAATACCTTCCACACCGTTTCCTTCATCACCTCCCACGAAAGTTGTTGAGCGTGTGAAAATCCGGCCGGTTCCCCCCACTGATCCACATGCACCCAATGTTCTCCCACAGCGCCTTCTCGATCTTCCGCGATGAATAGATCTTCTGGGTGTAGGCATACACGATCACTTTCAACATCATCCGCGGATGATAGCTGCTGGTTCCTCCCCCCTTGTATTTCGCCAATAGTGGAATGATATCCAGTTCATCTACCACCTGGTTGACCCACCCGCACCAGGTGTTTTCAGGGACCAATTCTCCCAGACTCGGCTGCTGCATCTTGTATTCTTTGAAGGTTTCTCTTCCGTTGTTCATACTCCCATAGTATAAGCTTTTCCCTTTTTGAGGAGGGGGTGTCTACCTCTTTTTAGACAGCCCCAGGTTTATAATAGAAAAGTGACTCTTGCACTCAACCAACCCGCTCCCGAATTTACCCTGCCCGATTTAGATGGGCGCATCCACATGCTGGGTGACTATCGCGGACGGATCGTGATCGTCAACTTCTGGTCGGCAGAATGCCCCCATGCGGAGCGCTTCGATACGAACATCACGACCTGCCTCGCCGGATGGGGTCCGGATGTGACCCTGCTCTCCGTCGCTTCGAACGCCAACGAACCGGAGGGGATGTTAGTGACGGTCGCCCGGCGGCGCAGGCTCCCGATCGTTTTAAGGGATGCAGACCATTTGGTCGCGGATCGATACGGGGCGCTGACCACGCCGCATGTCTTCCTCGTCGACCGTTCAGGAGTCCTGCGTTATCGCGGCGCGGCGGACGACGTTTCCTTACGGCAACGCGAGCCGACTCGTTTCTATCTCTGGGAAGCCGTCGAGGCTTTACTGGCCGGGCACCTGCCGGAATTGACAGAAGTACAGCCATTCGGGTGTACCATCGTTCGATACGCTTGATTCATGCTAGAATTAGTAGACCACGAAATGGATGGGAGAAGCCCGAAAACAGGGGTGTGGAGCGGGCGTACGCC
>DAOTXM010000339.1:0-11255 GCA_034435215.1 Anaerolineales bacterium
CGCCCACCCATTTTCGCGGTATTTTCTGACAACCTTTGCATGCACACAATTGCGAGTTGCAGGGCCTCGAAAAACCGCTCATGGTATAATGTTTTCGATAAAAATGCATTGAGGAGCCCGCATTGGCTTTTAACCCCATCAACTGGCTTTTGGGCTTGTTTTCACTGGACATTGCCATTGATCTCGGTACAGCAAACACCCTTGTCAATGTCCGTGGCAAGGGTATTGTAATCAACGAACCTTCCTGGGTAACAATTGATAAAAGACTTCGACAGCCTCTGGCCATTGGGCTGGAGGCGAAAGAAATGGTTGGACGGACCCCTGGCAATGTCATGGTGGTGCGCCCGTTGCGCGATGGTGTCATTTCGGAATTCGATGTTACGCAAATCATGCTGGAATATTTTATTGGCAAAGTGCACGAACAGAGCGTAGTCCCCTTGCCGCGTCCAAGGATTGTGATTGGTATCCCCACTGGCGTTACTGAAGTGGAAAAGCGAGCCGTATATGATGCAACTATGGCGGCCGGTGCCCGCCAGGCCTTTCTCCTGGAGGAGCCGATCGCTGCGGCGTTGGGAGCAGGCCTACCGATTGGCGAAATTAAGGGCAGCATGGTGGTCGATATCGGCGGTGGGACGACCGAAGTAGCGGTTCTGTCGATGAGTGGAGTTGTGGCCTCCCGCTCTTTGCGTGTAGCAGGAGATGAAATGGACGAGGATATCGTCCAATACTTGCGGAACAAGTACAACCTGTTAATTGGGCAGGGGGTTGCCGAACAGGTCAAGTGGAATATTGGTTCTGCCTTTCCTCTGCCGACAGAGAAGACGATGGAGGTGCGGGGACGCAACCTTGTGACTGGCTTGCCGGAAACCATCGAAGTTTCTTCGGTTGAAATCCGGGAGGCGCTGTCCGCGTCCGTGCAGGTGATCGTCGATACGATCCGTGACGCTTTGGATGAAATCCCGCCAGAAATCGTCGCCGACCTGATGGATCTTGGGATCTGCCTGGCCGGCGGTGGTGCGCTGCTACAGGGGTTGGCAGAGCGTTTATCGGATGAATTGAAATTGCGCGTTTGGGTTGCTGAGGACCCGCTGTCTTGCGTGGCTCGCGGGGCAGGGATGATATTCGATGATTTCGACCGGTTGAGTCGCTTGTTGGTTGGCTTGGAGCGCGGAAGCACGCGTCATGGCCTGTAAACCGATATTGTAGTTAAAAATGAAAAATTTTCTGGGTCGTTCTCTCCAGACGACGATTATCTTTTTGATTGTTGGAGGAATTTTGGTTTTGGCCTTTGGGGGGTATCTGGGTGCTGCTTCTCGTGGTTTGAGCGGTTCATTGATCGGTATCCAATCCTGGTTGGCAACCAGATATGCTGCCATCCAGGATTTCCTTGCCGCACCGCGCGATATTGCTGCCTTGCGGCAGAGGAATGCCGAACTCGAATCGGAAGTTTCGCGTTTGCAGGGTCAGGTGATCGAATTGCAACAGAAGGTCAATGAAACCGAAATATTGGCAGCTTTGGTCGATTTTTCACGCGCCAATCCCGAGAGCACTTATAAAGGCGCAGCGGTGATCGGACGTGACCCGAGCCCATTTCTTCACTACGTCATCATCAATCGAGGCTCAAACGACGGGATCCTGCGCGGTATGCCTGTGGTCACCAGTCAAGGTCTGATCGGGCGTGTCGATGCCGTGATAGCAGATGCAGCTCGCGTTCAGTTGGTGACTGATCCGGCGTCTGCAATCAATGTTCGCCTGCAAAATGCAGGGACCGATGCTGTGCTAGTCGGTTCTGTGACAGGTGACTTGTCATTGGAAATGATTTCACAAGAAGTGACGGTGGAACCTGGTGATGTCGTACTTACCTCCGGCCTGGGGGGTGGCTATCCACCTGATTTGATCGTAGGCCAGGTCTTGAACGTTCGCAAACGCGATTATGAATTATTCCAGCAGGCCTCGCTCCAGCCGGCAGTCGATTTTACGAGACTGGAGATCGTACTGGTCATTACAAACTTCCGGCCTATTGACATCCAGCCTTTGGTACCTGTTAATACCCCCTGAACATGCTTCGAAATCTGATTGCGTTCCCGCTGCTTGCACTGGTCGTCATTGTACAGTCAGCGGTGATCAGCAAAATGACACTGCTTGCGGGCTATGCCGATTTGATGCTTGTGGTCCTGGCTGCTTGGGCGTTGAAAGCAGACGCGTTGTCCGCTTGGCTTTGGGCAATTTCAGGCGGGATGATCGTAGCGTTCCTGTCTGGCATGCCCTGGCCTGTAGAGATGATTGGGTACTTATTCGTTGTACTGCTTGCTCAAATCCTAAAGCAACGGGTCTGGCAGGCTCCCTTGCTGGCAATGTTCAGTGTCATTTTCCTGGGCACTTTGGTGAAGGATACTTTCGCTTTACTCATATTGAATTTACTCGGAATCCCGTTGCCACCTGGCGAAACCCTCGGTTTGGTTGTTTTGCCGAGGGTGTTGCTCAATTTATTGTTTTCCGTGCCGGTCTATGCTGTAATCCGTGATCTGGCAAACTGGGCAAGCCCTGCAGGAGAGGTTGAATGACTTCTACCACGTCCCCACAAAACCAAATTCAGCCCTGGCGTTTATGGATTGTCTATGGTGTGGTGATGATTGTATTGGGTTCGTTATTATTTCGGTTAGTCAGCTTGCAGGTGTTTCAAGGCACCGACTGGTTGGAGCAGGCGATCGAAAATTATACGACCACCGAATCGATCGCACCTGCGCGTGGGATCATCTACGATCGTAATGGCTATATCCTGGCAGGTAACATTGCTTCGTATAGTGTCGTCATTACGCCGGCGGATCTGCCCGATTCGGAAGCAGACATTCAAAATATCTACCGCGAGTTATCTGTACTGATCGATGTTCCCGCAACACAGGGAACGATCGAAGAAGCCAAGCTGGTTGCGGAATGCGTCCCGGGACCAGGGATCGAACAGTTGGTCGCCTTGGGGGAATCGCTGGCGCCATACCGGCCTGTCAAAGTCAAATGCGATGTGAACGAAGAAATTGCCCGCATGGTCCGTGAAAAAGCGGTGAATTGGCCGGGGGTTTCTGTCGAGATCGATCCAATCCGGGATTATCCAACTGGTTCGTTGACCGCTAACGTGATCGGTTTCCTTGGCCCGATCCCGGCCTCCCTCGAAGAGGAATACCGGGCTGCCGGGTTTGTTCCCAACCGCGATAAGATTGGTTACGCTGGCGTGGAAGCTGCTTTGGATGAGATCCTGACCGGCACTCCAGGGCGGCGTACCATCCAGGTGGACGTAGCCGGGAAGGAACTACGCAATCTGGAACCCCCGGTTGCCCCTATTCCAGGAAACAATCTGAAGCTGACCATCGATACGCGTTTACAGACTGCTGCTGAAGCGGTTCTGTTGACAGAAATTCAATCCTGGAATGATTACTATGGACGGATTCGTATCTCCAGTGGTGTAATCATTGCCATGAACCCGAAAACTGGGGAAATCCTGGCGATGGTGACCTATCCGACATACGAGAACAACCGTATGTCGCGCTTTATCCCAGCATACTATTATGAACAGCTGAGCGAGGACCCGCGCCGGCCTTTGTTGAATAATGCCATCCAGGCGGAATATCCGCCCGGTTCGGTCTTCAAGATCTCCACAGCAACCGGTGCAATCAACGAAGGAGTTGTAAGGCTAGGCCAGGAAATTTTTGCTCCAGGGCAGTTGGAATTGTGCGAGAAATTTTCTCCCAATGACCCCTGCACCGCTAACAATACGCGCCCGTTCGTGGATTGGATCTATGACACCAACCCCGAAGGATTTGGAATAATCGATTATTATCGCTGTATTGCCTATTCCAGTAACGTATGCTTTTATAAACTTGGCGGCGGCTTCGAAGACGAAATTAGAGAGGGGTTGGGTATTTTCCGCCTCGGCGAATATGCGCGTGCAATTGGTTATGGACAAAAATCAGGCATCGAGCTGATCGGCGAACAGGATGGTTTAATCCCGTCGCCTCAATGGAAACGCATCAATCAGGGCGAAAACTGGTCCACCGGAGACACGTATATCGCATCCGTTGGGCAGGGATATGTCCTGGGCACGCCGCTCCAGGTCTTGATGTCGGGAGCAACGATCGCAAACGATGGAAAGTTGATGCAACCCACGATTGTCCGGGAGGTGACCGATAGCGAGGGCAAAGTGATCGCACAGTGGTTCAACCCAGAAGATTTTACAGTAAGCGATCGCCCGACCCCGGGCAGTTACCAGATATCGCCCTTCAGGCCGACCATGAAATGGGATACGACTGTCGACCCGGTGATCAAGGGATATAGTTGTGAAGCCGGTTTTTGTTCTGAAACGGGGGAGACCAAGGTCATCCAGCCTTCCAGCATCAAGGCCGTGCAAACGGGTATGCGCATGGCTGTGACGGAGCCGCGTGGCACCCTCAACAGGATCTTTTCCGGGTTCCCCATTGCTGTGGCGGGCAAAACCGGTACGGCAGAGTATTGCGATGATGTAGCTCTGGCAGCCAATCGCTGTCAGTTCGGACAATGGCCAACGCATTCGTGGACGTTGGCCTACGCGCCGTTCGAGGATCCGGAGATCATTGTCATGGCCTTTGCCTACAACGGTGGCGAAGGTGCCAGCGTAGCCGGACCGATGGTTTTTCGGACTCTGGAAGCATATTTCGAGATCAAGTCGATTGACATCGCGCAAAGCGGGGGCGGTTAGCACTGATTGTCGGCGGTACTTCATGCTATAATTCGGCATCTTTTCATGAAAAGAAGCGGATTTATGCTTTTCGTGTAGCTATGGATGAGCAGAAATTTCCAATTCAAATCAAAGGGTTGCGGGATGGGTTGCTCATCACCATCGGGAATGGAGACTGGGCTGTTCTGGAGTCGTCCCTGCTTGCGCAGATCATGGCGCGGGAATCTTTTTTCCGGGGAGCCCGTATTGCTTTGGATGTTGGCTCTCAAATTTTACGGGTGAATGAACTGGTTGCTTTAAGGGATAAGCTTTCAGAGCAGGGCATTTCGCTTTGGGCTGTGTTGAGCGAATCCCCTACAACCGAAAAGACAGCGCAATTATTAGGCCTGGCCACCCGGATTTCGAAACCCCGTCCGGAAGAATCGCGAAAGTATGCGGTCGACGACCTGGGTGACGCAACGGCGATTTATATCAACAAGACCCTCCGTTCAGGTACACGCATAGAATTTCCCGGGCACGTAGTCGTGGTTGGCGATGTGAATCCTGGTGCTGAGATCGTCGCAGAAGGAAACGTGGTCGTCTGGGGCAGGGTGCGCGGTATGGTTCATGCTGGGGCGAAAGGTGACACCTCGGCCTATATCTGTGCACTGGACCTCTCGCCAACTCAATTACGGATTGCGGACGAGGTTTCTGCCATGCTCAAGCCGCAGGACAAGCCGCGCCCTGAGGTGGCCAGCCTAAATGAAGATGGGAAGTTGCAATCCGTGCCGTGGGAGCCGGGCTAAGTACAGGATGTGTGCATGAGTGCAAAAATCGTGACCATGACAAGTGGTAAAGGCGGGGTGGGAAAAACGACAGCTGTTGCCAATATTGCTGTGGCCTTGGCGTCCGGTGGAGCCAAGGTTTGCTGCATCGATGGCGACATCGGACTGCGAAACTTGGATGTGGTCATGGGGCTTGAGAACCGGATCGTCTATGATATCGTGGATGTGATCGAAGGCCGTTGCCGCTTGCGCCAGGCCATGATCCGGGATAAGCGTTTGCCTGAGCTTTACCTGATTCCGGCGGCGCAGACGCGGGATAAAAGCGCTGTTTCACCTTCTGATATGGTCAGGCTGGGCGATGAACTGCGCAATGAGGTGGACTGGATCCTGATCGATTCACCTGCCGGCATCGAACGCGGCTTTCGAAACGCGATCGCAGCTGCCGATCAGGTCTTGATCATTACCAATCCGGAAGTGTCGGCCGTTCGTGACGCAGACAGGGTAATCGGTTTGCTCGAGGCGGAGGAAAAAGGCAGCCCCTCCCTGATCATCAACCGGCTCAATCTGAACATGGTCAAGAACCATGACATGCTTTCGGCCGATGATGTCATCGATTTATTGGCAATTCCCTTGATCGGGATCGTCCCGGAGGATGAGACTGTGATCGTGGGAACGAATCGGGGTGCGCCAATTGCCCTGGATGCGAAAAGTATGGCAGGACAGGCGTTTCGTAACATTGCCCGCCGCCTGCAAGGTCATGATGTGCCATTCATGGATTTGGATAGCAGGGGGAGTTTGTGGGCGCGTCTGCAACGTCTGACGGGGAGAAAATAAGATGGGCAGCTTTTTCGATCGTATCACCGGACGGCATCGCAGCGCGACGAGCGCCAAGGAGCGCCTGCAACTGGTTCTAATTCACGATCGCACAGACCTGACCCAGGTCGAGTTCGAAGCGCTCCGCGATGATATTCTGGCGGTCATCTCCCGTCATGTCGATATCGATCCTGACGCGGTGCGGATTGACGTGGAACGCGATGGGCGCGAACAGCGCTTGGTGGCAGATATTCCTCTCAGGAGCGTCGCGCGCCGCCGTAGCGGGTAATTTCTGATGCTGCGCGACATTTCGTGGCGACATTTTGATTTCTGGTTGCTTGGCGCAATCGTACTGGCGACTGCGTTTGGGACGACCATGATCCGTTCTGCGGTGGCCGGGAACGAGGAACTGATCCCGTTGATCAACCGCCAGATTTACTTTGCACTTGCCGGGTTGGTGGTTATTTTTGTTGTTGCAGCGGTCGACTATCGTTATTGGATTTCCCTTTATATCCCGATTTTCATTGTAATGAGCATCCTCCTGTTCTCGCTTTTCCTGAGCGCACAGGCGGTTTTTGGCGCAGCCAGATGGTTCACTGTAGGCGTGCTTTTCGTACAACCAACGGAATTTGCCAAAATCGTGATCATTCTCATTTTAGCGCGTTATTTCGAGAAGAACCAGGAACGTCCCCGCAACTTGCGTTGGATCGTCTACAGTCTGCTGTGGGTGTGGGGGCTGACCATCTGGATCCTGTTGCAACCAAACCTGAGCAATGTGGTCGTAATCACGGTCATCTGGTTTTTGCTCCTGTGGCTGAATGGTCTGCAAGTGAAACACCTGATTGCATTTGGAACGGCTGGATTCATAGGGATTAGCACGCTCGTCGGACTAACGCTCTTTGGTGTTCGAATTCCTTTCCTTCAAGGATACCAGCAGGAGCGTATTGCAAATTTCCTGGTACAGGACCCGGAAGCTACCTTTGGCGCGACCTATAACGTGCAACAAGCCCTGATCGCCATTGGGTCCGGTGGCCTGTTCGGCAAGGGCTATGGTCATGGTACACAGACACAATTGCGCTTTTTGAAGGTCCGCCACACCGACTTCATTTTCTCGGCCATTTCAGAGGAGTTCGGCATGCTGGGTGGCATCCTGGTCATCCTGGTGCTGGCCTTTATCATCTGGCGTTGTTTGCGCGCGGCCCAGCGCGCCCGGGATGTCTCCGGCGCTACCATTGCTTATGGCGTTGCGGCTCTGATCTTCTTCCAGGGTGCAGTCAATATTGCCGTGAACATGAATATCGTGCCCGTGTCTGGCCTGCCTTTGCCATTTTTCAGTTATGGAGGCAGCGGTCTCACCTCCCTGATGTTGGGCATTGGACTGGTCGAAAGCGTGGCGCTGCGCCATAAATCCTTGGATTTCTAGCAGTTTGTCGGAGAGGAGAAAAATTGCCTCAACTGCTGGCTTGGATTGCCAAATCCAGGCCGGAATCGGGCAAAATTGCGTTGTAAACCGCTGGATTTGGCAATCCAGCAGAGCAAAAGCACAATTCTTAATTGCTATTCGACAAGCTGCTAGCTTGCAAAGTTGCGGCTGTTGTGGAGAAACATGACTGACCCTTCAAAACCCGCCCGCGTACGTATGGCGCCCTCGCCGACCGGGCATTTCCATCTCGGTTCGGCGCGCACAGCGCTCTACAACTACCTGCTGGCTCGCAAGACCGGCGGGCAGTTCATTTTACGCATCGAGGATACCGATCAGAAGCGTTTCGTGGAAGGCGCAGAGCAGGAAATCTTCGACAGCCTGGATTGGCTGGGTATTCCCCCGGATGAAGGTCCGCATGTGGGTGGGAGCTACGGTCCCTATCGCCAGACCGAACGGCGCGAAATTTATCAGGCGCATGCCAACCTGCTGGTCGAGAGAGGCGCAGCGTACCCCTGTTTCTGCACGCCTGAACGCCTCGCCCGGGTCCGGCAGGAGCAACAGCAACGCAAGGAACAACCCCGCTATGACGGTCTTTGCCGCAATCTCGATCCCACGCAGGCGGCCCGGCGGGTTGCCAGTGGTGAGCAGCATGTCATCCGTTTCAAAATGCCGTCCGAAGGTTCCACCACTGCCCACGATCACTTGCGCGGCGATATCGTCACCGAGAATCGCTATCTCGACGATTATGTCTTACTCAAATCGGATGGTCTCCCAACCTACCATCTCGCTGCCATGGTGGATGACCATCTGATGGGCATTACACATGTCTTCCGCGGTTCCGAGTGGTTGTCCACTTTCCCGCTGCACGTGCAGGTGGTGCGCGCTTTTGGCTGGGTCGAACCGGTCTGGGTGCATCTCTCGGTCTTTCTCAAACCCAGCGGCAAGGGCAAGATGAGCAAGCGCGAGGCTGCCGAAGCCCTCAAGGATGGTCATTCGATTTTCGTCAAGGATATGAAAGACCTGGGCTATACTCCGGAAGGCGTCTTGAACTGGATCGCGCTGATGGGCTGGGGCGTGGCTGAAGATGACGTCATGACCCTCGACCAGATGATCGAGCGCTTCGACGTGGATCGTTTGACGCCCTCGCCAGCCGGGGTCAACTTTGCCAAGCTGGACCATTTCAATGGGGCGCACATCCGCCTCTTGCCGATTGAGGAATTGGCAGCGCGTCTCAAACCGTTCTACCTCCAGGCCGGCTACCGCGTAGACGATTCCACGCTCCTGGCGATCACCCCGCTCATCCAGGAGCGTCTGGTCACGCTCGATGATTGTCTTGCGTTTGGCGGTTTCTTCTTCCAGGAATCGGTCGAACCCAATCCGGCGGAGCTGGTTCCGAAAGGACTGGATGCAAGACAATCTGCTGAAATTGCGCGCAAGGCCTATGCCATTTTGGCAGGGCTCCCGGAAATCACGCATGCCACCGCCGAAGAACCCTTGCGCAGGCTGGTGGAGGATCTGGGATTGAAGCCCAATCAGGTTTTTGGTATCTTGCGCGTAGCAATTACAGGGCAAACCGTCAGCCCGCCGCTGTTCGAAAGTATGGAAGTGATTGGGAAGCAGAAAGTCCTGGAGCGGGTGCGACGGGCAATCGAGATGTTGGAAAAGATGGTTTAAATGCCTTGGCGGGGTTCGAAACCCCGCCAAGGTTTTTAGTTGAGCGTGCCCTCAGCGATGCCACTGCCGCCATATCTGGTCAAGCTTTACCTGGGCATTCTACCCCTGTTTTTTCTCGATCTTCGCCCAGGTATCTTTCAGGGGGACTGTCCGGTTGAAGACCGGTTTCTCCGGTGTTGAGTCCTGATCCGCACAGAAATAACCCTGGCGTTCGAACTGCAGTCGGAAGCCGGGCTCGACCTTCGCCAGGCTCGGCTCGACAAATGCCTTGAGCACTTCCAGCGAATTGGGGTTGAGATATTCCTTGAAGCTGTCGCTATCCGGATTCTCCACAGTAAACAGGCGGTCATACAACCGGACTTCGGCCGGGATGGCATGTTCCGCCGATACCCAGTGAATGGTCGATTTGACCCGGCGTCCATCAGGCGAGTCGCCGCCGCGCGTGGCCGGATCGTAGGTGCAATGCACTGCACTCACCTCACCCGTTTCCGGGTCCTTGACGACGCGCGTGCAGGTCACGAAGTAGGCATAGCGCAGGCGTACCTCGTTTCCTGGGTAAAGACGGTGGTACTTGGGCGGCGGCTCTTCGCGGAAATCGTCCTGCTCGATATACAGGACCTTGGAGAAGGGCACTTTACGCGTGCCGGCAGCTGGATCTTCCGGGTTGTTGACCGCCTCCATTTCTTCGACCTGCCCATCGGGATAATTGTCGATGACCAGCTTGAGCGGGTGCAGCACCCCCATGCGGCGCGGGGCGCGCTTGTTCAGGTCTTCACGGATGCAGGCTTCGAGCAGGCTGATATCGATGACGGTGTCAGCCTTGGCGACGCCCACGCGGCGGATGAAATCGAGAATGGCTTCGGGCGTATAGCCACGGCGGCGCAGCGCGCGCAGGGTCGGCATGCGCGGATCGTCCCAGCCGCTGACCCGGCCCTCGTCGACCAGCTGTCGCAGGTAGCGTTTGCTCAGGATGGTATAGTTGAGCACCAGGCGGGCGAACTCGATCTGGCGCGGCGGGTTTTCGACTTCCAGCGCGTCCAGGAACCATTCGTACAACGGACGATGATTCTCGTATTCGAGCGAGCACAGGGAATGCGTGATGCCTTCCATGGCGTCGTTCTGGCCATGTGCCCAGTCATACATCGGGTAGATCTTCCACTTGGATCCGGTGCGGTGATGCGGCGGCTCGTGGATGATGCGGTACATAACCGGGTCGCGCATGTTGAGGTTGGGGTGCGCCATGTCGATTTTGGCGCGCAGGACGCGCGCCCCATCGGGGAATTCGCCGTTCTTCATGCGCTCGAGCAGGTCCAGGTTCTCCTCGACCGAGCGGTTCCGGTACGGGCTGTCGCTGCCTGCTTCGGTCAGCGTCCCGCGCTTCCGGCTGACCTCCTCCGGCGTCTGGTCATCGACATAGGCCTTGCCTTTATTGACCAGTTCGACCGCCCACTCGTACAGTTCGTCGAAGTAATCCGACGCATAGGTTTCCTTGACCCATTCGATGCCCAGCCAGCGTGCATCCTCCTTGATGGCCTGCACGTACTCCACGTCTTCCTTGACGGGGTTGGTGTCGTCGAAGCGCAGGTATAGCTCGCCGCCCTGCTCGTGCGCCACCAGGTAATCGATCAGGAATGCCTTGGCATGCCCGATGTGCAGGTAGCCGTTGGGTTCGGGTGGCAGCCGCGTGCGGACATACTTGAAGCGCCCGCTTTTCAGGTCTTCGATCACGGCTTCGCGGATAAAATCGGTGGGTCGGGTTTCGTCGGTCATGGTTATGCCTCTATGGAGCCTCTTGCAGGATACTATCGTTGGTTCTTCAGGATTTGCCGTGAAAGGGGCCGGATTTGGGGGGGGGGGGGGGGGGGGGGGGGGGGGG
>DAOTXM010000340.1:0-1863 GCA_034435215.1 Anaerolineales bacterium
TGATTTCTGCCCCGGCAGGATATGGCAAGACCACCATCCTGGCGGACTTCCTGAACGCGTCCAACCGCCCCTTCGGCTCGGCTCAGGGCAGGCCTTTTGCCTGGTACCAGCTCGACGCGAATGACAGCGACCCGACCGTCTTCCTGACCTATTTGATCGAAGCGCTGCGACGGATGAAAGATGCGCCCTCTGCTGTGTCCAATGCCCTCGGTCAGACGGCCCAAGCCCTGCTGGATAGTCCAGACTCATCTATTTCGCCCCAGCGGGTATTGACCGTGCTTGTCAATGAACTGACCGAACAACTCGAGGAGAGCTGGCTGCTGGTTTTGGAGGATTATCACTACGTTACGAACCCGGTGGTACATCAGCTTGTAGATTTTTTACTTGAAAACGCGCCCTCCGGTCTGCGGCTGGTCATCTCCACGCGTGCTGACCCGCCCATCGCACTCGCTCGCCTGCGGGCGCGAGGCCTGCTGGCCGAATTGCGTTCCTCGTCCCTTCGATTTCGCGATGAAGAGGTGACAGCCTGGGTGGAGCATAATCTGCCAGGGCTTTCTGCCGAAATTATCGGTTTGCTTCATGAAAAAACGGAAGGCTGGGTGGCTGCCTTACAAATCATACGGTCCTCCCTGAGCGGACGGGATACGCAAAGTATGAACGAAGTGCTGGCAGGTTTAAGCGGCACACAGCAATTCGTCTTTGAATATCTGGCGGAGGAGGTTTTCCGCCGCCTGCCGGATGAAACCAGGGAATTCCTGCTGCGAACCTCCATCCTCTCCCAAATGGATGCGGCAGCCTGCAATGTAGTAGCCGGAACGCAAGAAGCGCAATCCATATTGCAGCAATTGGAAAAGCAGAACCTGTTCCTTACCAGCCTTGATCCCCACCGGCGCTGGTATCGCTATCATTACCTGTTTCGCGATTTTCTTTATAGCCGTTTGCAGCGTGAGGGCATGGAACGGGTGAAAAGCCTGGAGCGGGCTGTGGGCGCTTATTATGAGGGACAAGGTGAACTCGAGGCGGCTTATATACACTACCTGGCCGCGCAAGATTATGAACCTGCTGCGCGGGTCATCTCGGTTTTTGCCGCTGATTTCGTCGACCGCGGGCGTGTTGAAATTCTGCACCGTTACCTGGATGCATTGCCGGTGAAAGTCATGCAGGCAAACCCAGAACTGTTATTACAACACGGTAACGCACACTGGCGTCTCGGTCAGACTGGTTCGGCCATGACTGCATTCGAAGACGCGCGTTCCGCTTTTTCAGGGATGGGCAACCCCGGGGGAGTCTGCCGCGCTCTGACCCGTCTGGCGGAGGTCCACCGCGCCCAGGGACATTACCGCCAGGCGCAACGTCTTGCCTCTCAGGCGTTATCCTTTGCGCATGAGGGGGATCATGCGACTCGGGCAGAGGCCCTGATGGCGCTTGCCAAAAGCACGGGTTTCCTGACTGGTATGGATCAGGGACGCGCTCTGGCCGAACAGGCGATCGAAGAATCACGCAAAGCGGACGAAAGTCTCAGTCCACTGGCGCGCGCAAATTACCTGCAATCGCTTGGACAAATCTGTTGGTGGCACGGTGATCCACAAGCCACTGTTCGGTATTGCCAGGAAGCACTGCAACTGGCGCCTGAAGGACTTTCCCCTATCGCCGCGCAGGCGTACGTCTCGATGACGACGCCCTATCTCTACTGGCGCGAACTGGACAAAGCCCTGCAATATGCCGAGCGTGGACTGGAAATTGCCCAGACCCTGCATTTAAAGCAACTGCTTCCGAGCGCCTACACTGCGCTGGGCAATGTGCTCACTCGCCTGGGAGAAACGGCGCGCGCCGAAGCCTGTCTGCGTCAGGCGATGGACATCG
>DAOTXM010000341.1:0-7979 GCA_034435215.1 Anaerolineales bacterium
GCTGCCGACAAAGCCATCAATCACGCTGCGGCGCTGGCCGATTTCCTCGCTTTTGCAGAAAATGACCCGCGAGTCGATGCGTTAGTTGTGCCTGTTGGAAAAGGGATTCTGGTTTGCCGAAAATTTTTGTAAGGGAGTCCTCCACGACAATGTTGTACAATATGCCGTGTAAATTTTTACAGGAGTAATCACGTGGCAGAGACCTTGAAAATTGTTATTCCTATGGCGGGCTGGGGTACACGCATGCGTCCGCATACCTGGAGCAAGCCCAAGCCGCTGGTCAACGTAGCGGGCAAGACCACCCTCGAACACCTGATGGATCTGTTCGTTACAGTGCCTGACCCGAATCGCACCGAGTATGTGTTTATCGTTGGCCCGTACCTGGGCGAGACGCAAATTCCTGCATTTATCGAGAAGCATTATCCCAATATCAAAGCGCATTTCGTCGTGCAGGGCGAGATGAGGGGGCAGTCCCATGCACTGTACCTGGCGCGCCAGTATCTTACCGGCCCTATGGTGTCCCTCTTTTCGGATACGCTGCTCGAGACCGATTTTTCCTTTTTGGACCGGGAAAAAAGCGAAGGCATAGCCTGGGTCAAAGCCGTGCCTGACCCGCGTCGCTTCGGGGTGGCCGAGATCAACGAAGATGGCTGGGTGAAACGCCTGATCGAAAAGCCTCAATCCCTGGACAATAACCTGGCGCTGGCAGGATGCTATTATTTCAAAAGCGGCGAAATGTTTATGGATGCCATCGAAGAACAGATGAGGCGTAACGTTCAACTCAAGAACGAATTTTTCCTGGCAGATGCGATCAACATCCTGCTCGAGCGCGGCACCCTGATGCGTACGCATAACGTGGACGTCTGGCTCGATACCGGCACGATCGACGCCACTCTGGAAACCAACGCGTATCTGCTCGAAAAAATGAATGCCCAACCGCAGGAACGTCCGAACGTAAAAATCCTCCCGCCAGTTTTCATCCATCCAAGCGCCGGAATCAGCCAGGCGGTCATCGGACCGAACGTCTCGATCGGACCGAACTGCAAGATCGACCAGGCTGTTATCCAGGACAGTATCATCGAGGAGGGGACACAGATCACGCGCGCCGCGCTGACACATTCCCTGATCGGCCGCAACTGTGTTATCGAGGGACAACCAAATCAAGAGAAAGCCTCCTCCCTCAATATCGGTGACAATTCCAATGTCCGGTTCGAAGCGTGAGCTAGTCGAATGCCGCTCGGACACGTATTACGCCGAGCGTCCGCTTTCGCTGATTTGGGAAGGGCAACGCCTGGAAATCGCGGAAATCTTATCGCGCTGGCGCGGGCCGGCCGAAAGAGGCTTCCGCGTCCAAACGGTAGACAGGCAAGTCTTCGAATTAACCTATCGGGAAGTTCCCGATGAATGGACGATCCAACCAATTTAAATGTCATGGCGAGCGACCCCTTCGACAGGCTCAGGACAAACTCCAGGAGCGTAACAAATTCCCTTTTACGAGGGGGATTGTTTCGTCGCTGTGCTCCTTGCAATGACACGATGAAAATGGAGGCTTGATGCAGGAAATCGACAGTGTCGACTATCTCTCGAAGCGCGTGGCGGGATTGAAGCCTTCGGGCATCCGTAAGTTCTTCGATATCGCTGCAACCATGAAAGATGTGATTTCGCTCGGCATCGGCGAACCGGACTTCACTACACCCGAACCGATCCTACAGGCCGGCATCCGTTCGCTGCAAAATGGCGAGACACATTACACCTCGAACTGGGGCAGGATCGAGCTCAGGCAGGCCATCGCCGATAACCTGAAAAAGCTGTATGGTGTTTCGTACAATCCGGAAAATGAGATCATTGCCACGGTGGGCGTTTCGGAGGCGCTCTACCTGACAATGGTCGCCGTCCTTGACCCTGGCGACGAGGTGATCATCCCTACGCCCTGCTTCGTCTCCTACCAGGCGGAGGTCATCCTGGCAGGCGGTGTGCCGGTGGAAATCCCCAGCAAGATCGAGAACAATTTCCAGCTCGACCCGGACGAGGTCCGCGCAGCGATCACACCAAAGACAAAGGTTATCTTTGTCGGCTATCCCAACAACCCGACCGGCGCAGTGGCCGAGCGCGAAACTCTGCTCGAAGTGGCCAAAATCGCGGAAGAGTATGACTTGTTGATCATCTCCGACGAAATCTACGACCGGCTGGTGTACGGGTTCGAGCACGTTTGCGTCCCGGCGCTGGACGAAAGCATCCAACGCCGCACGGTCCTGCTGGGCGGTTTCTCGAAGGATTACGCCATGACCGGCTGGCGCATTGGGTACGCCTGCGGGCCGGCTGACATCATCAAGGGTCTGGTACGTATCCACCAGTACACCATCATGTCCGCGCCGACCATTGCACAGGATGCAGCTCTCGAGGCCTTGAAAAATGGCAATAAATATGTGGAAGAAATGGTGGCGGAATATGACCGCCGTCGCAAACTGCTCGTGAACGGGTTGAACCGCCTCGGGTTGCGGACCTTCGAGCCGCGCGGCGCTTTCTATGCCTTTCCCAACATCCAGGCTTCCGGCATGGACGACGAAACCTTTGCCGAAACCCTGCTCAGGGAAGAGGGCGTGGCGGTCGTTCCGGGCAATGCCTTTGGTCCTGGCGGCGATGGATTCGTGAGAGCCTGTTACGCGACAGCCTATGAGAAGATCGAGGAAGCCTTGCAACGCATGGAGCGCTTCATGAGCAGGCACGGGTAACAAACCATGGTCGCGTGAAAAAAAGGACTGTCCATGACAGGGCAGTCCTTTTTCTATGGGGATATTCTCGGTCTTATCGTACGATAATTCTGATGGAAACTTCACACAACGGACTCTTTTTCGACCCCAGAGTCCAGTTCGTGGTATACGTTCCGGCGTCTGCCGGGGCTCTCATTTCGACGACAAACGTCACCTGCCCGCCCGCGCCCACATTGTTGGGAAGATCGTAAAGATCGCGGTTATGCATATCCCTGCCGCTCGAATAGAAGAAATCAAGGTTGCTGCTTAGCCAGCTATTACTCCCTGTATTCTTTAAGGTCCATTCTACATTGAATCTCTCCCTGGTTCCGTACACTGCGTCATTGGAAGGCGATTGGGCGACCAATTCGCAATTCGAGCCAGCAGGTTTCGTTACGAACGGCGGGGTGGCAGTCGGGGGTTTGGTTGCGGTCGAGAAAATGATGGTTGCCGTAGCTGTCGGCGTTTCCGTTGGGGTTAAGGTTGGCACAGGTGTCGATGTCGATGTGTTGGTAGGAGAGGGAAGCACCAAGGCTGTCTGAGTCTGCGCGGCGCCGGCCGTTGCGACCACGATTGTCTGTATCGCGCCAGGGTCAACGGTTGGATTCGAGGCAACCGGCAACGGAAGTTCAGGCAGCGCGCAGGCCAGAAGGAATAACAGCGTTACAAGCAAGAAGGCGAGTTTTTTTAAGGAAGATGTGGTCATGATCATCCACCAAGGACCTTATCTGGATTCGAAAACAAATTGTACAGAACAAAACTGTGTTCTACCAACCATGAGAGACCATCTGGTCGAGTATTCTTTTGGCCGTTTCGGGATTTCCATCGTCACTGAGATGGTAACCGTACCTCCCGGTCCAACCCCTGTGGGAATATCATAATAAGGCTTGCCGAGATTGAGCCGCGCCCCGGATTGATAGACGACATCCACGCCTTTTTTGGGCCAGGTCTTCGTGCCTGTATTTTGCACAGTCCATGTCACTTTATAACTGGAACCCGCGGGGACAACCGCGCCCCTGGGCAGGTTCTTGTATAGAACACGGCAGGCCCATTCCGAGGGGGTCGCGGTGGGTTTTACATAACCATCATGTCCGCCATTGTCCCCATTCCCATCTTCCAGATCATCAGCCAGCAATCCTTCCGGCAGGCTGGTATTGGTCGCGATCAGGAATAGAACGGTGGCTGTTGGCGTCGGGGTAATCGTGGGAGTTTTGCTTGGGGAAGGCGTAAAGCTCGGCGTGCTGGTGGGAGGCCGCACGATCGCTGTCTGCGTTTGCGCCGCCCCAGCTGTTCGTACGATAATGGTCTCAACCGAGCCGGGCGCAGGGACAGGAGGAGGTGGAGTGACAAGCGCTGGTGCCCCACAACCTAAGATGACCAAACCCAAGATCAGCCATAAGGTGACACGGCGAACGATACGCCTGTTCATCACACCTCCTCGCTATACTACGAACATCCCTAGCGAACAACGTAGAAGGATACGTACGGGTAACAAAAACCTCCTTCGAGTTTGAAATCGATCACATAGCGTCCCGGGGCATCCGGGGCTTGCGCTTCAAACGGGCCAACAGTGAAGATATCCCCGGGTTTCATTTCCGGGAGTTCGATCGTGCCGGGAGGATTGATGAGTGCGCCGCCGGGATTTCCCAACAAGACCAGATCTTTGCCGGCTTCCCATGTTGCGGTGCCGGTGTTAAGGATCGCAAAGGTGACATCAAAGGTATGCGCACGCCGATATTCCGTATCATCGATCGGCCTCTGGCGAATGATGTCACAGGAGTAGGCATATGTATTCGTACCCCCTCCTCCGCCTCCGCCACCACCGCCCCCCCCAGAAACCGTGAATGGGGTCGCGGTAGCCAGCACCGGGGTCAAGGTTGGTACCGGTGTCGGGGACAATGTCGCCGTAGGCAGGGCGGCCGCGGTCTCGGCTTCCTGCGCGGCAACGGTCTGGGCTACGAAAGTAGCGATCTGTCCCTGCGCTTCGACCGTCATTGCGACCGAAGTGGCGACCTGTGCTTCGATCTCTTCAGGACTGGGTGTCGGTTCTCCGCCAGGCGCGCAGGCTGCCAGCAATACAATGGTCAGCAACGCGGCTGCCAGTCGTAGCGGAATTGACAAACGTTTCATTCGTTTCTCCTTTGGTTCGGAATGAACTATCCTTCCGTATTTTCCTTCGTCCCTGCCCCAATCCCCAAAGGTTTCCATTTTCTCTCGTCCTTCAAACGATGCTGGATACCGTTCCGGTCGTGGGTCAGGTCGAAGCCTTCAGGTTTGATGAACATATCTTCACCGTCGAGCAAGCCCGTGATGCCGGTTTGACCCGGTTCGGGGCGCTTGTTCTGACAGTAAGCGCAAGTGGCCGGGTCATGCGCCGTGTATTCAGTCGGTTCCTCGTAGGTCGTGATATACCCTTCATAGTTACGCAGGATGATCTTGTGGTCGGAGGCGCTGATCTGGTAATTGGGCATGACCGGGATCTTACCGCCCCCGCCGGGGGCATCCACAATATATTGTGGGACAGCATAACCTGAGGTATGACCACGCAGGCCTTCGATGATCTCGATGCCCTTGGCAACCGGTGTGCGGAAATGACCGGCGCCTTCCACCAGGTCACATTGATACAGATAGTACGGGCGCACGCGGATGCGCGTCATCTTCTGTACCAGTTCGCGCTGGAGGTGGACACAGTCGTTCACACCCGCCAGCAAGACCGACTGGTTCCCCAGCGGGATGCCGGCGCGGGTCAGGCGGTCGCAGGCCTCGGCCAATTCCTGGCTGATCTCGTTGGGGTGGTTGATGTGGATGTTTAGCCACAACGGGTGGAATCTTTGCAGCATATCACAAAGTTCCTGGGTAACGCGCATCGGCATGAAAACCGGTACGCGCGAGCCGATGCGGATGATCTCGATATGCGGGATTTCCCGCAGGCGGGTAAGCAGCTCTTCCAGGATCTTGGGAGCCAGCACCAGCGGGTCGCCGCCGGAGAGCAACACATCGCGCACCTGCGGCGTGCGTTGGAGATATTCGATTTGCATCTCGAATTCTTCGCGCTTGAACGTCTGGCCGGGATCGCCCACGATGCGGGAACGGGTGCAATACCGGCAATACGAGGCGCACTGGGTCGTGACCAGCATCAATACCCGGTCCGGGTAGCGGTGCACCAGGCCCGGGACGGGGGAGTGGCGGTCCTCCGCCAGTGAATCTTCCATCATGGCAGTGAAGGCCTGCATCTCCTCGGCACGCGGGATGATCTGCAAGCGGACAGGGTCGTTCGGGTCATTCGGGTCAATCAACGAGATAAAGTAAGGTGTGATATCCACGCGAAACAAGCCGCTGGTCTGGAGCGCTTTGCGCTCGCTATCGGTCAACGAAATGACTTGCTCGATTTCTTCAGCAGTATTCAAACGATGGCTTAACTGCCAACGCCAATCGTTCCATTTTTCATCAGGAACGTCGGCATAAACAGGAGCTCGTTTGGAAATAATTGGGCTGGGCATGATTTTTTCTCCGAATTGGAATAAAAAGGGGATTCTAAAATTTGGGCAGAGGGTTCTAAAATGAACACGGAGGGTCATGATCAGGGCGAAAGAATCCCCCGGAAAATGGGGATACGCTGATGAATTCAACCTCTGAAAGTAACATAAAGGTATTGTAAAAGGAAACAGAGTGCGGGTCAATGTCCATTGTAGCGCGCGCCGACGGTGAAAGAAAGAGTACAATAGAGCCATCGTTCGTGAGAGGAGACCCAATGCCAGAAGTAGCCATTGTCACCGATAGCACCGCCAGTATCCCCGAACCCATGCTCAAAGAACTGAATATTCACGTGGTCGCATATTATATCCACCGCGGTAAGGAAGTCCTGCGCGATCTGGTCACAATCCAGCGGGACGAATTCCTGCGCTGGCTGCCGACTGCTACTTCCCTGCCCACCACAGCCAGCCCCGGTCCCGGCGATTATTTGGAAATGTACCGGTCACTGATCGCAAGAGGCGTCCGCTCGATTCTCAGCATCCATATGACCTCCAAAGGCAGCGGCGCGTATCAGGCTGCGACCGTAGCCCAATCCATGTTGCAGGATGAGAGGCCGGATGTGCGGATCGAAGTCGTGGATACGCAAAACGTTTCCCTCTGCCAGGGTTGGATCGCCATCGAGGCCGCCCGCGCGGCCCTTGCGGATCTTTCCCTGGACAACGTGTTTGCCACCGTTAAAAAGATGCTGCCCATCACCCATATGATCCAGACCGCCGACACATTGAAATATCTCTACATGGGCGGACGCATCGGCATGGCCAAGCGGCTGGTGGGCACGCTGCTCAACATCAAACCACTAATCGGCATGAAGGACGGTGTGATCGTAGCCCTCGGCCAGGCGCGTAGCCGCTTACAGGCCTACAGCGCCATGGCAGACATGGTTGGTGAAGCGATTGGGAATGGCAAGGCCAAGGTAGCTTATGTACACGCCGGAGCACTGGAAGAAGTAGAGAAGATCAAGCAACTGGTCGAGGGAAAAGTCGATGTCGTTGAATCCTTCTTTGCCGAGCTCTCCCCAGCGCTGGCCGTTCATACCGGACCGGGTACAGCAGGATTGTGCTTTTATCAATTAGAAGAATGAGATAAATACAATGCCCGATCCGCTCGGAGTGCGCTATCGAATTGCCACACGAAACGATGTCCCTGCCATCGTCCGTTTGCTGGCAGAAGACGAGCTAGGCGCGCAACGCGAACGATTCGAAACACCGCTGCCGCAGGCATATTACACAGCCTTCGAAAAGATTCAGACAAGCCCAAACCAGGAACTTATCGTAGCAGAATTGGAAGGGGAAGTGATCGGAACCTTGCAACTGATGTACCTGCCGTCCCTGAGCTACCAGGGCGGGACGCGGGCACAAGTCGAGTCCGTGCGCGTTGCTCAGCAGTTACGTGGCCAGGGCATCGGCACGGGCATGATGAAATGGGCGCTCGAACGCGCCCGTCAGCGCGGCTGTCACCTGATGCAGTTGACCAGCCACAGGTCCCGGGCAGATGCGCACCGGTTCTATGAAAAGCTGGGATTCACGCAATCACATGTCGGGATGAAGATAAACCTGTGAAAAACGATCCTGTTTCAGTATTTCATAATCAGGAAGCCCATCGTTTCGAACTCACATTTGCTGGGCACCTGGCTGTGCTCGATTACATCTTGACAGGGAATCTCATCATCTACACTCACACTGGCGTCCCGCCCGC
>DAOTXM010000342.1:0-1965 GCA_034435215.1 Anaerolineales bacterium
CTGTATGTGTGACCTGAACTTTATCCAGGTTCAGTAGTTTGTTCACAAACTCATTGTTGTTCATCGGGCGCACCTTCGTTTTTCCCGATGGTAGCACATTTACTCACTTTTCCCGTTAATTACGGGAGAGCCATAAAACTTATGCCTTTTCCTTTTCTGGCACACCCAATACCTGATCGACCACGCCATACTCGACAGCACCCTGGGCGTCCAGGTAGAAATCGCGGTCGGAATCGCGTTCGATTTCTTCCTCCGACTTGCCGGTGTGCTTGGCCAGGATGCCGGTCAACAGGGCTTTCAGGCGCAAAATCTGCTTGGCCTGGATCTCGATGTCCGTGGCTTGACCCTGCGCACCGCCCAGCGGCTGGTGCAGGTGGATGGTGGCGTTCGGTAGCGCATACCGGCGGCCTTTCGTCCCGGCGGTCAGCAGGACCGTCCCGAACGAAGCGGTCACGCCCACGGCTACGGTGCTGATCGGATTCGAGATCATTTGCATCGTATCGTAGATCGCCAGCCCGGCGTAGATGACGCCGCCCGGCGAATTGATGTACATCTGGATTTCTTTTTCCGGGTCTTCGTGGTTCAAGAATAATAACTGGGCGACGATGACGTTGGCGACCTGGTCATCGATCGGGGTGCCAACGAAGACAATCCGCTCTTTGAGCAGCCGGGTGAAAACGTCGTAGGCCCGTTCGCCATAGTTCGACGATTCGATCACATAAGGGGTGATGTTTTTGAAGTCAGGTACCATAGTTTCTCCTTGATCTTGCGACAATCATACTCGAAGACTGTTGGAATTATATTAATTTTGCCGATGAAATGTATCGGGGCGGCACTTGGTGTCGCCCCGATACGATTATTTTGTTTCGGTCTCCTGGGTGGGCTGCTTGCTCACAGACTTGGACCGGGTTCCCGTCGATTTGGCGGAGGCCGCCTTTTTGACTTTTGTCGTGCCTTCGGCCTGTACCTTCGCGCCCTTCCCGCTCCCTTTGCCTGCTGAGGTCTTTTTGGGTTTCTCTTCTGCCTCGGGTTCCTCCGGTTTGTATTCTCCCGTTGCAATTGCCTTGATACGTTCCAGCGTGCGGCGGGTGATCAGGCGGCTGGCCGATTCCATGGCAATGGCTTCTGCTACCTGTTGTTGGCCGCGCTTGCCGCCACGCACCTGTCCCAGATTCAAGCCCTGGTACTGCAAGGCAGACAGCGTCTGCCCGAACTCGTTTTGCAGGGAGCTTTCGTCCACTTCGATTTTCTCTTCCTGGGCCAACTGGTCCAGGATGAGCGAGCGTTCCAGGCGCTTGATCGCGATCGGTCTGGCTTCCTCCTCCATAAACTGTTCTTGCGTGGTCTGGCGCATCTTGAAGTATGTTTCCAGCTCGAGGCCCTGGCGCGACAGGCGTTGGCGTAAATCATCGAGCACATGCTCGGCCTCATGTTCCACTACCTGTGGTGGATACTTGATGGTCGCGCCGGCCTTGATCTTGTCGACCAGGTCGAGGTAGTACTGATCATCGTATTCAGTCTTGGAGCGGGTTTCCAGGTCCTTCTGGAACACTTCCTTCAATTCTTCCAGCGTCTCATATTGACCTGTCATCTTGGCAAATTCGTCGTCCAGCTCGGGCAGGCTCATGCTGCGCACAGTTTTGACGGTCACTTCGAAGTCGACTGTTTCGCCCCGCAAGGATTCATCAGAGTCGTCTTTAGGGTACTTGTGCTTGATGGTTTTGCTCTCGCCGGGGCTCATACCGATCAATGTTTTCGAGAAACCGGGATAAGGCCACTCTTCCTCCTTGGCTTCCTCGCGCACGACCAGCGCATATCCATTGCGGGAGAGGGCTGCCGCGCGGTCTTCCTCCTCTTTGGGTTTGGCGCGTTTCCCTTTGACATCCACCAAAAGGTAATCGCCGACCTCGACCGGGCGTTCCACGGTCTCTGTGGTGGCGTACATGAGGCGAAATTCGTCCAGGG
>DAOTXM010000343.1:0-7130 GCA_034435215.1 Anaerolineales bacterium
GGATAGTCCTGCCCCAGCACAGAGCGGATGGTCTCCTCCAGATAAGGCGCCTGGTTGAAGGAGGGTGTAACTATCGAGACAAGCGGCAAATCATGATCCGACATGGTTATTGTTGCACAATTTGATGTTGCAAATCGAAGATGATGTAATCCTGGCTTTGCTCCAGGACCGGGTAGGTTTTGAACAATTTATCCTTCAGTTCCGGCTGGCCATCGAACTGTTTGAAGTTCGTTACCACAAAATATTGTTTTCCAGCAATGCGTTCGTTGAATATCGCCTCGAAGGACCTGGCTTTTCCGGCCAGTTCGCGCAGGTTCTGGTCCCCTGTGGTAGGCCACTCATCCAAGCGTTGCCAGCCCCAGTAAGCCAGGCGGTTGCCATAATCCTGGGTGAGGCCGAGCACGGCGGTCGTATGTCCCAGCTTGTCTCCCAACTGCGCCCAGAATTGCGGTTCGTCCCGGAAGTCGTCCTTGACAAGCTCTACCCGTACGTTCCACATGGCCGAACCGATACCAAATAAAAGAATTCCCGCGATAGCTGCACGGGCAAACGCGGATGGACCGTTGGTCTCAGCCAATATCTGGAACAGTGTTTTCCCGACAACCGCAAGCGACAGGGAGATAAAAACGATCAACGGCAACTGGTAATAATTATGTGTGCTGATGTGATAGGGTAAGGCATAACCATAGATCAGATACCCTAAAAGAGTTCCTGACAACAAGGCACGATCCCTGCCCGGTTTCGCCAGGAAAATTCCGAGCAGGGCCAGCAAAAAGGCGCCAAAGCCGAGCGTATTCCCAACGATGTTCTTCCAGCGAACATAAAAAGCCGGGTCAACCCAAAGGTTGGGGAAGAAACGCAGTCCCATCGCCGTATCCAGCTCTTTCGAGAGATATAAACCATCAATCATGTAGACCAGCGTTGGAAACGCCGTAATAATCGCCAGCGCCCACACTTGTGGATCTCTGAGGGCTCGCTTCCACCCGCGCGTCGACAGGATGACCAGTGCAAATGCGCCCAACAAAGGGAACAGCGCGACATTCTTGACGAAGATCGCTACGCCGCTCAACAGCCCGGCAATGATCGTCCATTTCCAGGTTCGTTCCTCGTCCCAACGCGCGAAAGCCCATAAACCAGCCAAAATCAACCCCACCATCAACGGGTCAGGCTGGAAGGAACGGCTGGCAATTACCCCAAATTCAAGAAACAGAAAATATGCCACGGCAACGATTGCACCGTCTACAGACGCGATGCGGCGAGCAAGTCCGAACAGAGCCAGGCCGCCGAGGAACCAGAACAGGGACGCGACGATCCGTCCAAACCACAGATGCTCCCCAAACAAAAGGTACAACCCGGCAACAAACGTTTCGATCACTGGCGGTTCTACGTCTGCTTTGGCATTCCACTGCTCGATGGCCATCTGTCGTTGCCACTCTGGCACATCACTGGCAAATTGGTAATACATGCCGCGCGCTTTGATCGCCGAGAAGAGCTGTCGGGTGGGATTGAAATCCAAGGGTAGGTCGGTCAGATCCAGCATACGAATGCCGAGCCCAAGCAGGAAAAGCAGGACGACAATCAAATTTGCCAACAAGGGCTTACCAAAGAAAGAAGATCGTAGCTCCTCACTCATTTTTGCTACCATTCCTCATCAGAATAGAATAGTTTCGCGGTTTTTCCCGTCATTTTATGGATACGCATGATCTCGGCCTCATTCAGGCGTCTCTTCCAGTTGTCCAGGTTCGCACGGCTGTCCAGCTTCACTGCATGGGCCTTTTTTTTCGATAACTCCACCGGATTTTCGGAGCTGCTGGCGCTCAAGATCGTTCGTTCGACCTTCGGCGTGAAATCCAGGTCGAGCGCGGCGTACAAATCTCGAAAGCTGGAAACAGGGTCCAGAGAAAGGTCTTCGTGGCGGACCACGATGAAAGACGGGTGCAATTTCATCATCCGGGCAACGATGCGGTAGACCATCCGCCAGAGCAATGCAGCCTGTCCAACGATGTCATCTTTCTGTATGGATTCCATCTCGGCGCGATCCACGTCCAGCCATCTCTGCATCAGCAATGGCTGTTCCAGTAAATCGTGAAAGTCGAACGGCCAGTTCAAGCGTTTGAGGCTGCTGGCAAAAGCCGCCGGATGCCGTACCGTGATCACCACGTGACAACCCAGGCGGTCGGCAAACCAGGGCGCGGAGAAGACGGCAAACGGGTCCTTGATGAGCGGACGCTGGCGCAGGAGGCGCCCGCGCAGGAAGATCGAGACATCGCGCCCCATGCGCAGGAAATCCTTACGGGAGCGCAACGAGCGCAGCTCAAGCCATAGCCCATAGTGAAAGCCCAGCATCTCCCGGAAAGCGGGCAAATACTGCGTTTCATTCTCCTCGCAGACAAACGTGTACCACCTCGTCACGGGCGCGCGCATCACACCAGGGCGGTGCCAGACGTTGAGCGGCTCGCTGACGTAAGCCACTTGCGAGCTGGCCGCCAGCATCTTGCCGACCCAGGTGGTGCCTGTACGATGCGCGCCCGTCACCAAAATGGGAGCCTGGGTGTTCACGGCTGCGACCCCAGTGGATGTTGTAAATCATAAATGATGTAGCCATCCTCCCGGACAAGCACGGGGTAATCCGCCAGCAATGCCTGCAAATCCGGTTGTTTGGCAAAGTCTTCCAGATCGGTCACCAGGAAAAAAGATTTCTGGACCGCTGCTTCTGTAAACAATGTTTCAATATCGCGCTGGTTGCCGCGCACATCCGCCTGGTACAGGTCACCCGACGAGGGCCAGAGCGCCGCGTTCAACCAACCCCAGTAGGCCATACGCAGGCCGTAATCTTCCGTCAACGCAATGACCGAAGGTTGCGACCCCAGTGCTTCCCGGATTTCGACCCAATAGGCTGTCTGTGGGCGATAATCCACGGATTTCATCTCGTTGCGGACATCCCACACGACCGAAAAAACACCATACAACAAAAGGATGGAAATCACGCCTCGGACCCAACCCGGACCTGCTTCCCTTAGGTGAGCAAACAGCCGCTCCCCAAACGAAGCCAGCGAGACTGCTACGATTGCAACGAGCGGCAGGCTGTAATAATCATGGGTGGAAATGTGATAATTGAAGTATAGGCCAAAAGCCAGGTAGGCACCCCAAGTGCCAAGCAGAAAAACCCGCGCATCCCGCTCCCGGACAAGAAAGAGACCCATCAACCCCAGCATGATGCCAATGTCGCCCGCCACGACAGCAGCCTTGGCCTGCCACTGAAGATAAAACACCGGACTGGCCAACAGCGATGGGATGAAGCGCCCGCTCATATCGCCGCCGAATGTCCCAAGAACAATCTTGCCGTACACGATCCAACCGAGGCCCGGCAGGATGCCCAACACACCCAACGTCCACACCTGCGGGCTGCGGACCAGTTCGCGCAGCTTGAAACGTCCCAGCAAGATACCCAGCGCACCGCCGATCACAAAGAACGCAGCCACGAACTTGACGAAGATGGCCAACCCACCGATCAGACCAGCGAGGATGGCCCATTTCCACCTAGCCCTTACTCCTGACCCCTTATCATCCCCGAAGGGGGCTCCCTGGGGGAGAGGGAATACAGCCCAGCGATAGATCAGCCACCAAAAGGCAACGATCAACGCAACCATCAGCGGGTCAGGCTGGAAGCTGCGGCTGGCGAAAATTCCATACGGGACGAAAAGATAGAATGCCAACGGCAATACCGCGCCATCGACAGAAAACATGTCACGCGCCAGCAGATAGATGAAAATCCCGCCAACCAACCAGAAAACAGCCGAAAGCAAACGCGGAATCCATAATTGCTCGCCAGTATATCTATAAAAGAAAACTGCCAGCCGTTCCATGATTTCCGGCTCGATGGTCACCTTGGTCTTCCATTGTTGGATGGCAAACTCACGATGCCATTCCGGGATATCGGGCAACGTCTCATAGTACATACCGCGCGCCTTGACCGCTGAAAACAACTGCCGTGTGGGATGGAAATCAAGCGGTAGATCGGTGATATCGTAAACACGGATGGCCAGGGCGATACCAAACATGAGAAACAAAGTTACCGCAAGGAAGAGACGCGAGGATGCAAAGAACGACTTCGGTTCCATTGGAAAAATATTGTATCGTAAGTCTGCTGATTTGGGGGTTAGCGCTGTTTTAACCCGGCTTGTCGACGCTGTAAATAGGCTTCGCGCAACCTGCCTAGCCCGCCAAGCTGCAAGAATGCGGATACCAGGATATTCAAACGCGCCAGCGCCGTCGGCGGGTGGATGCACAGGGCGTGCATCCAGGCCTCGAGCGCCGGCCATGGCTGGCCGCCGTCGAGCAGGTAGCGCGCGTCCACACGGTGGGCAGAGGCCCGAGCACGACGTCCGACTTTCATCAAAATGGAGGCAAGCTCCGGTTGAGTCCGCTGCGACCAGTCCAGGATGCGGAAGGCTTCCCGGCCAAACTCAGCAGCCCGAGCGCGATTCTTGGCTTCCGCATGATAACGCGCTGCAGCCCAGGTTTCGTCCACATGAAGGATACGCCCTTGTAAAGCTACACGCAACCAGAGATGGTGGTCGAGCAGGAAATGATAGTTGGGATCCAAATACCCCGCTTTTTCCAACGCCTCGCGGCGGAAGAAAACGGCAGGTTGTCCGATGATCTGGAAACATAGCAATTCTTCCAAATCCAATTGATCGTAGCGTAGAATGTTCAGGGTTTCACCATGCTCATCGACTGCCAGCACGTTCCCATAGATCAATACGGCATCCGGATTCTCCGCAAATGCCCTGACCGCTGCTGAAACCGCACCGGACAGATAGATATCATCCGAGTTGAGCCAGGCGACGATTTCCCCCCTGGCGCGGGAAAACCCCTTGTTGATGGCTTCCGCTTGGCCGCTGTCCTTTTCACTGACCCACCAGGTCAATCGGTCGGCGTATTTGCGAATGATGTCCACGCTCCCATCAGTGGAAGCGCCATCCACGACCATGTACTCCAATTGCGGATAATCCTGGCCTAACACGGACTGGATCGTATCCTCAAGGTACCTGGCCTGATTGAAAGACGGGGTGATCACCGAGACCAAACACGGATGAGGAATCATGGGGCAGGATAACACTCGTAGATCGTAAATTCTCCCTGTTGATATACCATTTTTACAGTGTCCATATCAACGGCAGGGATATCGAAACCGAGTCGCGGCGCGATGGTGGCAAGCGTTTCGACTTTTTTGCCATCGACGATGATGAAAGCGCGCTGGAACTGGCCTGTCTGTCGGATGTAGCCCTTGGGGATGCCATAATAGTTAAAGTAATAGCGCAAGGCAGGCAGGCGTGCGGAGGTAGCTGTAACCAGATCGCCTTCCCGGATGGTATCTTTCAAATACATCGTGACCTTGGCCATTCCATCTATGCTCCCCCACGTAGATGGGATAGTGGGCACCACAAGCAGCCCTTGTACAACAACAAGCACCAAAACGAGGCCGATAGAGGCTTGCGCCAGATTCCAATTTTTCAAAACCCTTACTGGTACCATGCGCAGGAGTTCCACGATCCCGGCCACCGACCAAGTCAATACCGGTACAGCCAGGAACAGCCAAAAACGAGGCAACATGTCCGGTCTTCTTGCCAACAGTAGAATCGTGATCCAAATGGCAAAAGCAAATTGCAAGGGAAATTTATGCTTCGAAGACTTCTTGTGAAAAACAAACGTAATGCAAAACCCGAATACTGCCAACACGACGATCCAAATCGGAACAGATTCCGTCCATTCCACCCAGGTATTCCGCAGTCTGACCCCAAGAGTTTCCGGAAAAATGCTCCATTCCAGGGGAGCAATAAACCCATTCCCGAAAAAGCGATCAGAGTTGTTCAGGATAATGGGGAGGTAAAGCACAATGGTCACGAAAGCGGCGCTGAGACCACTTGCAACCCAGTATATAAGAAAATCCAATCTGGACTCGTAGGAATGGGCATCACCGATGATCCAAGAGACCAGTAACCAGATATACAGCCCGCCGAATGCGAAGAGCATAATGGGAACGGTGAAAAGACCCAGCGCGGAGAAAATCGCGATCAACAACCAGGCAAAGCGGTTCTTTTTTACCCTGACATAATCCCCCAGGGACAAGAACAGCAAGGTGATCAAACACACGATTGTATAACCGCGGGCATAGACAGCATATTTTATAAGGACCGGGAATACAGCAACCAGTGTCGCACTCAGAAAAGCGGTTTCAATGCTGTACAGTCTTTTTGCGAACCAATAGGCCGCCGGTACCATCAGAACACCTGCCAGGATAGTCGGCAGCCGGATGGCCCACACGTGGTCCCCGAGCAGGCGGGTTGTCACATGAATGATGATGCTCAAGAAAACATGATTGTTGGGCAAGTGGTAATCCGATACGATATGCCAAATCGACCGGGAAGCAAAAGCATTGTAGGTGTATGCTTCATCGTGAGTCAACGGAAGGTCCAGCTTGCCCAGTCTCATCACAAGCGCAATCAGCATCAGGCTGACTAAAAATATGATCCCACCCTGACCCAGATCCTTGATTGCATTCCTGGCATCCGCGAGAAATCTGTGCGTATCCCAACGAAGCTGGTCGAAAAAAGTACCGGCTCGCGCAGGAAATTTTTCAAGCCAGTGTTTGGTTTCATCCCAGCGGAATAAGATCAATCCGGCGAGGATAACGAGGCCTGTACCCGTCACAGCAAGAGGTGTTTTTGCCACCTGGTAGAAGGAGATATTAAATGCCTCAAGCTTGCCATCGGAGGCAAGATGGTTGAGCAATGAAGCCAGGGTTTCAAAGGGTTGGAACGCAGCCCAGGCTAGCAACAGGCCAATTAGGAATGCTCCTGCAACAATGATCTGCAATATGAGAAAAAAAAGCTTACGGTTCATAAAGGTTCAACTATTTGGCGGTATCACGTTTACCGAGTAATTCAATATAAACTCAAAGCAGTAAAGTATAAGTAAAATGAAAGGTACTATTTCGCCTGCCTTTAGAATGGCGGCAAACTTTTTTGCATAGGTCGGAATAGTATTACAGCGCAAGGTTGCATTGCTGATGCGCATTTACTGCCAAAGATAACCGAAAAAATGGTTGTGGGGGGGGGGGGGGGGGG
>DAOTXM010000344.1:0-9691 GCA_034435215.1 Anaerolineales bacterium
ATTACCCACTCTACACAATGACCTATATCGGGGTGTACCGTTCGCGTACAGGGGCTGCGCTGCTCGCGCAACCGGTTACTACGCCTGCTTCCTTTCCAGCCTGGGCCTGTTCCCTGTTCACTGTGCTGCTCGATAAAGATCATCTTCTCTATGGTCGCAATTTCGACTGGCAATTCAGCCCGGCCTTGCTGCTTTTCACCGATCCACCCGATGGCTACGCCTCGGTCTCGATGGTGGATATTGCATACCTGGGTTTTAGCGACGCAACGGCCAGGAATATTGCCGATTCGCCAATCGAGGAACGGACAAATCTGCTTGACGCACCCGATCTCCCCTTCGATGGTATGAATGAATACGGGCTAGCCGTTGGCATGGCGGCTGTTCTACCCGGTAATATGCAACCCGATGCAAAGAAAGAGACAATTGGATCGCTGGGTATCATTCGCCAGATGCTCGATCACGCCCGTACGGTAGACGAGGCGGTTGACCTTATGGAGGCCTACAACATTGACTTTGCTGGCGGGCCTCCCCTACACTATCTCATAGCGGATGCGGCTGGAAAGTCGGTACTGGTGGAATATTACCGTGGGGAAATGCAGGTTCTTGAGAACCAGGAACCCTGGCATTTGGCCACTAACTTCCTGCGTTCCTCAGTCGCTGACCCAGCCGAAGGTGGTTGTTGGCGATACGATAAAATTGCCACATACCTGGCCGAAACCGACGGTCAGATCGATGCGCTGGCTGCCATGCAATTACTGGCGGCGGTTGCTCAAGACAATACACAATGGTCAGTCGTTTACCAGATGAGCAGTGGTGTGGTCAATGTTGTCATGGACCAGCAATATCAGCATGTTCACCAATTCCAGCTTGACCTCGTAAACCCGTAAAAACGAGGCAAAAGCGTCTGGGACGGGGAAAAATTTTGCGCATCAGGCGCCGGGCTAACCCGCGACTTGTGGAAAAATGTTTACAATTTACTATAAAGGCTCTTATAAAAAATCAACCTTTTATCTTCGATTTTCTTACGTTCTCTGGATAAGATAGGGGAAATTCAATCACCAATCAAAAGGAGAACGAACCAATGACCTTCTACATCCAACCTTACCCGTATCGTCGCATGATCCGCCGCGCGGCTGCCCTGAATGGCGGTTCCAGCCGCGAGCACTTCTTGAACGTAAACGTCCGTGACGAGGAAGATACCTTCGTACTGAGCGCTCTGGTCCCCGGCCTGAAAGCTGATGACCTGAATATCCAGGTTCTCGAGGATGTCGTTCGCATCGAGGGTGAATACCGGGCCAACGAGGAAGACTATCTGCTGCGCGAATTACCCCTTGGCTCTTTCCGCCGCGTGCTGCGTATGCCGACCGAGATCGACGCCGACAAAGTGGAAGCCAAGATTACCGACGGTGTGTTGACCCTGCGCCTGCCCAAAGCTGAATCGGCGCGGCCCAAGAAAATCAAGATCTTGGCAAAATAAACCTTCGAATTCTCTCGGTGATGATTACAGGAGCATAGCCAGGCTGTGCTCCTGTTCGCGTTATAATCGGCCATATTTCCTTTTGGAGCTACCCGTGCAACGAACCCTCACTTTATCCCTTCTGACCCTGATCTTAATCACCATCCTGGTCGCATGTGGCAGGAGTACGCCGGAGGCCACACCAACGTCGATCCCCACGGACACGCCTATCCCAACGGCGACGTTCACGGCGACACCATCTACCCCGCTGGCCATTCTGGTTATGCCAGCGGATTTGGACCCGGCCTTGTATGAACAGTACCAGTCAACTGTGTATGAACTGGCGCAGCAGGCCGGATTCCGCTTTCAGGTGCGCAACACGCTCAGCGAACTGGACCTCGAGCCTGCTCTGCGTGTGGTGATTGCCCTGCCGCCCGATCCTGGTCCCGGGATTGCCGCCCTGGCGGCGGCTGCGCCGCAGACGCAATTCCTCGCCATCAACATTCCCGGCCTGACAGCCGGTGGAAACATCAGTGTGCTGGCAAACAACGTTCAGACAGACGTTATCGCATTCATGGCCGGTTACATCGGCGCCATGATCACGGACGATTATCGTATCGGTATGATCTACCCCGACGGAAACGCGGAGGCGCTCAGCGCCCTGGACGCTTATAAAAATGGGAAGACTTATTTCTGCGGTATTTGCCGTCCATACTATTATCTGCCATACGATTTTCCCCAATCCATCCCGATCCCGGCGACAGAACCGCCTGCAAACTATGGTGGTTATGCCGTTTATCTTATCCAGCAGCGCGAAGTGGATTTTATTTATGTATATCCCGATATTGCGACTCCCGAATTACTGGCTTATGTTGGTTCCTCTGGGGCAGTACAGGTGGGTGGTGCGCTTCAGGGTAGTCCACCGCTCTACTGGGCAGCCAGCCTGAGCCCGGATACGATCGGTGCCATCCAGGTCGCCTGGCCAAGTCTGATTGCTGGTCAAGGTGGGCAGGCAGTACAATCCCCGCTTAGGTTAGCAAATGTGGACCCGAATCTACTCAGCCCGGCAAAACAGGCCGATGCCGAGCGAGTTCTCGCAGATTTACTGGCCGGACGAATTGCACTGCATGGTGTTCCCTAGTATTACAGCGCAAAGTTCCAAGAAAATCCCGAAAAAATGGTTGTGCGTGGGAGCGTGCGCCCCCACGCACAACCATTTTTTCGGTTATTCCTGGTTATGAATGTGTATCAGTAATGCAACCTTGCGCTGTAATGCTAGAAAGGATAAAAAACCTCCCGCGCATGCTACGGGAGGTTTTTTACATGCCGTTGATCACCTGTGGCAGACTCGAATCATACTCGAGCCAGCGCCTCCGCAGGAACCACGAGATGGCCTTAACCACCAGAAAGGCTGGGCTTACGGGCTTAAGCAAGCACTCATCTACGCCAATGTTGTAAATATCCATCATTTGACTACTGTCATAATCCGGCACGAGGAGTAGAATTGTGCCAGAAGTGACAGCGCGTAGTTTGGCGCAAAACTCGAGTCGCTTTGCATGGGGAAGGAGCGTATCTATCACGATGAGGGCCGGGTCGACAACACGACAGGTCTTGAGGGCGTTTTCATACGTTTCAAGCACTGTTGTGAAGCCCTTTTCTTGAAATAAGCTTTCCCATGGCACAGGGGTATTTGCCTGGTCGGAAATAATCAATACAACCTGTACTGTTGTAGGGGAAATGGTTGATTTCCAGGTAAGCATTTTCTCATCCGGGTCGATCAGGTTCTATTACTTTTGTCGTTCATCAGGGTTGATACGGGTCATCGACTCGCTCATTGTGCAAGATTGGCTTTGAATTTTTGCGCTTTTTATGTCAGAATTAACCACATAATGACACACTCCAACGGCATTCCATTCAGCCACAATAAGGTCGTAGTACCCAAACGGCGTGAAGAGATCCTGACACGGCCGCGCCTGTTGGATATGTTATTCGAGTATCTGGACAAGAAATTGATCCTGATCTCTGCTCCTGCAGGTTATGGAAAAACATCTCTATTAATCGACCTGGGCCATCACAGCGACCTGCCGTTTTGCTGGCTGGCGCTCGACTCGCTGGACCGAGACCCGCAACGATTTGCAACATACTTTATCGAAGCAATCGCGGAACGTTTCGTTGGTTTCGGCAACCAAACCAAAACAGCGCTCAATGCGCTCACCTCTATCGATAAAGGCATAGAACCGTTAGTAGCTACACTTGTCAATGAGATTTATGTCCACATTCCTCAGCATTTTGTCCTGGTTTTAGATGATTATCATTTGATCTATGAAGTTCCGGTTATTCAGAACTTTTTAAGTCGTTTCTTGCAACTTGTAGACGAAAATTGCCACCTGATTATCTCTTCACGTACTCTGACACAGCTACCGGACCTGCCTCTAATGGTTGTTAGAGATATGGTTGGAGGGTTGGATTTAAGTGAGTTGGCCTTCCGTGGCGATGAAATTCAGGCACTCTTTGCACAAAACTACAATTTGCATATTTCGGATGATACAGCACAGGAATTGGTCGATGAAACCGAGGGTTGGATTACCGGGTTACAACTTTCCAGCCTGGGAATCGCCCAGGGAATGGCGGACAGGCTTCGGGTCGCGCGCGCAGCGGGTGTGGGTCTGTTCGATTACCTTGGAGAGCAGGTCCTCACGCAACAGCCGGATGAAATCCGTTTCTTTCTTCTACGCAGTTCTTTGCTCGAAGAATTCAACGCGGCCTTATGTGAAGAAGTATTTGGTGAGCTTTATCCTGAACGAAAGGATTGGCGTCGTTGGATAGATGCGGTTATACAGAGAAATCTGTTCACTTTGCCTGTAGGTGTTGAGAGCGGTTGGGTACGTTACCATCATCTTTTTCGTGATTTTCTTCAGGATCATCTGTATCAGGAACATCCTGAAGAAGTTAACCCAATTCTAAGGAAGTTGGCGCAGACTTATGAGCGTCATATTGAGTGGGAAAAAGCATATCATATCCAAAAACGCTTAGGCGATTTAGACGCCTTAGCAGGCCTGATTGAACGTGCGGCACCGCACTTATTTTCGCATGCTCTGCTTACATTGGATACATGGCTCAAAGATCTGCCTCCATCGATCATATCGACCAGGCCAGGAATACTATCCATTCGGGGAGCGATCTTGCATATGCAAGGCTCTTCAAGTGAAGGTCTAGAACTACTTAATCGGGCTGAATCAGCTTTTCGAGAAACACAGGATACGAATGGCCTGGCGCTTACACTGGTTCGGCGTGTAACAGTTCATCGCTTTCTCGGAGACTACTCGGCTTCACTTCTCGACGCGGATGAAGCACTACAACTAACTGAATCCAGTGATCAAATGCAATCCCTACATGCAAACGCATTGCGCCAGAAGGGTCTCAGTTTGTTTCGTCAGGGGAATTCACGTCAAGCTGCAAAAATATTAGAGCGTGCTCTTGAATTTTATAAACGCATAGGCGACACTAACAATTTGCCGATTCTGATGATGGAAACAGGCATGGTCTATGCCGCGCTTGGGAAGGAAGATGAAACGATTCGACTTAACAATGAAGCCCTACAAATCTGGAAACAAAAAGGGAATTTAACCTGGCAGGCAAATGTCTTGAATAATATAGGAGTACTACACCATCTCCAAGGAGACTATGATAAGGCAGTTCTAGCATTGGAAGAGGGCCTGCTTTGCGCGCAACGCAGTGGTTTCTATATTCGTACAGAAGCGCTGATATTGATCAGCCTGGGCGATGTGTATGCAGAAGTGGAAGATTTTAGCTTGGCTCATCAATATTACCAAAGAGGATATGACATTGCTCAGGAAATCGGGGATCAGTTTTTGTTGAACTACTTGATGTTGGCTCGAGCAAAACTTTTTATTCAGCAGTCCGAATTTAGTCAGGCGAACCATCTGCTGGATGAAGCAAGTAGGATGATCTCGTCCCAGAACTCACAATATGAAGATGGCTTATACCACTTGCTGCGGGGGCAGCTCTTCCTGCACGAGGTAAATATAGAGCAGGCATATATTGCGTTGGAAACCGCTGCGTCCCGTTTTGAAGTTGGTGGACATCATGTGGAATATATAAAGAGTCAACTGTTGCTCATTGGAGCGTACAACCAAGACAACAAAAAAAATGATGCGATCCACAAATTAAAGACCGTGCTCAAAGATAGGAGCCAGTTTGGACATCCTATCCTGGTATTCGTTCGACAAATCCGTACCTGGTTGGAAGATTTAAAAAGTGATGCAGAGGTTGGGCGTGCATTACAATCCCTCCTGAACAAAGTAGAACAATTCAATAAGGAGATGCCAACGATTCGCAGGCGTATTCGTCGTCTGACGCGCATAACCGAGGTGCCCGGTGCGAAATTAATGATCCAAGGATTTGGACGCGCTCAAGTCAGAGTTGGGGAAAAGCGATTGACCATGTCCGATTGGCAAACACAGTCGGTGCGGGATCTGTTCTTTTATTTCATGACAACAGGGCAACCATTGACAAAAGAACAAATCGGAGCAGTGTTTTGGCCTGAGGTCGAAGAACCTTCCAGGTTGAAAATGCGTTTCAAGAACGAGATCTACCGCTTACGCAGAGCGGTTGGGAGTGAAATCATCCTATACGAAAATGACCTGTATAGCTTTAATCGCACTTTGGATTACGAATATGACGTAGAAGCTTTTGAGGGTTTCCTATTTCAGGCAAAGTTAACCAAGGAATCAACGGTGCTTATTGACCTGCTGTACAAAGCCGTGAATTTAGTGAATGGGCAATTCCTGGAAGATATCTATGCCACCTGGGTAATCCCAGAAAGAGAACGAATTAATCAAGAATTTCTCTCCGCTCTCCTGACACTAGCAGATCTGCTGAAAAAATCCGGTCAGGTTTTGGAAGCGCTTGCCCTTTACCAGAAAGCCATTGACCATGACCTCACTTTCGAAACGGCATACCTGCTTGCTATAACGCTCTACGAGCAACTAAATGATCGGGTCAGCGCGATTCGTTTGTACGAAACGTACGCAGAGATGATGAACCAAGAGCTCGATCTGCCTCCCTCCCCGGAAATGCAAGCGGTTTATAAGCGCTTGATAAGTTAATCTGTGTATCCCGCGATAAAAGGCCAGCTAGAAGAGCTGGTTTTTTAATCTTTTTTTAATCTTTTGAAGCCTGTTTTGAATCCTAGATGGGAGTATTCTTATGCAAAGAAATTAATTGATTAAGGAGAAATTCAAATGAAAAACAAACTGTTCCAATTGAGTCTGTCTGGGGCCAAAATCAACCGCCAGCACCTGCAACTAATTCTTACGCTTATTGCCCTGGCTTTGCTCGTCCTCGGCATTGGCGCCCCAATGGATGGTGGCGGGATATCTACCTAATGGTTTTATGGTTGGGACTCGGGGCCGGATTGGTGACCGGATTGGTATTCTCCAGATTACGTGGACATCCCTACCGTTCGCCAACGCTAAAGCACATCTGGCTTGTCTTTTTAGGTTTCCTGCCCCAATTCCTCACTATTTATCTAGGGAACAATCGCATCACAATTCCGGATGAGCTGGCTGCAATAAGCATTATATTCTCACAGCTGCTCCTGCTGATTTTTGCATGGTTCAATCGGTATTTACCCGGAATGTCAATATTGATCATTGGCTTGTTGTTGAATTTGGTTGTGATGATTGTGAATGGCGGTTTTATGCCAATAAATCCCATTACAGCCGAACGGTTGGTAGGTGCAGAAAGAATCGCCTCTTTTGAACTTGGAAGTCGAATTGGCTATAAGGACATCCTTTTACACGCACATGATACTCGGTTGGAGTGGCTGGCAGACCGCTTCCTGCCTCCCGAAGGATTTCCTTATCAGGTAGCTTTTAGCTTGGGAGACATTTTTATTGCATTTGGCGCATTCTGGATTCTTGCCTATCAAAAATCAGGTGCTTAGGAGTACTGTATGGCTACGCCACAAACATATCAGAAATCTATGTTGCCTCTTCAAATTGCGGAAACCTCAAGCTTGGTAGGGCTAAGTAAATTGTTCGAGGCAGCTGTAGTAAATCGTCAATTTTGCCAACTCTTACTTAATCAACCTGAAACCGCTTTGCGGCAGGGTTATCTAGGTAATTCCTTTGATCTAAGCCTGGAAGAACGGGCCCTGATCACTTCGATTCAGGCAAATTCACTGCCTGATCTGGCCCGACAAGTAACTACAGTGTTGGGATAACTTATCATTCGAGGAGGCGTCAGTATACAGATACTTGTTCGTGTCTGACGCAAAGCTGGATAGCGTGGTGGCAGGGGTCGCGACGTAGGGGGACGTTGCGCCCCGCGTTGTCCATTCATTACAGAGTAACGTAATGCTTCAAGCTGTCATTACTGCCCTTCCGCTACTAATACTCGAGATCGATGAAGATGGAAATATCCTCGATTACAATAGTGATACTCCATCTCGTTTTGACGTTCATCCGGAGTCTTTTCTTAATCGCCATCTGAGTACTTATTTTCCCGAAGAGGTCGCAACAGAACTTCAACTGGTTCTTTCAGCCATAAGAAATGCCGATCAACCACCTTGCATTAACTACACTTTGAACCTGGAAGATGGGGAACATTGGTTCGAAGCCCGGTTTATAGCTTCGAGCAGAAAACGTAATGTCGTTGTAATCCAGGATATAACCAGGTATAAGATAAACGAAGCCAAAGTTCAAAAACAACTTGACCAGATGTCTGCACTTCGTGCAATCGATCAAGCGATTACTTCAAGTGTGGATTTGAATTTAACGCTCTCTATCCTGTTGACACAATTGGTAAAACACTTGCAAATCGATGCGGCCTGCATCCTTTTGTGGAACGGTGAAACGGAGAGATTCGAATATAAAGCCGGGCTCGGTTTCCGAACAAACACGCTCAGTCACACAAAACTCCGGCTTGGAGAAGGTTATGCTGGGATTGCTGCTCTTGAACAACGGGTTATTCAAAAAATAAATCTGTTGAATCATGCTACTGATTTTTTACGATCTCCTTTGTTTGGACAAGAAAAATTTGTCTCCTATTTCGGTGTACCGCTCATTGCAAAAGGCCAGGTCCAAGGGGTTTTGGAGATTTTCAATCGTTCATTAATTAGTCCGAATTCAGATTGGCTCTCCTTCCTCGAAATGCTTGGAGGACAAGCCGCTATTGCTATCGACAATGCGACTCTTTTCAGCAACTTGCAGCGTTCTAACACTGAAATCACATCGGCATATGATGCCACCATCGATGGCTGGTCTCGTGCGCTTGACATGCGCGATCGTGAAACCGAAGGCCATACACAACGCGTTACCGAAATGACCCTGCAACTGGCTAATCGAATAGGGATACCCAGGAAAGATCTCATCCATATACGTCGTGGTGCAACCTTGCATGATATCGGTAAGATGGGCATCCCTGATCGAATTTTGCATAAACCCGGGCCACTTACACCTGATGAATGGGAAACAATGCGCCGGCACCCGCAATATGCTTGCGCTTTGTTATCTCCCATTGATTACCTTCGTCCGGCCAGAGACATCCCTTGTTACCATCACGAGCGCTGGGATGGTAGCGGATATCCAGCTGGGCTAAAAGGGGAAGAAATACCGCTCTCAGCGCGTCTCTTCGCGGTTGTTGATGTGTTTGATGCACTTACATCGGATCGACCTTACCGAAGAGCATGGCCGAAACAAGCTGCTATAAATTACATCAAAGAACAGTCTGGAATTTTATTTGACCCGGCAATTACCACCGCTTTTTTGGGTTCAAGTTAGGTAAAGGCCTTCGCAGTTATCCCGAAAGGTTTTTCGGTTTTATGAAGGTTCCCTACTGCGATGGTTTGGGAGAACTATCAACTCCTGTGGATCTTAACAATCTGTTATTCCACTGATCGCCAGAACAAAATGAATAAAAAGTGAGCGCGCAGGGATTCGAACCCTGAACCAATGGCTTAAAAGGCCACTGCTCTTCCGTTGAGCTACGCGCCCGGATGTGCTCCTTGTGAAGCGGGATTAAGCGGATTGCATTCTATCATGGGCTTAATCCCTCGTCAACGGAATATTTACTTGCAGAGAGGATTCGGTAATTCATTTTGAGTAAGAGGGTCTCTGACGGAAGTAGAATTGGTTATCCAGACCACTACAACCGAGAGAGACCCCCATGACAGATTGTACAGCACTTTCAAAAACCACGGGCACATTCTTG
>DAOTXM010000345.1:0-3100 GCA_034435215.1 Anaerolineales bacterium
CGCTCATCCCCCAAATCCGGCTCCCTTCACGGCAAATCCTAAAGAACTCGAAAATATAAAAGAACCATATTGGGCAAGGATAAACGCAAAAGTTCCCAACGTCAACGCATCCATGAGTAAGCGTTAATTTAGATCACGCCAGATGTTGACGTCTTACGCTTTGAAATAAGCCTCCAGCCCTCGCAGACAATCCACGCTGACCTTGTGTCCCACTTCGGCCTCGCAAAAGGTCACCTGCGCGCCGCCCTGCTCGAGCAATTCGATGGCTGCCCGGGCGCGTTCCAAAGGGACAAGACCATCCTTCGACCCATGCGCAACGAAAAAGTGCTTCCCGGCCAGCACGTGGCGTTCGAGCAAAGCATGCACGCCGCCAGGCATGAAGCCCGCCAGCACCGCCGCCTTGCGAATGCGCTGCGGGTAGAGCAAGGCCAGCACATTGGTCAGCGCGCCTCCCTGGCTGAAACCGGCCACATCGAATTGGGTTGCATCCACGCCGACCGAAGCAGAGACATCGTCCACCAGACGGATCAGACTCTCAGCGGCAGGTTTAAGGTCAGATAACGTGGGCAAGCCCCAGTCCTGATCGCGAGGCGAGGCAGGGGCGCGCCAGGAGTAACCGCCTTCCCGGACGGCATGCGGTCCACGCGGGGCGGCGATCCACATGTCTGCCGGGAAATTGCGCGCGAAAATCCACATCGAGTTCTCGTCGCCTGTCCAGCCATGCAACAACAACAGCAGGCGGGCCGGCTCCTGCGTTGCGTGGCGCACGCGCATGGTCCAGCCGTTGTAGGTCATCTGGTGAGAATTATTTGCGTCCAGCACTTTTCATAATCCAATCGATAAGGAGGAAAACGATCAGGATGAGCATAACCGGCGTCAGTCCTGCCAGCAGACAAAACAGGCCCAGACCGGCGGCTTCCTTTCCGTAGATGAGATAAATCAGACCCAGGCCAACAATGAAAAGCAGGACGAACGCTCCTACCGCCAGGCGGACGTTGGTCCTGCGGGCATACTCGCGCAAATCACGACTCAATGGGTACCTCCAAAAATCGTACGACGCAGGCGGTTGGTCCAGGAGACCATGCGCCTGAGCTCCGGTAGTACGGCTTCCACTGCCTGGTCGCCGCGTCGCGCCACTTCCCGAACATCGACCGCCGCCAGCAGTTCGACATCGGATACTGCCGGACGGATGATGACGTCCGGCTTATCGACCGCCAGCCGGTATGCGGCGATGGCGCGGTTACCGATATCGACCGAGCGCATGAAGATATCGAACGCCTGGGCATAGCGGATATGCGCCAGGCGGTCGAGAAGCGGCTTTGGAATCCCGCTGGGGACAGGCATGCCCAGGGAACGCGCAGGTTCACCGATCGGGGCATGCAGGCTCACCGCAACTACAGGCAAAGAGGGCGCCAACGCACGCGCCGCGGAGACCGGGACCGGGTTGAGCACCCCGCCGTCGACCAGTTCCCATTCATGCCAGGGATGGGCAGGGAAGATCCCAGGGACTGCGATGGTCGCCAGCACTGCATTTTTCACGGGGCCATCGTCCAGTACAACTTCGCAGCCACAGTTGAGATCCACCGCGACCACCGCGCAAGGTAACTTCAAATCGGCAAAGGTGCGCCCGCCTAACACTTGATCCAGCCATTTTTGGACACCCGCCAGTCCCAGCAAGGATGGCCTTTCTTCCGGCGTGCGTCCATATAAGTGCGTCTGATCGACTTCCGCGAAGATATCTTCGATTTCGTCCGGTGTATATCCGGCCGCATATACGGCCGCCACAATGCCGCCGAAGCTGGTCCCAGCTACCGCACGGATGTTGAAACCTTCTTTCTCCAGGCGACGCAAAACACCGATGTGAGAATTGCCTTTGGCGCCACCGCCGCCAAGAGCGAGTGTGATTTCCATAGGACAATATTATACTCAACCAGCTCTCGGAGATAGGAAAATGGGAATGAGCAAACTATCCATTTGAAGTATAATACACACAATATTTATTTTATTGACCTTCGCACTTTAAAAAGAACGAATCAGTTATAATCTTCGGCATGAGACCAAAAGGTAGTGCCGAAACATTGGAAGTCCGGCGGCGCATTGCTGGCAAACTGTTACAAGAAGGCAAAGGCATCCGTGAGGTTGCTCGTTTAGTGGAGGCTTCTCCGTCCGCGGTGCACGGTTGGAAACAGATGCTGGATGAAGGCGGTCTAGACGCGCTGAAAGCTAAAGCGCATCCTGGGCGTCCAGGCCAACTGACGACCGAGCAAAAAGCAGAGTTGGAACAGAAACTGCTAGATGGGCCGCTGGCGGCGGGTTTTCCCACCGATCTGTGGACCCTGAAGCGAGTGGCACAGGTGATCGAACGCCACTTTGGGGTGCAGTACCATCCGGGACATGTGTGGAAAATCTTGCGTGAGATTGGCTGGAGCAGCCAGAAACCGGAACGACGCGCCCGGGAGCGAGACGAAGAAGCTATCAAACGCTGGCGTGCAGAAGATTGGCCGCGTCTCAAAAAAAAGCCCGGCGAGAAGGATGGAGCATCGTTTTGATCGATGAAAGTGGCTTCATGCTCCAGCCGGTCGTGCGCAGAACGTGGGCGCCGAAGGGGCAAACGCCAATCCAGTACAGTTGGGATCGCCATGACCGGCTCTCGGTCATTGCAGCTCTTACCCTGGCGCCTCAACGTCAACGACTGGGGTTGTACTTTCAATTGCGACAGGACAACATCCGCTTTGAAGATGTGATGACCTTTCTTCACCTGCTTCACCAGCATCTGCGGCGTAAATTCATCTTGGTGCTGGATCGTTACAGCGCCCATCGCAAAGCTGTGCGCTTGTTGCAGGAGGCAGGTGTGGACTGGTTCGAGGTGGAATGGCTGCCAAGCTATGCTCCTGATCTCAACCCGGTGGAAATGGTTTGGAACCACACCAAGTACGCTGACCTGGCGAACTTCATCCCGGAGGATATTCATCATCTTGAGCATGCGGTGACGACCTCCATCACTGAGATCGGTAAAATGAACTGGCTGAAGCAGGCTTTCTTTGCTCATGCTAAGTTGAAACTATGATCCGTTCTTTTCATTTTGCGAAACTCAATAATA
>DAOTXM010000346.1:0-12925 GCA_034435215.1 Anaerolineales bacterium
CACCCCAACTCATTGTAGAGAACCTATTTGGGCCAGGTTGCGTCAATGGCCTTCATCGCTGTATCCAGATCTTCAGAACCAGCCACATAGCTGGAAATGTGCTCCCAGAAGGAGCCGGCTCCAACTTCACCGGGCATCAGGTCCGAGCCGTCGAAACGGAAACTGGTTGCCTCTGCTACGAGTTCGGCGATACCGCGTTCCAACTCTACGCCGTACATGTCAGGCGTAGCAGTCTGGTGCGCAGCCAACGCGCCGCCACCTTCAAGGAAGCCGCTGGCCGACTGCGGCACGGTGAAGTATTCCATCAAGGCGCGCACTTCCGGCCGGTCGTTGAACATCACCATGACGTCGCCAGCCACGAGGAAGGGCTTGCCATAGGCTGGATCCACGGGCGGGAAGTAGAAGAAGCCATAGTCCACGCCTGCTTCCATACCTGTGGGGAAGAAACCAGTGATGAAGTTGCCCTGTTTGTGCATCCAGCATTTGGGCGGATCTTCGAACATCGGAGCAGGAGAGTCACCAAAGTAAGTAGAGACGATGGAGGAACGACCGCCAAAGACATAAGCGTCATTGAACCACAGTTCGCTCCAGGTCTCGATTGCCTTCTTCACTTCGGGGGAATCAAAAGGCAATGTACCAGCCACCCAGGCATCGTAGTTTTCCAACGAGGTGGTGCGCAGCATCATCTCTTCAGTCCAGTCCGTGGCCGCCCAGCCGGTGGCTGCGCCGGACTCAACGCCGATGCACCAGGGGGTATCACCATCATCAGCGATTTCCTGATTCAGCGCCATCAACTCGTCCCAGGTTTCGGGGATCTCGTAACCGGCTGCGTCCCAAGCCTTCTTGGGATACCAGACCAGGCTCTTGCCGTTGAAGCGGTGGAACACACCTGCCTCAACGCCGTCAAGGGTAGCCATGTCTCGCCAGCTCTGGTTATACTGCTGGCTCAACCACTCCTCTGACATAAAGGAGGTGACATCAACGACTACGCCTTTTTGTACGTATTGAGCCACTTTTCCCGGTTGTGGGAAGTCCGCAATGTCAGGTGCATCACCCGCATCGACACGCACAGAGATGGTGGCTTCGAATTCTTTGTTACCGATGTAGTTGACATCGATACCGGTTGCCTCTTCAAATGCCTCCACCCCTTTAGAGAATTTGACACCATCCGGATCGTTGCCCTCCATAGCGCCGTCAACTGTGACTGTTTTCCCTTTGTACGTGCCTTTCAGGGCTTCTTCCAGGGCGCCACCAGGCATTACATCAAAGTTAACCTCTGTCGTACCGGCAGACGGTTCTTCAGCTGCGGGGGCGCCGCAGGCGGCCAGAACCATGGAAGCAAGAATCAAAATGGTCAGAATTGACCAGAAGGTACGGGTTGTTTTCATGTTTCTCCTCTTTCATTTCAAATGGTTATCAGATAGAAATAGATGAGTGATATATATTCTTTATATTATCAACAAATCACCTCCTTTACAATACAAGGTCAGCACTGCTTGCGACACGATTTCCGTACAACAAGTTCCGTATCCAAAATCAAGTGTCTATCTTCCGGTTCTGATCCATGCATCAAATCTAATAACATCAAGCAGGCCTCCGAAGCTAAATCCTGCGCTGGCAAGCGGATCGTTGTCAACGGTGGGTCGGAATATTGCGCCCAGGGAATATCATCAAACCCGATGATCGAAATATCATCCGGAACTCGTAAACCAGCTTCTCGTAGCGCTGACTTTGCGCCCATGGCAACATTGTCACTGGCGACAAAGACTGCAGAGAATTTTTGATTGGAATTAAGCAAAGATTGCATACAATTATAGCCGCTCTGCGGATCAAAGTCAGCGTACTGGATCAAATCATCATCAGGGGGAATTCCGGCTGCTATCAGAGCATCTTTATAGCCCAACACCCGATCAGGCGCAGCGCTGTAAGAGGGTGGGGCATTGGAAATGCAGGCAATTTGTGTATGTCCCAGTTCGACCAAATAGTGGACTGCTTTTTTAGCGGCAAGATGGTTGTCGACGTCCACCGAGTATAGGTTGGAATCTGTCAATCTTCCCATTAACACAGAAGGAACATCCACTTCTTCCAGTTTCCTCAGGCCTGTATCATCGATACGTGGGGTCAATAAAATCATCCCATCGATGTGTTTTGCACGCGCCAGTTCAAGATATACTCGATCCTGATGTTCTGCTTCGACCGATTCGATCAAAAGACGCAAACCGTGCTGTTTAACAATATCCAATAAACCTGCAAGAATTTGGGGTAAGAATGTGTCCGAAGCAATATGATGTGGACTGCGTGTCATGACCAGACCAATTGCCCTTGCACGCCGGGTTGCCAGTGCCTGTGCGGTTGCATCCGGGATATAACCAAGCGTGTCAGCAGCTTCACGAACCTTCCGGCGCGTTTCAGGGGAGATATTCACCCCTTCAACTTCATTTAAAACCAGTGAAACTGTGGTGCGGGAAACACCGGCTAAATTCGCCACATCTTGACTGGTTACACGTTTGTTGACCACTGAATATCCTTATATCGGCTATTAACGCGCTTTAGTAACGCGCGTTAACAGTGTAGCAAAAACAAATTCAATTGTCAACATTTTTTAAGGAAATTGCCAAGATTGCCAGGTTGATAATGTAAAATAGTCACTATGAAAACATCACCGATCCCTACGATTATCCCCGTCGTCATCTTGGCTTGCTGCGTTTTCCAAAACTGGCTGGAGCTTCTGTCGCCAGTTCCCCTGCATCTGTAATCCCAGCAAAAATACCCCGGCAGGTTTCTCATTGCCAGAATTTATCATTTCCAAAGACGATCCTTTGAGGAGAACCATGGACCTGAAACCAATTTACGAAAATGTCATCGAAGGGCAGGCGGATGAAGTCGAGAGCGGCGTCAAAGCGGCCCTGGCCGCGGGCTTGGACGCGGGTGTGATCTTGAACGAAGCCTTGATTCCCGCCATGGACGAAGTCGGCCGACGCTTCGAAGACGGCGACTTCTTTGTCCCCGAGATGCTCATCTCCGCCCGTGCGATGCAGGCTGGTCTGGCGCTGCTCAAACCGCATCTGACCTCCAGCGACATCAAGACCTCTGGAAAGATCGCCATTGGCACGGTCAAGGGCGATCTACACGACATCGGCAAGAACCTGGTAGCGATGATGCTGGAAGGCGCTGGCTTCGAGATCATCGACCTGGGCGTGGACGTGTCCCCTGAGTCGTTTGTCGATGCGATTCAGGAAGGCGCCAATCTGATCGGCATGTCGGCCCTGCTGACCACCACGATGAACAACATGAGCGTGACCATCGAAGCGCTCAAGGCCGCCGGAGTGCGCGACAAGGTCAAGGTTGTGGTGGGCGGCGCGCCAGTTACCGAGGGGTTTGCCAAATCTATCGGTGCAGATGCCTATGCTCCCGATGCCTCCAGTGCTACCCGCGTTGTGCGCCAGCTTCTGGCCAAGGGGTAAACTACTACTACGACACCCTCAATTAGTATCCCGATTTCAAACTCAGGAGCAATTATGCCATTTGCCAACCGAACCGCTCACTTGAAACCTGAAGGCGCGTACCAAGTGCTGGCACGCGCCAACCAGCTCGAAGCTGCCGGGAAAGACATCATCCATCTCGAAATCGGCCAGCCGGATTACCCCACTTTCGAGAACGTCAGCGAAGCGGGGATCCAAGCCATCCGGGCGGGGAAAACCCGCTACACCCCGCCCGCCGGCATGCCGTCGCTGCGTGAAGCGATTGCGGAAGACGCCGGTCGCAGGCGCGGGATCCAGATCCATCCTGACGAGGTGGTAGTCAGCCCGGGCGGCAAGCCCAACCTGTTCTTCCCGACCCTGGCGCTGGTCGAGCCGGGCGACGAGGTCATCTACCCCAATCCGGGTTTCCCTACGTATGAAGCCATGATCAAGGTAGCGGGCGGTGTGCCGGTGGCGGTCCCGCTCCTAGAGCAAAACCAGTTCTCGTTCGATCTGGATGCGTTCGATAAATTGATCAATGAAAAAACCAGGCTGATCATCCTTAATTCGCCCTCCAATCCAACCGGCGGCGTCATCCCGCCCGCGGACCTGGAACACATCGCTTCGCAAGCTGAACGCTATGACTGCTGGGTGATGTCAGACGAGATCTATGCCCGCATCATATACGATGGCCTGGAAGCGCTCTCGATTGCCAGCCTGCCCGGCATGCAGCAACGTACCATCATCATGGACGGTTTCTCCAAGACCTATTCGATGACTGGCTGGCGGCTGGGCTACGGCATCATGCCCAAAGACCTGGCCGAACGCGTGGACCTGCTGCTGACCCATTCCATCGGTTCCACCGCACACTTCACCCAGTTTGCCGGGCTCGAAGCACTCACTGGCCCGCAGGACATGGTGAATGTCATGGTGGCAGAGTACCAGCGCCGCCGCGACGTCATCGTGGAGGGGCTGAACGCCATCCCCGGTTTTGTCTGTCAGGTGCCGCAGGGCGCATTTTACGTCTTCCCGAACATCACCGCCACGGGCATGAGCTCCAACGATTTGGCCAACCTGATCTTGGAGAAGGCCGGCGTTGCCCTGTTGCCCGGTAGTTCCTTCGGGGAATATGGCGAGGGCTATTTGCGGCTTTCCTATGCCAACTCGATCGAGAATATACAAAAAGGGTTGGAGCGGATAAAATCAATCCTCTAGGAACCAATCGCCGTACCATTTCAATCAATTATTAGGGTGTGGGGAGTTGTGAGTGGGCTACGCCCGCCCACAACTCCCCACCTACCTCATCTTTTTGAAATATAGAAACAGTCTTTATACCGGAGGGTCATATGCCAAAATACATCGTATCCATCGACCAGGGAACCACCAGCACGCGCTGCATCCTGTTCGACCATGGCGGAAACATCATCGCAGTGGACCAGAAGGAGCACCAGCAAATCTATCCCAAACCCGGCTGGGTGGAGCATGACGCGCACGAGATCTGGGAGAATACCCAGGAAGTCATGGGCGGTGCACTGGGGAAGGCAGAGTGCAGCGTCTCCGATATTAAGGCGATTGGCATTACCAACCAACGCGAGACGACCCTGGTTTGGGAGAAAGAGACCGGCAGGCCGATATACAACGCCATCGTCTGGCAGGACACGCGCACGGACAATATCTGCAACGAGCTTGCAAAAAACGGCGGCCAGGACCGCTTCCGGCCTAAAACCGGCCTGCCGCTGGCTACCTACTTCTCCGGCCCCAAGATCAAATGGATCCTGGACAACGTCCCAAGGGCGCGTAAACGCGCTGAAAATGGGGAACTGATCTTTGGCAATATGGACACCTGGCTCATCTGGAATCTGACCGGACAGCACGTCACCGACGTCACGAACGCCTCCCGCACGCTGCTCATGGATTTGAAGACCCTCGACTGGGACAAAGAAAACCTGGAAATTCTCGGCATCCCGCGCACCATGCTGCCGGAAATTCGTTCCTCCTCGGAAATTTATGGCTATACCACGTTGAGCGGAGCCGCGACAAGCAGCGCAGTCGAAACACCGGTCTCTGGCGACCTGGGCGACCAGCAAGCCGCGCTCTTCGGCCAGACCTGCTACTCCCCGGGTGAAGCCAAGAACACCTACGGCACGGGCTGCTTCATGCTGCTCAACACCGGCGAGCAACCCATCCCATCCGAAAATGGGCTACTCACCACGTTGGGATACAAGATCGGCAACGGACCTGCTGTCTACTGTCTGGAAGGCTCGATCGCTATCACCGGCGCTTTGGTCCAGTGGCTGCGCGACAACCTGGGTCTGATCGAAAAATCGGCCGATGTGGAAGAACTTGCCAAAACCGTCGAAGACAACGGCGGCATCTATTTCGTCCCGGCCTTCTCCGGCCTGTTCGCCCCCTACTGGCGCAGCAATGCGCGCGGCGCCATCGTCGGCATGACGCGCTACGTCAACAAGGGACACATCGCCCGCGCGGCGCTCGAAGCCTCCGCCTTCCAGACGCGCGAAGTGCTGGAAGCCATGGAAGCAGATTCGGGCGTCAGCCTGACCGCACTGAAGGTGGATGGCGGCATGGTCTACAACGACCTGCTGATGCAGTTCCAGGCGGATATCCTGAACGTCCCCGTCATCCGTCCCAAGGTAGCCGAGACCACCGCCCTGGGCGCGGCTTACGCCGCCGGGCTGGCAGTTGGCTTTTGGCGGGATTTCGACGAGCTGCGCGCCAACTGGGGCAAAGACCACGAGTGGCAACCGCAGATGGAAGCAGATGCGCGTGACAAACTCTACTCCGGTTGGAAGAAAGCTGTTACGCGAACATTCGATTGGGTAGAAGAATAACACAAAGGACACGAAGGACACTGAGTTTATAACTCACAAAGAAATCCCGTTGTGCACTTTGTGTCCTTCTTGTTTATTAAACCATGAACCGAAACGAAATCCTAACAACCCTCAAAACGAAATCCCCGACCGTGCTCATCATCGGCGCGGGCATCAATGGCGTGGGAACCTTCCGCGACCTGGCGCTCAATGGCGTGGACGTGCTGCTGATCGACCGCGGTGACTTTTGCTCGGGCGCCTCGGCGACCTCCTCGCACATGGCGCACGGGGGCATCCGCTACCTGGAAAACGGCGAGTTCCGGCTGGTGCGTGAAGCCGTGCAGGAGCGCAACCGCATGATCGAGAACGCCCCGCATATCGTCCGCCCGCTGCCGACCACCATCCCGATCTTCAAGTTCTGGTCGGGCCTGCTCAACGCGCCGCTCAAATTCCTGGGCTGGCTCGACAAGCCGTCCGAGCGTGGCGCCTTTATCATCAAAGTCGGCCTGATGCTTTACGACGCCTACACCTACGGCGCACCCCGTCGTCGCTTCGCACGCGGGGCAGGTGGCACTGTCCCGCCGCATCGCTTCGAGGGCCGGGCAGCCTCGCACCAGCGTTTCCCGCAACTTCACCCGGACGTGCGCTTTACCGCCACTTATTATGACGGCTCTATCGTCAGCCCAGAACGGTATGCGATCGAACTGATCCTGGACGCCGAAGCCGAAGGACCGCACGCCCGCGCACTAAACTACGTCTCATTCGTAGGGGTTGAAAGAAATAGCATAGGTTTACGGGACGAAATAAACCTTCAAACCTTCAACATCCAACCGAAGTTGATCATCAACGCCGCCGGACCCTGGATCGACCGCGTCAACACGGACCTCGGGCTTGCGCGCCGTTATATTGGCGGGACCAAAGGCTCGCACCTGGTCCTGGACCACCTCGAGCTGCGCGCTGCCATCGGCGAGAACGAGTTCTTCTTCGAGAACAAGGACGGACGCATCGTGCTCATCTTCCCGCTGCTGGACAAGGTCATGATCGGCACGTCCGACATCCCCATCGAAAATCCCGATGATGCGCGTTGTACCGATGCGGAAATCGAATATTTCTTTGGCATGATCGGGCGTGTTTTCCCGAACATCAAGGTTGGACGCGAACACATTGTCTTCCAGTTCTCAGGCGTGCGCCCACTGGAATACAGCCACGCCAAGACTACCGGGCAGATCACGCGCGATCACAGCATTAAGGAAGATAAGCTGGGCGACATCCCGGTCTACTCGCTGGTGGGCGGCAAATGGACCAGCTACCGCGCCTTCGCGGAGCAGACGACTGACAAGGCACTGGCCTTCTTCGGTCTGCCCCGTAAAGCGGATACGAAGCGCCTCCCCATCGGTGGCGGACGCGATTATGCCAGAGTGAAAGGTTCCTCCGAATGCGATGCCCAGCTTTTTGCGCGCTACGGTTCCCGCTGTCTTGAAGTCAGTACTTACCGGGCAGGGGATGACTCTCCTCTGCAAAGTTATCCCGAAATGACCTGCCGGGAAGTGGCTTTCCTGGTCGAAAAAGAAAAAGTCGTCCACCTGGATGATTTGATCCTGCGGCGCTCCTTGATGGCTTATTTGGGTCACCTGAATCGCTCGTTGATCGATGAATTGGCTGACATTGCGGCAGGTGTCCTGGGCTGGAATGAGCAACAAAAGCAGGCAGAAGTTGCCAGGACACTTGAAATTTTGCGTGACCGGCATGGGGTGAGCTTATAGGAACAATGCAATCTACTCCTGTGAAGCCTGCTCCACGCGCTGCAACAGCTCGAAGCCTTGTGTGAAATGAAAAAATCCACTGCGCGATCATTCCAACTCCGATCACGATCCCGTACCAGGCTGCGAATCTCGTCCCTCGCCCCTATTCCAAGGCAAGACGTTCGGCGCGTTCCTTGATCCCGTATAACATGCCGCGTTCCATGATAAACGTACCGGGGTGGATGATCGTCCAGATACCGCCAACCATTATGGTGCGGGTGCGCAGGACCAGACGGGAACTGCCATCTGGCTGCGGAACGATGACGAACTGGTACAGGTCGACCCATTTACCGTCTTCCTGGTGGCCCATTACGATGGCCTGGTTGGGATGGATCTGCGCCACGATGTACGGCGGTGGAGCGGGTTCATTGGGGCACATATGGACTTCGTCACCCACCTGCAAATCCTGCCATTCCGGGTGGATTCGGTCGGCATTGACCATCGGGCAATTCATCAGGGATTCGAGCCAGGTATAACTGTACCAGCCGCCCTTGTTGGCATCCAGCTGGACGATCCAAGGGTAGATGTGTTCAGGCGGGGCATCGATCGTAATGGCGCGATTGATAAAACTGGCCGGTTCAGGTAACAGCTCGTCGCCCGGAAAGGTCGCCGCGATTTCTTCGTCGGTTGCACCCCAGCGGTCCATCCAGGGGGTAATGGCCGTGATGACAATTAAGACCAGCAAGGTTAATCCAGCCAGAATGCCAATGTACTTGAGTAATTTTTTCATAGTTACTAATAAGCCCTCCGGCTCACGGTACAGGATGAGTTTGAGCCAGCACCGTATTCACCATAACATCTATGAACTGATTGAGGTTATTGCCGTCGAGTCCATGCCCACCATCCAGCCAGATCAATTCCTTGTGAGGCGCTTCGAGGATTTTGTAATAGCGTTCAACGAGAGATGACATGGCATTGACATCGTCGCGTCCGGCAAAGATGTATACAGGCACGTCCAGCTTCGCCGCTTGGGTCATGAAATCCAGATCCTCCAATTGCGGGTAGACCACTGTGAATGACTCCACCAAGCCACGCGTGTGGTTCACTTTGTCTACCAATCCATACTCGGGGGCCACAAAAGGCACGATCGGAACGACGACAGTGTAACGAGGAGCGCCCATATACTCGTTCAGTACATCAAGGTAGGCAACATACCGGTCGAGCATATCATCCCCGCGATATGGAGGTGGGCCATTACGTCGTAAGGTTTCCAATTGTTCCGTATCGCCCTTCTCGGCCAGATAATCGAGCGCCAATTCATATCCCATGATGTCGTTCTCGGTAGTGTTGACCATTTGTCCGTTCCCAATATAGGCATAATACAGGTCAGGGTATTGCTGAACCAGCCAGACACCCAGGATACTGGTCCACGAGACACCATATACATAAATCTTGTCCTGATGGAAACGCTCACGCAAATACAAGGTCAGGGCATGCGCATCTTCGACAAAACGTTGCGGCGTAAGCGAGGAGATCGGGACGGCATGATACGATTTGCCTGTACCGGGTTCATCCCAACTCACGATCACGAAATGTTCCTCCAAGGGTTCGAAGAGCGTACGAGTGGCAAATCCGCCACCGCCCGGGCCGCCCATGCCAAGATTAAGCAGGATGGGATTATTCATATCATGGCCGCGGAGGGTAATCCATTGTTCACTGCCATTCAGGTTGATTTTTTCCAAAGTAGCAATAGAACCGGGGATCGGCTTGCCACTTGCATCTGTGATCGGCGGAGTAGCGGCAAAGAATTGCGAGGCTACGATTGCAATCAGTCCTACTGCTACCATTCCAGCAAGGCTGATGGCAATGCCACGCCAGGCAGGCGCAAGGCGGAATTGCAGGATCAAAAAGGCTATATCTACCAGAGCCAATAACAACCAGACCCACACTGGCACGGAAGTGGACAAAGGCAGCAAAACCACAGGCAGGCACAGCAAGAGAGCAATGATCATCGTAAAAGTTCGGAGGATGAAATTCCGTACAGACTGAGGTTTCGACAATTTGACCCTATCCATTTGCATAACAAACAACCATAATCATTCGCTATGTCCAGTCATGCGCACGACATAGGCCTTAAAAAAATGATATCTTTGTTCTCGGCCGGGTACTTGAAGGCAACGAATTCAAGCGTCTTGAGTAATTCAAACTTATTTTGACCCAACAATCCGGTGAGGTCATCCTCACGATGTCGAAACAACATGACCGCTGTTCCTTCCTTGGGTTTTTTCGAAACCTCCACTCGGTTGATGACGTAGCTGTCCTCTCGGCTCGATTTTTGTTCTTCCACAGTGAAGGCTAAGATTCCGTCGGATTTCATGTTTCGAGCAATCTCTTTTAAGATCGGAGTCAAATCGCCGAATGAATTAAGGACTGCGAGGGGGAATTGTTAACTGGCCAACTGGACAGGTTTTCTACGGCCCTCTCTGCCGGATGTACTCGCTCACATCCACGTTGTAATTTACCTCTTCGAGGGTGAATACAGCCCAGGGTTTTCCCTGATCGAGCCAGGTCGCTGAGCCAACCGCGCTAAGTCTTGTCCCTTCGATATATTCTCCTGCTTCATTCCTGGTAATCCATAGGATTTTCTTGGCTTGATCGCCAGAGTCACGGTAGCGCATGGCTTCCATCGTGTCGATCAGGCCTGTCTCAGGGTTGAAGCGCACCACGAAATTTTCCTCCTGTTCCTCGAAAGGAACGAACAACAACGCCGTCTCCCCGTCCACGGGTTCCCAGCGGACGCGTTCGTCTGTCAACCAGATAGAGGGAAACCATCCAGCTTCAGCCCAAATCGCCAGATTTGCAGCCTGATTTGTGCTGGCGTCATCATAAATTTTCCCTCCCGGTCCCTCCCAGAAACTCTTACCATCTACATAGCCCTCATCGACCTTCATAATTGGCAATCCAAACCAGGTTGCCTCGATGTAATGACGATAATCCTTCCCAGCATTATGAACAAAGAGAAAACGCGCCGGCAACACAACTCCAAACGGCCTGATATTCGCCCGTCCCTTGATGACGACAGAAGTTATGACCGGAATTTCCTCACCGTAAACCCTTCTATAGTATCGCTCTACAGGCGCAGGCAGGCCTGCGGGCAAAGGAACAGTTTCCAGCAGCGGCGTTTGTTCCGAATGGGGTTGGAACGGAACAGGTTTGACTTGCAATCCTAACCAACCGATGAGGAAAAGAAATGCCAGGATACCAGCAATAATAAGGACGATTTTCATTAGATCCTCCATTCACAAATGCGCAATCTTCATTGCGTTTGCGAGATAGCTGTTAATAACAGAATCAGGATGCCAGTGATCGTCATCGAGCTGGAATACTGCCGGAAGCGGACAAGCGCCTGGGAAGCACCAGTGTTCGATCTCATCAGCGGACCAATGCGTAAGATACCGTTGAACCAGAATCCCATGGCAAGCATGACCAGGAGCAGGATATGTTTGACCAGCATCATAATGCTCCAGAAGTTGTCAAAATTCCCGATTCCAAGGTAATTCGGGTCTATAAACGTCAGGTGGACGCCCGTAATGACGAAGATCAACAAGGATATATACAACCAGCTTCGACTGCGCTTGGAAATTTCACTGAGATATGTACCGCCAGCCTCGCTCAGAACCGGCAGATAGATCAAGGTAAGCAACAGGTAGTACCCGATAAGCAGGACGGTTGCCAGAGAATGGAACCAAAAAGATAAAGCAATCAAGATTTGTGACATGATTATTTTCCTTTCATACGAACTGATTTACGCGTCGGACCGCGAAAAGTTGTGTACCACAGCGGTGACTACTTTGAGACCCGGCAGATGGCGATTGCAAGCAAAGCCTGCTGATCGATCTGGATGCAGGTTAGTAATATTCAAAGAAATGGGAGCAGGAATGGAGATTGTTTTCATTGCGAATATCCGTTGAGTCTTATAAAGTCGTATCAGAACATGGAAAGGAGAGGCACACCGATGTCTTCGAAATACAACGCAGTTTTGATTGTAGCGAATTCCAGGTGATTATCCAAATAACATCAATCTTCCTCTTGGAGGATAGATGTCATGTTGTTCTATACTTCTCATAACACCCCTTCAAATTGCGCGGATGAAGACGCCAAAACCTGGAGAACCGATACACAGTTTGCAAGTCAGCAAACAAGCGCAGAGTATAATTCCCCTGTATGCTCCAACTTTTGCGCACCAAGATCAACATTCCTCCCACTCGTCCAAAACGGGTCGAGCGTTCGCGCCTGCTGGAACGTCTCGGGACTGGCTTGCAACGCGCACTGACACTGGTCGTCGCCCCGGCCGGGTTTGGCAAGACCACCCTGGTCGCTGCATGGGCACAGAATGCTCCGGTACCGGTTGCATGGCTTTCATTGGAAACCGCCGACCGTGCTCCGGAGCGTTTTCTTAATTATCTTATTCATTCCATTCAACAAGTTGCACCTCAGGCTGGGAACACTGCCCTGGCCCTGCTGCGCAGCGGACATGCATTTCCTGAAGAGGCGGCGCTGCATTCGCTTATCAATGACCTCGTGGAAATTCCCCAGGATTTCGCCCTTGTCCTGGACGATTACCATACCGCAGATAACGCTGAGATTGCTAAAATCATCCAGTTTCTACTCGAACATCGCCCGGCGAATTTCCACCTCACCATTACCAGCCGCACCACACCTGGGCTGAACCTGGCTCGCCTGCGTGCTCTCGACCAGGTGATTGAAATTTCCGCTGCGGATCTACGTTTCAACCCGGATGAAATCCGCACCTTCCTGGAAGGGGTGATGGAAATCGAGCTCCCGCCGGATGAACTATCCCGTCTGAACCAATCTACGGAAGGCTGGGTGGTCG
>DAOTXM010000347.1:0-7046 GCA_034435215.1 Anaerolineales bacterium
ATACCGCACTGGTCTACTCCGTCATGCTCGGTGTCGCGCTGACCGCACATCGCTTTCAGCGTCCTGATCTCGCTGGCTCACGTATGAAGGTGCTTGCCATTCATGCGCCCGCTTGAATTACCGAATCCTCTCTATGCATTATTCACGGTAGTTTAAGCGCTATCTTTCCTTCCGTTCATAAAATACAAGTTTCGTACTGCCGTATCTGCGTTGTTCCACTTCTTCCAGGTTGTGCAATTGCAGGGATCGATATTCTTTCGGGGCGATCTGCACGATCCCCCAGCCAGTTTCAGTTAGCCAACCGGGGTTTTCGTCCAGCGCTAGGAGCGCGCGCGACCACATCTCCTTGTATTGTGGCGGCGCGATATAGATGAATTCGAATTGTTTATCCGGATGCGCTGCCAGCATAGTAAAGGCGTCCCCCCGGCGGATCTCAGCCCGTATGCTGAAGCTGCATTGCTCGAGGTTCCACTTGACTGTTTCGATCGGGGCGCGGTTCAGGTCGCTGAAGCGGACAAACGCTGCGCCGCGGCTCAAGGCTTCGATGCCCACCGCGCCCGTGCCGGCAAACAGGTCCCACCAGGTCGAACCGACCACGTCCCCGGCCAGGATGTTGAATAACGCTTCCTTCACCCGGTCGGTGATCGGGCGGGTAGTGTCGCCGGGCACGGACTTCAGCTTACGCCCGCGCGCCGTGCCGGAGATGACTCTAAGACTCACCCTCACCTCTCTCCCCTCTTCCGGGGGAAGAGGGGAATTCCAGGCTTTTTCGGGCGGCTAAAATATTGCCATGTGGCGCGATGATGGGAACCACGCAACCAGTGGAAAGAATGAAGCGCTGGCCTTTGGTTTGCGCAAAGGCCTCCTGCGCTTCTTCCCGGACCTCGTCTTGCTCCCGGTACACCAGGGTGTCGCGCGCCAGACCGCCGCAGACTGCAAACCGGGAGGCTGAAGAGGTCTGATAGACTTCCATGGCCTGGACCTGGAGTGCTTCGGCCAGCGAAGGCGGTGTTTCCCGGTCGTGCCAGTTGACGATCTGGAACGAAAATTCGGGAACGATCTCGAAGTAAACGTCGCGACCGTGCAGGTGCAGCAGATTGCACCACAACCCGCTTGCCGGTTCCAGAACCACCCGGTCGAGGGGCAGGCCGAACGTTCTATACTCATTCAGGGTGAGTAGGCTCGCCTGGGCGTGCTGGATCGCATAGAAGACGCCATCGATCCCGGTCCCAAGCGCTGCCTCTACAAAGCGCTGCGTGGAACGGGCGATGGTCTCCAGGCCCTTCAGCACGGCTTCAGGGTATTCGCGGATGTGCTCGATCAACACCTCGCCACCAGCCAGGTTCTTGGCTTGCGCCAGCGGGCTGAAGACTGTTTGCAGCATGGGTGTGTCGGGGCCCAGTCCCGCGCGGATTTGGCGGAGGCAGGCCAGTTGTCCAGCCAGATGCGGTGCGGAAGGTTCCAGCGGGGGCAGGTTTTCCCAATCCTGTGGTTTGCGGATCACGCGTTTCGTATAGCGGCGCGTTCCTTCCGTGCTGCCTTCCCAGGCGTCTTCCACGCCCCAGTCCTTCAGGCAGAAGGAAGAGGCTGGTGTTACTTTGACCAGGTCGAAATCGTAGATCTTTTGAAAGTTCAACGTGGCAGCCGCCAGCGTTTCGGGAGTCTGATCATCGACCGGGAAATGCCGCCACAGGGCAACCGGGGAGCGATCGGTGGGCTGGACGTTCAGGCAGGCCTGTAATCTTTCACGGTGGGTGGGGAGCATGTTCATTGCCTCTGGATCACGCAAAAAATGGCGCCGTCACGTTCGACGCGCAAAAAATACGGACTGGTTTCTCTCGCCAGCTGTAATCCCGGATTGGCGCGTGAGTGATATAAGACGTAATCACCCGGCTGGACTTCTCTGCGCGCAAAATCATAGACAGTGATGTTCTCCGGCGCGTAATAAGCGGCAATATAGAATTCGCGCCGCACAAACAGGTTGACCGGTTCGTCGACAGCCAGGGCAAATTGCTCCACGGCCTCTTTATAACAGGTCAGCCAGTAATCGGTTTCATATCGCAGCGAAGCGTTTCCAGTGCCGCCGACGAACTGATTGTAATAGGTATACTGGTAAGGATGCAAGCGGATGCCGGGGATAATGGCTGGCAGAAGCAGGGCAAGCATAAGTGTGACCTGCAGCCATGTTCTTCCCAGCCAGTGGAAAATCGCGTCCAGGGCAATGCCGGCCAGGACAAAGAGAGGGGGGACGATGAACAGAAAATGCCGGAAACCATCGTACATGGGCGGGCGGCGCAGCAACACATAAACGAACGGGATGACGAACCAACCCAGGGTAGGCCACAGGGTCCCCCAGGCGATGCTTTTCAGCCTGCCTCTATATATCGCAAGGATGAGGCCCAGACCTGCCAACGGCCAGACCGGTTCGGTCAGGGTAATGAGCATCAGGGTGGGCAAATACCGCAGCGGTAAAGATCCAGCAGGATAGAGCGCGCCGTAAAAGTAAACCTGCAACTTTGTCGGGTTGTAGGACATGAACTGTACGACTTCGATGAACTTGCCTACCGGCGCTTCCCACAGGTAAGGCCAGGTGATGACCATGACCGTGTAGGCGATCAGTCCATAGGGGAAGTACCACCAGATGCGCGCCGGTTTGCGCAGCGCAAGAAAATACAGCCCGGCCAGGACCGCTGCCAGCGGCCCCAGTACGCGGATGTTGGTCGTCAGTCCCAGAAAAACAGCAGGCAAAAGGATGTGTTTGAAAGTCTGCCATCTGGTTTCACCGGGCTGCGGGTTCGCCAACCCCTCGGCCATGCGAAATCCCAATTCCAGTGTGATCAGGAAGAAAACTAGAAAGGGCGGATCCTTGGGATTGATGAAGGCGTGTTCCCACAGGATTGGCTGGGTAGACATAAAAGCCGTCGCGCCAAACGCTGCCCAGGGTCGCATCCACCGCAAGCAAAAAATATAGAAGCAATATAGCCCAACCTGGAAGGTAAGGAAATTCACCAGGTGCCAGGAGGAGGCAATGTCCACGCCTAGGCTTTGTAGCAGACGGGCAGGCATCCTGGCAAGTATCAAATACGCGGGACCACGGTTGGCATGGTCGCCGGGGCTGGGGCCATAGGCGTTTATCAGATCGAAATCGCCGCTGAACCATTCGGCAGGCGAGTAGGCATAGCCGACGGCGTCGCCGTAACCGTAATAGAGCGGTTCGTCAAGGGAGAGGCCGTAATCTCGAAAAGTGATCAAGCCGATAATTAGGTTTACGGCCAGGAGAAGCAAGATGGGAAATCGTTTGTTTTGAGAGAATCGTAGCAGGCGTTGTCGCAATGGCATTGTGTGATTGTAACCGGAACTATTGGTAGGTAGTGAAATGACTTCCCCTAAAACCCGCTCTTATTTATGTGTTTCACTGCGAGGTCTTTTTCCCCTTTTCGTTCCCAGTGTTTTCAACAACCTCTCTAATTCTTCCTCTTCCCCCTGCTGGTTATTGATGTATTCGGTCATAAACGCCGAGCGGCGCAGGCGCAGGGCCATGGGGGCGACCACTTTCAAATCCTCGGTCGTGACTTTTGTGCGCCCATCAGCGGCGGCATAAGCGCGTGCCGATTCGAACCAGGTGATCTCGGCGCGCAGCGAGTCGATGCCCAGCTTTTGCACCAGATCGATCGCCGGGATGGTGACCGTATCCGGGATGGTCACTTCGGGCAGGCGCTGGCGGGCCGCCTGGATCTCCTGCCTGGCGGCCGCGATTTCATCTGCAAACTGGGCAATCATCTGGCGCGGGTTGGTGAGATAGGCTTGTACCCGTCGGTAGGCCTCCAGCCGTTCGGACGGTTTCTCCAACCCCTGCACGATGATGCGCAAACCGAAGCGGTCCAGGATTTGCGGGCGCAGGCGGCCCTCCTCCGGGTTCATCGAACCGATCAGCAGGAAGCGCGCGCGGTAGGTGGCCGAGATCGGACCGCGCCGTACGGTATAGGTGCCCTGCGCGGCTGCATCCAGGATGGCATCCACGATGTCATCGGCCAGCATGTTGACTTCGTCGATGTAGAGCAGATTGCGGTCAGCCTGGGCCAGGATGCCGCGCCGGATGCGCATGCGTTCGTGTTCGACAGCGGCGCGCTCGTCGATGCCACCCACCACGTCTTCCAGGCGGGAATTGAGCGGCAGTTCCACCAGCCGTACAGGTTCGGCTGTGGTCAGCGATTCGCCCGCAGCGTATTTTTCGGCGCAGGCCGGGCAGATGGCGCTCAGGCCACCAGTCACCACATCTTCGGGCAGGCAGCCGTAATGACAGGTGCTGCGCTCCACTTGCGGGAGAAGGTCCAACAGGCTGCGCACGGCGGTGGTCTTGGCCGTCCCGCGCGGGCCGATCAACAGGATACCGCCCAGGTTCGGGTTGACCAGCCCGAGCAGCAGCGCCAGTTTCATTTCGCGCTGCCCGACGATGGCCAGGAAGGGAAAGGGCAACGGCTCTGCCAGTCCGCTATCTTCCTGCGGCACGTGGAGCAGGGATTTGCCGGAGACGTAGTCCACCAACTCGCGCAGGGAGCGGAAGGTATCCACAGTGGCACCTTCCCGTTCGGGCTGCTGCGTCGATTCGATCTTCCTGGTCTCTGGTTCTAAGGGTTGTTCACTCATGGGTGGTTTGCGATAGGCGGTATTTCTGGCGGGCGCGGGCCTGTTGCATGCGGCGCTTCTCTTCGTCCGTCTCGGCAAACAGTGCCGGGACAGGTGCCGGGTGTCCCTTCTCATCCAGGGCAACGTAGACCAGGTAGGCGGTGTTCGTGTGCGTGCGTTCCCCCGTGACGGGATTTTCGGCTATCACCTGTACTTCGGCCTCCAGGGAGGTGCGCCCGGCATAAGTCACCTGGGCGTTCAGAGTGACCAGGTCGCCGATGCGGATGGGCTGGCGGAAGACCATCTGGTCGATGGCTACGGTGACCACGCGTCGCTGGGCGTGGCGCATGCAGGCCAGCGCGCCGGCTTCATCCACCAGTTTCATGATCCAGCCGCCATGCACATTGCCCAGGTTATTGGCATGCTCCGGTTGCATCAACTGGGCGATACTGATCTTCGAGGCGCTCATTGGCTTGGCTTTTGGTTCTTTGGGCATGCTAATCCAAATCCTGGCGCAGTTCGCCGCTATCGAGCGTGTGCAGTCGTTCCGGTTCGTCGAGCAGGACATCGATCTGGCTATGGGTCAACTCGCGCATCAGGGGCGCCAACGGGACCGTAGCCGGGGGGTAGACCTTGCCGGGAGGCGGAGGCGGCTCCCGGTGTGGTTTGAGCGTGTTGGTCGCCCGTTTGCGGATGATGCGCTTGTCATCTGTCAGGATGCCTACATAAACCCCCATGATCGAATAGATTTCCCGCTGAGGGGTAATGAAACCGATCCAATCCCCCATGCGGTTGAAAATGTATGGATAGGATAGAAATGCTTCCGCGTCCCCTTTGGAGGTATACAACGGGATCAATTTTCGAGCGAGCGATTCCATAGATCCTGCCTTGCAAACAATCGGTCTCTTTTACGACAAAGCGCGGAGAACCGAAAATTCATTCTACATCATTATACGTCCAATACCGGTTCACGAAAAAGTTCCAGAGCATTACAATTCCAACTGCCAGAGCCAGGGTAAGGTTCTTGGCTGCAAGTTCCGGTGAAAAGGCGGCGCGGAGCTTCATACTTTCCATCAATCTCTCCAACGGCGGTTCGACAAAATGCAGGATAGGAATGCGGATGGCAACCCCGGCAATGTTGACCGCAAAGAACATGGTCAGTTGGTGCGCCACCGGGCGGGAGCGCGAATCCGGGTAGGTCCAGTAGCGGTTCCAGACAAAGTTACTGGCTACCGCGCAGACGAAGGAAATCGTTCCGGCCAGGACAAGTGACATGCCCGCTGTTTGCGTGAGCAGGTTCATCACCCCGAAATCGATCACCGCCCCGATCGCGCCGACCACTGCGAATTTCAGGAAGCGTTCGCGTTCTTTACCGTTGTGCAACAAAGTCATGCCAGTCCCAGTTTTTGCTTGAAGTACGGAATGGTGTTCCTGATGCCATCTTCCAGGCTGTGTTGCGGTTCCCAGCCCAGGATGGTGCGGGCGCGGGTGATATCCGGCTGGCGGCGCTGGGGATCGCGGGTGGAGCGTTCGTCGGGCATGAAGACGACGCCGGCTTTGTTGCCGGTGATCTCGTTGATGGCCTGCGCAAATTGCAGGATGGTCATCTCGTTCGGGTTGCCGATGTTGACAGGCATGTGCTCGTCGGACATGAGCAGGCGCACGATGCCTTCGATCAAATCGTCTACATAGCAGAAACTGCGCGTCTGGCCACCATCGCCGAAGACAGTTAGAGGTTGGCCAAGCAGGGCCTGTTTCAGGAAATTCGGCAGAGCGCGGCCGTCTTCCAGGTCCATGCGCGGACCGTAGGTGTTGAAGATGCGGACGATGTGTGTGTCCACGCCATGCGTGCGGTGATAGGCCATGGTCAGCGACTCGGCGAAACGCTTGGCTTCGTCATAGACGGCGCGTTCCCCAACCGGATCGACGTTGCCGGGATAATCTTCCGTTTGCGGATGGACCAGCGGGTCGCCATAGATTTCACTGGTGGAAGCCAGTAAATATCTGGCGTCGTTTTCCTTGGCCACGCCCAGGGTGTGATGGGTGCCCAAAGCGCCCGCCTTCATAGTCTGGATGGGCAGGTTGAAATAACCGACCGGCGATTTGGGGTTGGGGCTGGCCGGGGAGGCAAAGTGCATGACCGCATCCAGTTTACCGGGGAGATAGATGTAGTTCGAAACATCGTGCTTGTAGAAACTGAATTTCTCGTTGCTTGCCAGGTGCGCGATATTGTCCTTGCTGCCGGTGATGAAGTTATCCATGCCGATGACTTCATGCCCGTCGGCCAACAGGCGGTCGCACAGGTGGGAGCCCAGGAAGCCCGCGGCTCCGGTAATTAGAATACGCATAAGACCTCGACTTGATTGAGATGATGTATCTTCGCAAAAAAGCGGGGGAAGCGTGGGTGTTTTTGTTGGGGG
>DAOTXM010000348.1:0-7865 GCA_034435215.1 Anaerolineales bacterium
GATGACCAAATCTCAACAAATTTACCCAACCGACCTGAACGATACCCAATGGTCGAGAATTCGGCCATACTTGCCAGCCGAATCGCAAACAGGTCGTCCTCGTGAACATGGCTGGCGTGTCATATTGAACAGCATCTTTTATATCCTACAAAGTGATTGCTCCTGGCGAATGCTCCCCAGCGACCTGCCGCCCTGGCAAACCGTTTACCATTACTTCAGGCTATGGCGGAAAGATGGTCTCTGGGAGAGATTGAATCAAGTGTTACGAGAGAAGGTCAGACGTCAACGGCACAAAAAGAAATCTCAACCGAGTGCCACCATCCTCGATAGTCAATCCATCAAGACATCAGAAGGTGGTCTGGAGTGCGGTTTTGACGCTGGCAAGAACATCACCGGTCGCAAACGCCATGCCCTGGTAGATACGCTGGGCTTGCTCATGAAAGTCATTGTAACAGCTGGTAATGTGCAAGATCGAGATGGTGCAAAATCACTTCTGGAAGACCTTGCTGAACAAGAAGAACTCATCCAACGGTTGGAACTCATCTGGGCAGATGGAGGCTATCGTGGCACATTGAGCTCTTGGGTAGAAGAAACCTTTGGTTGGAAGTTAGAAATCGTTGAAAAACCAGATGGACAGGTCGGTCTTCAAGTTTTGCCAAAGCGCTGGGTTGTAGAGCGAACATTTGTATGGCTGGTTCGTCAACGCCGTTTGGCAAGAGATTACGAGCGACTTCCAGAAACAAGCGAAGCTTTCATCTACATTGCTATGATACGCTTGATGCTTCGCAGATTGGCTAATTCTTGACTTTTCATACACTTTCTAAGCTGGACTTTATCCATTTGAACCTTAACAAAAAGCAGAGTAAGCTAAGACAAATCTCGGCCAAGAGAGGAGTCCCATGTTCACCCTGCCTGACGAATATAACACACTGTATGCATATAACCGCGGATCATGGGATTGAGTGCGGAGCGGCATTTTCAAAACTACCATCGGGTGCTGAACCGGGCAGTCTGGTCGAACTTGGCACTCAGTCTTGTTTTGTTGCGTTTACTGCTCAACGCGTTTCTACCTTTCGGGCCAGTGGTGATCGGGATCGATGAAACAAGTGAGTGACGGCGAGGCGAGAAGATCAAAGCCAAAGGGATTTACCGTGATCCAGTGCGTTCCAGCAAAAGCCACTTTGTGAAAGCCAGCGGACTGCGCTGGATCAGCATGATGTTGCTGGTGAAAGTTCCTTGGGCAAAACGGATCTGGAGCTTGCCGTTTTTAGCCGCGCTGGCACCTTCTGAGCGGTACTATGAGAGCAGCCCTCGCAAGCCCAAGAAATTGACAGATTGGGCTCGCCAAATGGGTATGCAGGTGCGTCGCTGGCTGCCGAAACGCAAGATCGTTTTGGTCGCCCATAGCAGTTATGCTGTTTTGGAACTGTTGCACAGTCTGGTCCGTCTGCCCAAACCGGTGTACATGGTGACGCAGTTGCGTTTGGATGCTGCCTTGTTTGCACCCGCACCTCAACTGAAGTCTCGACCGATTGGACGCCCACGCAAGAAAGGCAAGCGCTTGCCGAAGTCGAGCCAGGTCTTGATAAACGAACAAACGGTCTGGGAAACCGCCCAGGTTGACAATTGGTACAGGCAAGGCCCTACACAGGTCGAAATCACCAGCGAGACTGCTGTTTAGTATCACAACAGCAGGCCTGCTGTACCCATTCGTTGGGTGTTGATCCGTGATCCCAAGGGCAAGTTCGAGACGAAAGTGCTCCTGTGTACCGATCCATCCGCCGATCCTTTACAAATCCTGCAATGGTTTGTTCGCCGTTGGCAAGTTGAAGTTACGTTTCAGGAAGTGCGCACCCACTTGGGTGTTGATACCCAGCGCCAATGGTCTGATAAGGCCATCGCCCGAACAACACCTATCTTAATGGGCTTATTCTCCTGGGTGACCTTGTTAGCACATCAATCGCAAGTGCATGGCCGTTTGCCCGTGAGACAAGCTGCCTGGTATGTCAAAACCACACCAACCTTCTCGGATGCAATCGCTCTTGTACGCAGACGCATTTGGACCCACTGGGGTTTTTGCGTGTCGGGGGCTAGAACCGACATGCAAAAAACTCGAACAGATTTGCTCAAGCGCCTGTTTGAAGCAGTCTGTTATTCAACTTGAAAGGTTCTGTTTGAATAAAGTCTAGCTTAGAAACTATCTCAAAACCCTTTGAGAGCATATAATTTCTGTGCTGACAAAGGATAAGCTGATGAAGAAGAAAAAGAAATCTTTACCGACCATATGGGAAGTGCCCGACGAGCTATGGAAGCGCATGGCCCCTCTAATCCTGGAAATGGATCCACCCAAGGAGACAGGCCGACCACGCGCCAACCCCCGAAATGTGATGGATGCCATGATTTTTCGGATTCGTACAGGTTGTCAATGGAATCATATTCCGCAGGTGTATGGCGATGACTCGATCATTCATCGTACCTTTCAACATTGGGTGGAAATCGAATTGTTTCCACGCCTGTGGGCGCTGCTGGTGGAAGAGTGTGAAGAATTTGGGCTGGTGGATTGGGAGTGGCAAGCCATCGATAGTGCCATGGGGAAAGCCCGTCTGGGTGGCGATGAAATTGGTCCGAATCCAACCGATCGTGCCAAAAATGGCTCAATAAAGAGCATTTTGACCGACCGCCACGGTGGACCGCTTTCGGTGGTGGTGGCGGGTGCCAATTTGGTCGATGCGAAATTGCTGGAGAAAACGATTGAAGCCATTGTTGTGGATCGACCTGAGCCTACCCAAGAGAAGCCGCAGCATTTATGTCTGGATAAAGGCTATGATAATCCTAGCGGAAAAACAGTGGTGGAGAAACATCACTACACCGGGCATATTCGCCGGATTGGCGAAGAGAAGTTGAGTCAGGGTAAAAAAGTATCCAGCCCGCCGTTGGGTCGTGGAAAGGACATTAGCTTGGTTATCCAAGTGTCGCGGTCTGTTGATCCGTTACGAGAAAAAGGCGAAAAACTATCTGGCACTCCTTCAAATGGCTTGCGCTTTGCTCTGGTATCGCAGATTAGCCCAAGTGACCTTTTGAGATAATATCTTAAGGTACAATCTCTTCATAGCGCTTCATTCCCCCTCAAAAAGTGTGCGGCTTCCACCGTTTAACCTGTGCGATTTGCTCCGTTTAAACCGTTCGGCTTTCCTCGCTCTACGCAGCGGCATCGAATGAATATCCGGAGGTCTATATGGCAGAACTAATCAATATAACAGAAGACACGTTCCATACTGAAGTGATTGATTCACATGAACCTGTGTTGGTAGATTTCAGCGCAGTTTGGTGCGGTCCATGCAAAATGCTGGATCCCATTGTCAAACAACTGGCCGGGGAGTGGGCTGGCAAGGTCAAAGTAGTCAAGATTGATGCAGATCAAAATCCTAATATCCTGATGCAATATGGAGTTCTTGGCATTCCCACTTTATTATTTTTCAAGGACGGAGAAATCAAAGAACGTATTACAGGATATATGCCTAAAGATAAACTGGTAGCCAAATTCTCCCCCTATTTTTAATGCAATGTCTGTACACTGAGTTAACCGAGTCGGGGTCGATTCAGCGTACCGCTAGTTCCTATCATTTTTGATTAGCCAGGATACGCCGAAGTTGGCGACCTCGTCGATATGGTTGCAACCAGCCGCGTTCCATGGCGCGTAATAAATCAGCATCTGTGACTTTCCGGTTATTTTGAATTTTTCTGCGCTTTTTCAGAATCAACGGCAGGCGAGATAGGGCATCCCATTTGGCCTGCCAAACGAGCTTGCCACGTTTGTGAATTACATAATAGAGTAAATAGAGTGAATTCGCCATGATGTGGGCGGGTAGGTATTTCAAGAACAAACGTGTGGGCATGTTCTTAAGAAATGTCCAAACCAGATTGCGGTGTGTGTGATATAACGAAAAATCGCTATTTACGCCTAAAGTTGCAGACCCAATATGGTGAACAAATGCATCTGCGACATAAAGAGTACGATATCCATGTAGGCGCAGGCGAAAGCCCAGATCAACATCCTCATAGTAACTGAAAAAATCTTCATCAAATCCCCCAACATCTAAAAAGGCATCACGCAGATATAAGGCGGCTGCAGCACAAGGTGTAAATACTTCTTCCGGGCTCAGGCCAAATTGATCTGACGGATAACCAATATTACGTCTCCACGCTAAACCACTGACATGGTAGGCATCCCCAGTTCCATCCAGAAATTCAGGATTGTCAGCCTGGATTTGACGGGAAGAAAAACAGGAAAAATCGGGGTAGTCTACTGTAGCTTTGATTAATTGTGCAAGCCAATCCGGTTCAGGAAAAGCGTCTGTATTAAGGAGAGCAAGCCAATGTCCGCGAGCGAGACGGGCTCCAATGTTGTTGGCAGCGGCAAATCCAAGATTCCTGCCAAGCCTCTCGATACGAATTGCAAGAGCTGGATACTTTTCTTCGATGCCGTCAATCGATCCGTCAGTGGAGCCATTATCGATAAGGATGACTTCGAAATCTTTATAGGTTTGTAAAATCAAATGGGACAAACATCTTGGGAGATTGGCTGCACTATTCCAGCAAACAATGACGATTGTTACCCCTGGCCTAGTTGGTAAATTTGATTGCATGATTATTCTTCAATTAAGGGTGAACCTGATTTTTAACAGTACCCAGAGCATTTGAATTTTCATTCGTGCATATGAAAACAGGAAGGTTAGGCCATTGGACCTTATGCTCGAAACCAATCCAACCACCTTTCGCACGAACCAAATTTTGCGCGTTTTATCAATATCTTCCTGTGTGTAATTTCTATTCTGACTTGTATCCCGATGCTCCACATTGTGATCGGTATCTCTGCTTTCCGTTGACTGATTTAATATTTTAGTTATCTGGCTATACCATAATTGAGCAAATGCATCCTGTGAGAAGTTCTCCAGCGCAAATTGATATGCCTGTTCCTGGATTTGCATACGCAACTCACGGTTTTCAATCAACAATGAGATCGCGTTGTACCATGCTTCCGGCGTGTTGTCTACGAGCAGGCCATTTTCAAAATGGGTAACAGACATCGAATACGTATCGACATCTGAATAAATCCCAGCGATGCGACAGGCTCCGAACTCACGAACTTTAAGATTGGTCTTGGAACGATGAAAAACATCATTCAATAAAGGTGCCAGACCAATATCAAATCCGGTGCTGGAAAAATAGCGCAGGTATTTTTCGTAATTCAGATTCAATGGCTTGAAAAATACGTTGGAATGAGTTTTAAAGTCCGGTGGATTGTACCCCAGGAAATACATCTGAACTTGATCCCCATATTTCTTTAAAATATCTTTTATCGCAGGTCTGAAAATCTCTGCTAACGTATCATCCACCCGACTGGTGGCATAGACAATTTTTATTGGACTGGTTCCGGTCCTTTTTGGAGGTGGTGAAAGCAAGCGAAAATCTACAGGCCCATTTACTTTCACTGCATTAAGGTTTAGTGGTTTTGCGCGTTCCAACATCGGTTCAGAGTAAACCCGTACGAGGTTGGCATGCCGAATGTATTCTTCGAGCATGGCCAACTTTTCCGGCGAGGTGTGGTATTTTCCTGTGGATGTATCAACAGGGATTTCAAAGAAATTATCATCAATGTCATAAATAAAGGGTTTCTTGTTTTCCAAGAGTCTCAAAAGCCAATGAGATCCTACTGGTTCGACATTCCGACAAAATACAATGAGATCACTCCACGCAATATCTTTGTCTTTGACAAACATTTCTAATGTCACGCGCGCATCAAGAAGCTGCGCCTTGTGCAGATCGATCAAAGGTGTTGTGACATTGATAATGGTCGATGGAACTAAACCAGGGAGGATGGCGAGGATCTTTGGTTTCATGTACTTGGTTATTGTGGCGACAAGTAAATTTAATTCCTGTTCTCAAGACGTCCAACCAATACAATGGATGATGTGACTAGAGGGTATAACCTGCATCTACCGCGTCTCCATAGAACATTTTCACAGTATCAAGTGAAAATTCCGTCAAGTCTTTGCCCACCAGATCAAGTTTTTTTAAAATATCATTTGTAGCTGTGATGATATGGCATCCTATGGCATCCGCCTGGAATACATTAAGCAGTTCACGCGGACTGGCCCATAGAAGTTCCTGCTTGGGAAAAGGGCGAATCATTTCAACTGCGGCAGCCATCAGCGGTACTGGATCGTACCCTGTATCAGCAATCCGGCCAGCGAAAACGGAAATGATCGCTGGTGTTTCAGGAGACAAAGCTTCGCTTACATTTTTAACTTGTGTCAGCGTCATTAAAGCGGTCACGTTCAGTTTGACGCCACCAGCTGAAAGTTCATGTAGAATGTGGCCAGTAAATACACTTCTAGTGTTCGTTACTGGAACTTTTACATATACATTCTCTCCCCACGATGCAATCAACATAGCTTGTCGTTTCATTTCGCTTAGGTCATCAGAAAATACTTCGAAGGAAATTGGACGATCTTTAACATAAGATAATATATCCAACGCAAATGCTCTATAGTCTGCAATACCTGCCTTCCGCATCAGAGTGGGATTGGTAGTAAACCCTTTAATAAGAGGGTTTTGATACATTTCAAGTATCCCTTCTTTTTCTGCACCATCGGCAAAAAGTTTGATGCGAAGCTCGTCCAAACGAGAGTTCATTTTTCCTCCAACGATAATATCCAGTCAACAGCTTGATTCATGGATTTAGAATGATAGTCGGCTACTGTATTGTGAGTATCTTCATCATATGAACGATTAATCCAAATGGTTTTACAACCAGCGCGCTTGCCCGCTTCAATATCCTTCCACCGGTCTCCAATCATGAAACTGCTTTGAAGATCGACATTCCATCTCTTTGCCGCTTCTAATATCAAGCCTGGACGCGGCTTTCTACAATTACAATTGTCCTTGTCATCATGGTAGCAAACATAAATTCCCCTTAGCGGTAGCGATTTAATAAGGTGGCTATTGATCGCTTCGACAACCTCTTTCTTTTGAGTGCCACGTGCGACATCGGGTTGATTGGTAATCCCAATCAGCAGGTAGCCTTTGGCAGATAGTTGGTAAAGCGCAGACTTGGTTTCCGAGGTCACTTGCAATTCTGCAAGAGATGCAGGGGGATAAGGTTTTCCGCCACGAATGACTGCCTCATTGATAACGCCATCACGATCGAGAAATATCGCCCGTCTCAAACTATTTTTCCTTTACAGATTCCCACTTTGTTTGCGCGATTTTCAATCGAGGATGGGTAACCAGCAAATGGTGAACAATGGACTGAAAAGCCTCAGTGTGGGGAGTGACATGTTCCGAATTAACGACCGGAATTACTACACAGGCATCTGCTACTTTGGCAGTATATCCGCCATCGCGACCAACAACACCCACAACCTTGGCTCCCACTTCCTTTGCCAATTGCAGAGCCGTCACCAGATTCGGGCTGACATTGTTCTCCAAATTCCCGCCGCCGACAGAAAAAACGAATACCGTATCCTTTTGATTCAAACGACTTCCCTCCAGCCATGCCCGAAACACAGAGGCCCATCCATCGTCATTCGTGCGCGCTGTTAACTCCGAAACATTATCCGTTGGGGTGTAGGTCTCGATTCCTACAATTTTACGAAAATCGTTGACAGCATGTGAAGCATTGGCGGCACTACCGCCCACGCCTAGAATAAATAACCTTCCATTCTGTTCGCGAGTTTGTACCAAAACTTCGACGACCTTCTCAATTTTATCGACATCCAATTTGCCAAGGATATCAATCGATTCTGCAATAAAGGCTCGTGTGAAATTCATTCTTGTTCCTTCTTGAGAAATTGATCTGGATT
>DAOTXM010000349.1:0-6321 GCA_034435215.1 Anaerolineales bacterium
AATTATTAAACCACAGACACCTGCACTTGCGCCAGGTGCAAGTGTGAACGCGGATCAAAAGGATGGAAGTGATGAACGCTGTATTTGTCCATCTCCCCTCTGTGCCCATCAGCGTGCACGCAAAACAGGTCAGGGACAAGCCGCGAAAATGGCGCGGTATCTTCTGACAACCTTTGCATACACATTGCATCTGTGTTTATCTGTGGTTAAAGAATCAGCATGGCATCACCAAAGGAATAGAAGCGATACCCTTCCTTGATCGCGGTTGCGTAGGTTTCCAGGATTCTCTCCCGCCCGGCAAAAGCGCTGACCAGCATGATCAGTGTAGACCTGGGCAGGTGGAAGTTGGTGATCAGCGCATCTACGATCTTGAACTGGTAGCCGGGGAGGATGAAAAGCGAGGTGGGACCAGTAAAATTGGCGATTTGTGATTTGCGATTTTTGATTGAGGATTGTTCTACCGCGCTTTCCAGCGTGCGCACCGACGTCGTCCCCACCGCGATAACTCTTCCACCCGAAGCCCTGGTTTTGTTGATCACATCCGCCGTCTCCTGCGGCAACTCGCACCACTCGGTATGGATCTTGTGCTCGCCCGGGTCGTCTTCGGTGACCGGGGCAAAGGTATCCAGGCCGACATGCAATGTAACATAAGCAATCTTCACACCGTTGGCCTGCAACTCGTCCAGCAGGCGCGGCGTGAAGTGCAGACCAGCGGTCGGCGCAGCGGCGGAGCCAAGCTCACGGGCATAGACGGTCTGGTAGCGCTCAGGGTCGGCCAGTTTCTCATGGATGTAGGGCGGCAATGGCACATGGCCCACTTTCGGGAAATATGGCTCGATCGATTCGGTGAATCTCACCAACCGCTCCGAACCGTTCAAAATATCAACAATTTCGGCGGATATACCGTTCTCTACCCGTAAGATTTTCCCAACCGTCATCCCCTTGCCGCCGACCAGGCATTCCCAGGTCAGGCCATTTCTCTTGCGCAACAGAAGCAATTCCACCTTGCCGCCGGTCGGCTTGCGGGCGTAGATGCGCGCCGGGAGGACGCGCGTCTGGTTCAAGACCAGTAAATCGCCAGGGTTCAGGTAATCGCCGATCTGGTTGAAAACCCGGTGTTCCAGTTTTCCCGTTTCCCGGTGGAGAACCAGTAAACGCGAAGAATCGCGCGGCTCGAGCGGCGTCTGGGCAATATAAGATTCGGGCAGATGGTAATCGAAGTCGGAGGTTTTCATGGAAGGCAACAGACGATAGACAACAGACCGTGGTCCGTTGTCTATCGTCCACGGTCATTTTTTGAGCAATCGAACTATTACATTAATGACTATCGTCAGCAGGATCGAAACCAAAATCGAACTCGCCAAGGGAAAATAGAACGAAAAGCCATCGCGCTCGATACGGATGTCACCGGGCAGGCGGCCAAAGGGCAGGCCGAACTTGGCGGCCAGGAAAATCAACCCGCCGATTACGAATAAGACGATCCCCCCGATCATCAAGAAACGACCGATATTTTCCATAATCATCAGATCCGCCCTGAGCGGAACGGAGCGTAGCGGAGTGCAGTCGAAGGGCGCTACAACAGCACACGCTTCACCCTTTTGGATACACGCAACTACGGACCTCGTTTCGCTCAGTCCTCTGCTCAGCGACTAAAGCAATCTCGGCTGCGCCCCCTCGACGTAATCCAGCCCCAGGTGTTCGTAGGCTGATTTCGTGGCGACACGTCCCTGCGGGGTGCGGTCGAGGAAGCCCAGTTGCAGCAGGTAGGGCTCAACCACGTCCATGATGGTATCGGATTCCTCGCTGATGGAAGCTGCAATGGTGTTCAATCCCACCGGGCCGCCGTTGTATTTTTCGATGATGGTACGCAGTACGCGCCGGTCGACGTCGTCCAGGCCAAGCGGGTCGACCTGTAACAAATCCAGCGCCTCCTGCGCGACCTGGCGCGTGATCGTGCCATCCGCACGCACCTGGGCATAGTCGCGCACACGCCGCAGCAGACGCAGGGCGACGCGGGGCGTTCCGCGCGCCCGACGGGCGACTTCCTGCACGCCGCCGTCCTCGCAATGGACCTCCAGCATCCCGGCAGCGCGTGTGACGATGGCCCGCATCGCCTCGAGGTCGTAATAATCCAGCCGGTAGACCGCCCCGAACCTGGCCCGCAACGGCGCCGTGACCAGCGCCAGCCGCGTGGTCGCGCCGACGATGGTGAAATGCGGCAGCTTCAACCGGATCGAACGCGCTGACGGTCCCTTGCCGATGACGATGTCCAGCGCGAAATCTTCCATGGCAGGATAGAGCACTTCCTCTACAGCCCTGCCAAGACGGTGAACTTCATCGATGAAGAGCACATCGCCAGCGCGCAGGTTGGTCAGGATGGCGGCCAGGTCGCCAGCACGCTCGATGGCAGGACCTGATGTGACCTTGATGTTGACTCCCATTTCGTTGGCCAACACATGCGCAAGCGTGGTCTTGCCCAGCCCCGGCGGGCCGTAGAAAAGCACATGGTCCAGCGCTTCTCGGCGCTGGCGCGCGGCCTGGATCAGGATGGACAGATTTTCTTTTACCTGATCCTGCCCGATTAGATCAGCCAGGAATTGAGGCCGCAAGGCGTTGTCCACGCGGTCGTCTGGTTTGGCTTCGGGGTCGAGGGGACGAGGACGATCAGACATAGGGTGATTATACCTGAGGACAAATTGGTGCTTGCAAAATCGTCCATTTTCTTGTATGCTCACCTAATATCTATAATTTTTATCTTTTTCAGTTGATTTGGAGAGGCAATGTCAGACACGACCAAATTACTCATCTGCCCGGCCTGCGGCGCGCCGCTCGATCCGCAACCCGGCGAGGTTACCCTCAAGTGCGGGTATTGCGGGAATTCAGTGGCACTGCCCCGCTCCCTGCAGGCTCCGGTATCGCATGGTGACTTTGCCGCCTCGTTCACAGGTTTCGACCTGCACAGCGTGGCCGGCCAGGCGGCGCGCATCAAGCAGGTGGTCGACCTGGTCCATGCCGGAAACAAGATCGAAGCCATCAAGGTGTACCGGGAAATCACCGGGGTGGGGCTGAAAGAGTCCAAAGATGCGGTGGAGGCTATCGAAGCCGGGCGGCCTTTTGCGCTGGACCTGGATAGCCAGGATTCCGTAGCGGGGGCATCGTACGCGCAGCCCGCGATCAGAGTCGATACGCGCGGGAGCAGGCTTGGGCTTTGGCTCGGATGCGGGATCACGTCCATCATTCTATTCATGATAGGCTCGGCGCTCATCCCGGTCCTGGCAACCGTCCCATTCATCGCTGCTCTGGTTGGCTCGTCCAGCGAGGTTCAAATCCCGGGCATCGAATCAGGCAAGCCAGTCAATATCCAGATCCCGGGTTTGGAACCGGCCGCTTCCTTCGCCAGGCAGGCGCTTGCTTTCGGCGAGAAAGGCTCCGGCCCTGGCCTGTTCGACGACCCGCGCTATGTTGCAGTCGACGGGGCAGGGAATATCTACGTTGGGAATTACCAGGACGGGCGGGTGCAAATCTTCGACAGGCAGGGAGGGTTCCAACGCCAGATCAACATCGGTGATACCATCCTGCGTGGGATGGCTGTCAGCCCGGCTGGAGACCTCTACCTTGCCTATGATGGCGATGTCTATATTTACGATTCCAAGGGACAAACGCAAGGAACGCACGCGTACGATGGCTACCTGGATGACATTGCCCTGGGCGCAGACGGCAGCCTGTACGCCGTCGCCGACGGAGAGACCCTGCTGCGCTTCGACCCGGACGGCAGTCTGACCCTCGAAATCCCAGATGCGATCAGCAGCATTTCGAACGACTCCGAATTGGACACGAAGATCGCCGTGGATGGTTTGGGCAATATCTACGCCCTGGGGAGATTCCACAGCGCTGTTTTCAGGTTCGATCCTACGGGCAAATTCCTCGACCGTTTCGGCGGCGAGACCACTACCCCGGCAGGCGGCATAGACCCAGGCCGCTTTCAGGCCGTGGACGACATTGCGGTGGACGGCTATGGACGCGTTTTCGTCAGCGACATCTGGGGCATCCAGATGTTCAGCTCAGATGGTCAGTATCTTGACTTTTTGGATATTGAAGGGGTTGCCTTTGGCCTGGCTTTCGACTTGAACAACGACCTGTTCATTGCCAGCAATGCGCCCAGGGTGTTCAAGTACGAAATCCAGAAACCATGATCAGCCTCCAAATCATTCCAGCGGCTCGAACGTCACTTCGACGGTCATGCCCCAGCGCATGCGCGGATCGACCTCATCCACGCGGATGCGCACAGTGTACAGAATATCCCCACCCTGCGATCTGAATGTGCGGCTGATCTTTTCCACTACACCACGCATTTCGACTTCCGGCAACGCATCCGCTAGAATACTGGCGGTTTGACCTACGGCCACATCCACCACTTCGAGCTCGGTCAGGTCGCTGGTTTCGACATACCACTGCCCTGTATCCGCCACGATGACCGCCCAGGTTTCCGGCCCCACCATCTCGTTCACCGAAACGTTGATGTCCATCACCTCGCCGTCGAACGGGGCTTTGAGTTCATAGTTGGCAAGGTTGCTTTCCGCGGATGCCACCTGTGCTTTGGCGTTGTTAAGGCGGGCTTCCAGCAAAGCCAATTTCTCGGCGTTGGGGCCGTCCAGGCTGATCTCGTACTGGTGTCTGGCCTCCGCTTCGGCTGCCAGTGCCTGGTCCAGCGCCGCGCGGACGGTATCCCGTTTCCGGATTTCGGCTTCCAGGTCGCGAATAGCCTGGTTGTAGTCTTCTTGTGCGTCTTCCAGCTCATCTTCAGCGTTCTCACGCTTGGAATTATCCTTGTCCAGGTCTTTGTACTTATCGAACTCTTCCTGGGCATCTTTCAAATCTTCCAGACGGTCTTCGACATCAGCCTTGGCGTCTTCGATGTCATCATCGATGTTATCGAGATTCAGGTCTTCCCACTTTTTCTCGGCCTTTCCGCGCGCAATCTGCGCATCCATATAGGCCTGCCAGGCTTCGGAGCGACCCAGGCCCTCAGTGCGGACGAATTCATCGTAGGCCTGTTGCGCGGTCGCTAACTCGAGTTGCGCCGCCGCCAGCGCTGCCTCGGCCTGCTCCCGGTCCGCCAGGCGGACGAGCACATCCCCCTTGCGAACGTTCTCCCCTTCTTCGACCAGGATCTCAGCAACTTTCCCGCGCACTGTGAAGGAGAGCACCAGGTCATCGTCCGGGACCAGGTGTCCCTCCGCGACGACAGCCTCGACAGGCAAGGGCGTGGTTTGAACCGGTTCGGGGGTTGCTCGTCCCCCACAAGCAGCCAGGAGCAGGGCTGGGATGACCAACACCAGAGTCAATCTAATCCATTTCATTGTTACCTTCCTGATTTTGCCCTCACCTCCCATCCCATCTCCCGGTTTCGATACGCCCGACGATCATAGGCTACTCGACCACCGGTGGGAGAGGGGTTGGGGGTGAGGGAGAGTTTATTCGTAAGCCAGCACCTCGCGGATGGTCAAACGCGCCGCACTTCGGGCCGGCAAGATACTTGCGATGGCAGATAAAACCAACACCAGCGCCAGCCAGATGGCATAGCCGGTAAACGTGAATACCACCTGGATGGGCGTTTCGAAGATCGCCAGGCTGACGATCAATGAGAGCAAATAAGTAAAGATGACCGAGGGGATCAGCGCCAGCGCGAACGAAAGCAGGCCAATGACCACGCCTTCGGCAATGATGGTGCGCATGATGACCGAATCGACCGCACCGATGGAACGCATGATACCAATCTCGCGCGTACGTTCCAGCACGTTCATGCCCATCGTCCCGGCCAGTCCCATGCTGCCCACTGTAGCGGTCAGCAGAGCCATGATCAATAGGAACGTGACCAGGATATCCAGGCTCTCCAGCGCCACATCCAGGGATGCCAGGCCAGCTTCCGCTTTGCGCACCTTGAAACCATTTTCGCGGAAATAATGGTCGAGCATTTCAGCCATGCGATCCTGGGAAGCCCGGTCATGGGATTTGGTCACGATGCGATAGGAATAGGAACGGTTGGTCAGGTTGTTCGTCCGGGAGACGTATTCGAACGGTGCATATCCGATATTACCCTGCTGGCCAACGAATTTGAAGATCCCCACCACCTGCCAGTCTTCCTCCTGCCCATTGACCTTGAGACGTAATGTATCGCCGGCTTTCAAACCCGGGAACTCTTCGAAAATCACCTCACTGACGGTCAGCTTGCGCACGTCATCCGGGCAAATCCAGCGTCCCTGTACCAGGATCGGCCGGACCAGTATGCTATCCCCCGGTGGAGCAAGTATTGTGATGTTC
>DAOTXM010000350.1:0-5844 GCA_034435215.1 Anaerolineales bacterium
GGCGTGCGCCCTCACGCACAACCATTTTTTCCGGATTTTCTTGGAACTTTGCGTTTTAATATTAGGGCGGCATATGTATAAACTCATAATCCTTTTTTTGCCGCCCTTCGCCTGGAAACCCTTCGAACAGGGCTGGCAGAAATTCCTGGGGATGGCAGAACAAATGCCAGGCCTGCGCAAGGAGGTGGTGGGCGACACGGATGAACTGGTCTTCGGCCCGTCAACCATGAACTACAAGAAAATCCATGAGTTGTATTTCGACTCCCGCGAAGCCCTGGAAGCCGCGCTTACCTCCGAGGCCGGTCAAAAGGCAGGGCAATGGCTGCATTCGTTCACGCAGGGGCGATTTATTTTGATAATTGCCAAGCACATGGAAGCCACGCCCGAGCAGTTCAAGAAAAAGCAGAGCGAGGAGGGAGGCTAACCCCGCTGGGTTAGATTGACTCGACGATTTCCCTGACCAGTCCCGGTCCACGATAGATCAGGCCGGTATAGACCTGTACAAGCGTCGCCCCCATCTCGAGGCGGCGTTTTGCGTCTGCGGGACTCATGATCCCGCCCACACTGACGATGGGGACCCGTCCATGCACCTGCCGGACGATTTTTTCCAGCAGCGCTTCACTGCGGACCCGGAGCGGGCTGCCGCTTAATCCGCCCGTCTCGTCCCGATGCTGTGACCGCAACCCTTCGCGGGCGAGCGTGGTATTGGTAGCGATGATGCCGTCCATGCCGGAGGCGAGGATCACACCGATGGCATCTTCGAGTTCTTCGTCGGATAGATCAGGCGCGAGTTTGACCAGGATTGGACAATGCCCACCACGCTCCAGCATGATCTGCTCTCGCACTTTGGCAATCGCTCCCAACAACCGTTCCAGCATCTCCCTTCCCTGCAAACGACGCAGGCCGACGGTGTTGGGAGACGAAATGTTGATGGTCAGGTAATCGGCCAGAGGAGTAAAAATCCGCATCAAGGCAATGTAGTCGCTGGCGGCTTCTTCGAGAGGGGTGTCCTTGTTTTTGCCCAGGTTCACCCCAACAACCGTCCTGAGCGGAGCGATTTCCAGCGAAGTCGAAGGACGGCTTGGCAATCTCCCGTTTGATTGGGGATTGCTTCGTCGCCACTTCGTGGCTCCTCGCAATGACATCTCCACGTACTGGGCGCCTTTCCCCGGAAACCCCATACGATTGATGACCGCCTCATCCTCCACCAGTCGGAAGACGCGCGGTTTTGGGTTGCCTGGCTGCGGGCGCGGCGTGACCGTGCCAATCTCGATATGCCCGAACCCCAGCGTGGATAGTCCACGTATTGCGACCGCATCCTTGTCATAGCCTGCCGCCAGCCCAACGGGGTTCTTGAAGGTGAGACCAAAAGCTTGCACGGGTTTGAACGGAGAGGCATAGGCGCGTTCGAGCAACCACAATGCAGGAGGAAAGTACCGTGTAATGCGTAAAGCGTACAGCGTGAGGGTGTGGGCAGTTTCGGGGTCGAGACGGAAGAGAAGCGGGCGAAAGAGCTTATACATCCCCATCCTCGACCTCACCGCTGGGCAGGATCCGGGTTCTGAAATCCTCGCGCTGAGTGAGCAAGATTTCATTATCTTGAATAACAGCTACATTGACGACAATCCCCGGCATATTCATTCCTTCCCGTTCATGGCAAATTTTGCCAACAATTCCGCCATCGGCAAGACATAGGAGAGGCGTTTCTGAGTCTCTGTGAGGCTGTTCTCGCGTTCGCGCTTCAATTCATCAGCGTCCCGTCTCAGGACGAAAGGATCTTCCCAGGCCAGCCAGTCCACTTCGCGAGTTTTGACATCCTCCTGGACATGCAAGATCATCTCAGCCACCATGCTCAAATCATGTCTTGTGACCAGCGGCATGATCGCCCGTAATTGTCCCGCCTGGATGACGAAGTGACACCAGCCATAATCCAGCGCTTTCCCGAATAGAGTCCGCCCGATATTGGTTACGAAAGATTCGAGTTCGAAATAGTTTTTAGGGTGTGTTGCCCAGGCGCTTTCAGAACGGTGGAAGATCAAAGGCAAATGTTCTTTACGCAAAACATCCATATCCGCAAGAAACTGTTCACGATGCTCCGTCTGCAAGGCAAAGGACAGTCGGTCCAGGTAACAGAGATGCAAGATTTGTTCGGGGTGTGCCACGCTTGCCGCCCGGTGATAGAGAAATGCAAAATGGTCGCCAACCGGTGCTGCCGAATTTACCGAGAAGAGCGTAAAAAATTCATCCTGTTCCAACAGGTGGATATTTGCGGGTTGATTTTCCCGCGTGCCTGTCGAGACGCTCAAAAAGGCCCTGTCGAAATGTCTTTTCAGGTCAGGCAAAATGGCCTGCAAATGCGGGAACATCGTCCCATCGGGGTCATTGAGGGGAAGTACGAGAGCCGGTTTCATGCTTTTCAGCAAGCTTTCAAAAAATTCCTCGTTGCTTCAATTTTATCTTTTTCCACCTTACCCGTCTTTTCCCAATGCTCAAGCATCTCGTTGATGGTCAGCACGGCGTGCATGGTGTAGCCAGCCTCCGCCAGCGACTCTTTCGCCCCGGATTGCCGGTCCACCAGCACGACCACATCCTTGACGACCAACCCGGCACCGGTCAGTTTTTCGATGGCCTCGAATTTGCTGCCGCCAGTGGTGGCCAGGTCGTCGATCACGACAACGGTTTCCCCGGGATGGTACTCGCCTTCGATCTCAGCCTTGGTGCCATAGGCCTTGGTTTCCTTGCGCGGATAGATCATGGGATAGTTCCCCGCGAGAGAGATGGCGGTCGCAATCGGGATGGCGGCATAGGGCAGACCCGCGATACAGGAGAATTGGAGAGTAGAGAGCAGTGGCAAGTAAGCTTGAGCAATTTTTGCAAGCAGTTTGGGGTAGGAGACGATCTGGCGCAGGTCGATGTAGATGGGGGATATCAATCCCGATTTGAGGGTAAATTCACCGAATTTGATGCAACCGGCTTCCAGCAGACTATCAGCCAGGGATTGGATGGAAGAATTTATTTCGGTCATGCATATTTCCTATTTTCGGTTATTTCTGGCATTGAATGTGAATCAGCAATGCAACCTTGCGCTGCAATGCTAATAGCCAAGTTCAAAGTCTACCTGGTATTTTAGTTCCTGGCGGTTGATAAAGCGGTGATAGTTCTCGACAAACAGGTTCGTAATATCTGCGGGGAAACTGGGCGCAGCAGTGTGGAAAGTGATCCACAGGTTGGGCGCCGTCCAGAAGGGATGTGATCCGGGCAATGGCTCCTGCTCGAAGACATCCAATACAGCGCCCGCAATTTTACCCTTCTCCAGGGCTGCGATTAATGCCGCTTCATCCACCGCACTGCCGCGCCCAACGTTAATAAAGACGGCCTGGGCGGGCAGGGCATTCAGTAAACTTGTGTCTACAATGCGGCGCGTCTCTGATGTATTCGGCAGCACGCTGACCAGGTAATCCAGACCGGCGGCAAAATCGAGCAAATCCGCACCGTGATAGTAGGCGTCCACAGCGGGGCAGGATTCGCTGGCGCGCGTATAGCCGCGGACGGTCATGCCAAAGTGCTTGGCCGTCGCCGCCAGGTGCGCACCGATCGAACCGACCCCGAGCAGCCCGATCGTCTTGCTGCGCAGGGTTCCGGTGAGCGACTCATCCCAGCGGCGTTCCTGTTGGGCCTGATAGCGTTCGAAAATCCGCCGCTCGTGGGAGAGCAGATAAGCGAACACATACTCTGACATCAGTCCACCGAAGACTCCGCGCGCGTTGGTCAGGGTGTAATCGCGCCGTAGAGACGGGGCGAGCAGCGGCTCCACACCCGCCCAGCTGGCCTGGACCCAGCGCAATTGCTTCAGTTCAGAGAGGATCTCACGGATCAGGGAAGGTTCCCCAAAGACGATATCACATTCCGCGCCAATGGCTCTCGCTTCTTTCACGCCGGACGCAGCAAAGAGTTTCAACTTCGGTAAGCTAGCTTCTTCGACCAGTGTGCGGTATTCGTCAGCGTGCTTGGAAAGGATCAGCAGTTTGGGCATCAGAGCTTTAGTTCGCGCTTGACGTTAAGAATCTCATCCCGCCACTCTGCCGCAGCCAGGCCGGGGTTCTTCGCCCGCGCGATCGCGCGCGAGATGTTGATCAGCATGCCCTTGCCGTCTTTTCGCAGGCCGGCCTTGAGCGCGGTTTCCAGGTCCCCGCCCTGAGCGCCGACGCCGGGAGAGAGGAACCACAAGTTCGGCGCAGCGCTGCGGACGCGGGTCAGCGCCTCGGGTTGGGTCGCGCCGACGACCAGGCCGATGTTGTTTTTGACATTCCATTCTTGGGCAAGATAGGCAACATGTTCATAGAGTAGGACAGTTGGCAGTTGGTGGTAGGCGTTTGGCGGCACGCCATCACCTGCCAATCGCCTACCGACAACCGCTAAATCTTGCACATCATTCGCGCCTGGATTGCTCGTCTTGCACAACAGGAAAACCCCTTTTTCAGGATAACCCAGAAACGGTTCAATCGAATCTTTGCCAAGATACGGATTGAGCGTGATGGCATGCACACCGAGCTGCTCGAAGGCGGATTTTGCATAGGCTTCCGCTGTGGAGGCGATGTCGCCGCGCTTGGCATCCAGGATGACGGGGATCAGCGAGCCGAGGTGGACGGACTCGGCCTGGACGGCCTCGATGACCTGTTTGAGCGCGGTCCAGCCTGCGGGGCCGAAGACCTCGAAGAAGGCGGCGTTGGGCTTGAAGGCCGCAGCGTAGGGAGCGGTCGCTTTAACGAGACGCAGGCAGAAGTCCAGGGCAGATGCGGTGGTAGGTTCGTTAAGGTCGGAGACGTGCGGGTCGAGTCCGATGCACAACAGCGAGGAACAGTCGTCGACGCGTTTTTCAAGAAATGAGAAGAAGCTTTCCATGATTCTCCTGAGTGCGGAGTGCGAGGTGCAACGTGCACACACCGTACTCCGCACGTCGCACTTACGCCTTTCCCAACACCATCGCCAGCAACGCCATTCTAACGTAAAGCCCGTATTCCATCTGCCGGAAGTACGCGGCGCGGGGGTCGTCGTCGAAGTCAGGGCTGATCTCGCCGACGCGCGGCAGGGGGTGCATGACGATCATCTCTTGTTTGGCGGCTTTCATGATCTCAGGGTCGACCACAAAGGCGCCTTTGACCTTTTCGTACTCGGCCGGGTCTTCGAAGCGTTCCTTCTGGACACGCGTAACGTACAGCACATCGGTTTGAGGCAGGACCTCACTGAGCGTATCGAACTCGGCCTGCGGGATGCCTTTGGCGGTCACCTCATCCATTACTTCCTTTGGCATGCGCAGGATCTCAGGCGAGACATAGTTGAGCTTGACATCGAAGAGGGTCAGCAGGCGCGCCAGCGAGTGGACGGTGCGACCGTACTTCAGGTCACCGAGCAGGGTCACGGTCATGCCGTCGATCTGGCCTGCGCCGAGCTCTTCGAAAATGGTGAAGAGGTCGAGCAGCGCCTGGGTGGGATGCTCGCCCACGCCATCGCCGGCATTGATGACAGGCTTTTTGGCCGCCCTGGCCGCAATGGCCGCCGAGCCGACCTCGGGGTGGCGCAGCACGATCACGTCGGCGTAGCATTCCAAGGTGCGGACGGTATCGGGCAACGATTCACCCTTTGCGACGGAAGAGTATCTCACCTCGTTGATCGGGATGACGCTGCCGCCCTGCCGCTCCATGGCCGACGTGAACGACGACGAGGTGCGCGTGGATGGTTCATAGAACAGGTTGGCCAGGATCTTGCCTTTCAGCAGGTCGAAGGTGCCGATGCGCTCGACCATGCCGCGCATCTCGTGCGCCACGCCGAAGATGTATTCCAGGT
>DAOTXM010000351.1:0-26281 GCA_034435215.1 Anaerolineales bacterium
GGACCGGTGATCGTGGAGGCCGATGACGGCGTCACCAAGATCATCGCCGCCATCCGCTTGCAGTCCATGCAGTCCGGCATCTTGCGCGACTACAACGAGAGCATGGGCATCCCGGAGGGGCTGCTGTCCACCAAGTATTATTTCCCGGTCTACGAGAACAAATGGGCGCCTCTCAACTCCCAGATCCGCTTCGCCCACCTGGGCGCGGGAACGGAGAAGATCAAGGTCACCATCGGGGGAGAAGTGGTCTGGTATGATGATGTGCCCGCCAATACGGAGAAACGCCTGTTTTTCGACAGGAGCGGCGGACCGGTGATCGTGGAGAGCGACGACGGTGTGACGAAGATCATCGCCGCCATCCGCTTGCAGGGCATGAAGGATGGTATCTTGAACCACTATTCTGAAACTCCTGGTATTCCATTTGAATATCTGGCTCACAAGTATTACTTCCCGGTCTATGAGAACAAGTGGGCTCCACTCAATTCGCAGATCAGGTTTGGCGTGCCGTAAGCTCTTTTTGCGTACGATGATGACACGATATGCAGAATGGTAGTAAACAAATCCCGCAGCAGGATCTGCGGGATTTGTTTACCTTGCTTGTCTTGGCGGCAGCACAATCAATAATGATGAACCTTCATCGATCTCAGTTTCTGGCAGTGTTATGTTTATCCTAAACAGAAATGAGCCGATCAGCTACTCGCTGCCTTTCGCAATTGCTTTTCATCCACCATGCCAGCTTAGCCAGCATATGGGAAATCCCTGGGTTCATGGCCAAATGCAGGGCTATCGCATCTAATTTTATGTTCAAAACTGGCGTTTGATGCTTGAAAATGGTGTTCTAACGTTAGTTTTCTCAGAATTCGGCGCAACTTGTCCGATCTTTCCATCTTCAAAATCTTTGCAGAGGCATGGATTTGCCAGTTTGAAGGTTTTCGAGGTAGGGCGGAACGCCAAACGCCATGAAAAGGCTGAAAAACAGCCAAAAATCGAATTTAGATGCGATAGCCCTGGGTACGAGAATATCTTAGGTGACAAAAAACCTACCTCGCGAGCCTTAGCTTTTTCAAGATTTTCAGTGAAAGGGAGGCCAATTTCCGCGCCCTTTTTGAATACGGGATCTTCTGAACGAACAGCTTTGCCCGCACGGCCGGTGGACATTCCTCAAGCTTTGTATCCGCGTACCCCATCCTTTCAAGCATATCTCCCATCATACTATTCATGGCCCAGATCTGATCCCGATCCGCAGATCTTCGCCAAGCTTCGACGCGCCCAGGATCAAGCATTTCTGAAGCTTTGTTTTTCCATTTCTTTTCCCAGTCAGGGATTACACTGGACGTTTGTGCTGGTTCAAGTTGTGTTGGTTCAAACTCTTCTCCGATAAAAGCACATATCTTTTCGAGTTCAGCTTTCGGTCCCTTTAGGATGTCTTCAAACTTGACAGTCATGTAACGATCCAAGGGCAGTGTCTTTTCATAATTGATCATTGCCTCAACCCTATCGTTCCATCTCATACAAAACCGTCGAAATCGCCTGGGATTGCCTGGCGTAGCCCAGGGAACATCCAGCAATGAGCGAACCACATCCCGCCCATCCCGGATGACACAAATAACTTTCGAATTTGGGAACTGGTTGAGAATCATAGGGACATGCTCGAGGTGAAGCGGGGTTTTCTCTCCCGGATGTCGCTTGGCCTGCCGGATCGCATGAGTCTCGATGATCGCACGCAGCAGGTTCCCGAAGGATAATTCATAGTTCCGAAATTGTTGGAGCAATTGGTCGCGTTCCAGACCGAAATCTGCAATCCGCTCAAATTCAAGCGCAGAATCAACAAGCTGTTCATATGTCTCAGGTCTTTTATTGGCCCAAATCTGCGGAATGAACATCGTAAAGAATTGGGTTTCTGGACCAATGGCAATGTTAGAGTGTCTGTCTAATAGTACAGCCAGGAGAGTGGTACCCGAACGCGGTGCACCAACAATGAAAACTGGGGGGAGCATTTGTTCCTTTTGCGCGTCAAAATCGTATGCAGATGTGCTGATCATAAATAGGATAGACTTTCCTTTCAATAGGTGTAAAAGTTGAATGCCGCCGTAAACGACGAGGATATAATACCCACGGTTATAAATTGCGCATTCCTTCCTGTAAAAAAGCACAATTTGTGACCGTCCTGGGTATAAATCTAATACTGAACTATTTGCAAAGCGATACAAACCATTCCAGTATAATATAGAAATGACGTCTTGAAGAACATCAGCCCGAGGCAAGATCAATCTGAGACCACAAAGAGAACCCAAATAAATCCATAGTTCTTAATGTATTTACCGGATACGACTTGCTCACTGCTCACAGTGTCTACTCAAATAGAATTCAGTCAAATGAAGATATTTTTCCCTTTTTAGAGTTAATATTATGATGCAGCAAAAGAGAAAACTATTTCAATTTTTTTTGATCATTCTCACGATCTTCATAGCGGCAACTCTGATAGTCCCTTGGGAAAGAAAATCATTTTCAGAAAATGGTGCTGCCGAAGAACTCGCTACTAAAAACATACTTCCGGTATTCGATCCACTTGCTCCGCCCACCATCCCTATAGAACCATTTCAGGTTCAGCTAGCATGGTTTTACAAGCCGCCAAAAAACGATTCGCTAGTCACCCTTTCCAAAAATTTTGATTTTTTTATTCTTACACATAAAGATGAACAAGCCAAAGACCAATTAAGGAGTTTGGGAGTGAACAGTATCATCTCCCAATATCTTCTCTTGATTGAAATTCGAGATCCGGGAAATTGTACTGACCTTCCCCGTGGCAATCAGGTGGCATTTCATGTAGGAGATTTTTGCATGATCGATGCTGAACATCCTGATTGGTTTTTGTTAGATCGATTTGGTAAGCGAATCGGTGGTGATGAAGTATATTTTATGGATCCTGGGAATCCCGGTTTTCGTGCATTTTGGTTAAGCAGGGCCAAAGAATTGCAGGAGCAATATGGATGGAACAGCATCTTTATCGACAATACACATTCAAGTCTTGGTCATTTCAGAAGCATCGGGCAATTGCCTCAAAAATATAAAACCGATGAAGAGTATCGTACAGCAATTAAAGGTTTTCTCGAGTATCTGCGGAGTGAATACTTTGAACCATCAGGTCGAAAAATGTTTGCGAACATCACAGTTGTACGCGATTATCAAGTTTGGCGTGGCTATCTGAATTCACTAGACGGGGTATTGGTCGAGAATTTCGCTGCCGGCTGGCCTGGAAGAAACAAAACCTGGGTAGAATGGGAGGAACAGATGAACGCGCTTGAAGATGCCCACGAGATGGGTAAAATAACAATTCTCGTTTCACAAGGGGAACAAAACGATGTAAAACGACAGAAATTTTCTTTTGCGAGTTATCTATTAATTGCCAATGAACTCTCCTTTTTCCGTTATGCGCTCTCGGGTTACTATAGCCAGGTCTGGCTCTACGAAAACTACCAAATAAATCTGGGAGCTCCAGTGTCACCTCGTTACAAAGAGGGGATAACTTGGCATAGAGACTTCCTCTATGGATATGTAACTGTAAATCCTTGGACGTTGCACGCCGAGATCGTCACCAAATGAGTTTGGAGGAATGCGGTACATAGAATCAAAGTAAACAAAGCAACACCTAGTGGGTTGCTTTGTTTACTTCGCTAATCACACAAGATTCGATCAACAACTCTTCAAGGGTGGGATCTACTATGCCAAGTTATCCTTGGATTTTGCCTTAGGGCGATGATTTCTTCTCTCACCAACTACCAACCAAATTAGAAGCAGAGCGACGGAGACAATCGAAATTATCATTACCGGTAATATCCACGATGGGCGCACCGCAGCCGGAGGTGTTGTGTCAATCGGCTCGGATTGAGATCCTGATCCGCTAACAACGGAGGTCGGTACGACACCCGGGGTAAGAGAAAGTGTTCGCGTATCTCCTGTAAGGATCTGTGTTCCGTCAATGACCGCAAAATTGCCAGCAAGTTTCGAGCGGAGGGCTGGTTCAAATAATGCAGAACCGGCCCAACGTATACCTGCCGGTGAATTACCCAAAACTGCTAATATCACCTTATCCGGATTCCATGGTGAAGGGATCATCTCTAGATAACCAACTGGCGTACTCGGTGGGATACGGAAAGCAACCTGCAAGTTCTCTTGGCTCGCAGTATCACTGCCATCCATGAATGGAGCCGGCAGGTCTGCATTTAACTCCACCATGACAGCCAATTTACTGGGCTGGCCAATGATCAACATATTGTAATTTGCCTTCTCTGATTCGAGAATTTCATCGGCGTAAAAAGTTCCTATTGTCGTCAGAGCAACGCCAGCCCGATCTCCCAGGAAACCGGCAACTTGCAATGCAACGCGCCATGAGTTGGGATCATCCCTCTGTAGGAGAAAGGCGTTGCTGCCGAGAGTCGAATCATAGGAAAACGGTGCTGGGTAGGTGTCTAGCCCCAGTACTGAAACAGCCTTTGCTGGGAAAATACCCAGCGGTAGATTTAGATAAGAATCAGACCATATCATTGCCCATAACCCCTGAAAACTTGGGGAAGCACAAATATCCCTGGGCAAAAGATTCACAGTCACTGTCAGAAGATTGTTCCCGGGAATTACCGTAGAAGAAGGTATCGAAACGCGCAGGCGATTTGTAGAATTATTGGCTGTTGTATCAGTGAATCGAACACTTCCTATGGGTCGATTATTCAAGGTGATTACAATTCCCGAACGTTCATAGTCAACCAGGGCAGAATGCGTAAATACCAACTCAAAGTATGCGTCGGCAGAAATTCCCACACCGGGTGGAACATAGAAACGATATGAGTTGCTATTGGATCCATAACTAGTTAATTGTTTATCGCTGTAACCAAGATCAGCCAGGGATTGATAAACCGTCAAAGTTGAGTTTACAGGATCTGGTTGAACGGATTCTACAAAAGAAAGATTTGGTACTGCTTCCGGGCGAATCACACCTGTACTAACTGCCTGGGCTGCCTTGACAACACCCACATCTGTATTTCCACCGACAAGTAAAACAACCTTTGCAGGATTCCAGGGTGAGTTTATCAATTGAATCACCCCATCATCAGGATTGCTATTTCGAAATTTCCCTGAAATTATTTCCGCGGGGATATCCAACTGCGAGAATAGTGGCATAGAGGCTGGCCTCCCCACCATGATCAGATGATAACCTGCCAATTGCGTTGGGGTAAGTTCACTCACGGTTGCTAAATCCGTCAGCATATTGCTGTTTGTTAGATTGCTCAAGCTGGCAGCTAAAGCAAGGGCGCTTCTCAGTTCTGCAGAAGACGGCTTATCAGGAACAACGAAAAGAACGGAATCCTGAATAAAGGAGTCTTGATAGAGAGGCCGGGGAAAATTGACCAATGCAGTGTCAGGTGCCACAATGGAATGTGGAAATTTAAAACTGGATCCCGAACGAATGATTACCGTCATTTGCTGATTAAAATAGCAGGAGAGTCCGCTATCAAGGATAACTTCCAGCTTCATACGTCCCTCTGTATTTGAGGACTGAAGTGTATTAAACGGAATGGAAAGCCGTTCCTGAACTTCCCCTACCTTGTTCAGCGAAAAAACGCCGATCACAACGTCATTGAATTCAACAGTCATTACCCCACCATTCACAACCGATGTATTGGGATCGTTGGCAACGACCTGGTTAAACGATACAGACATCAACAATTCAAGTTCACCATCACCACTCAACTTCCAATCAGCCGGCAAACCAAAATAAAACCTATGAGAAGCATAAGTACCTGTAAGATTGATATCTGCCTGGCCAAGCTGAAGGAATGTGAAACGGTCAGACACATTGCTTTCTTGTGCTATTACCTGCCTGGGTAATAAAAACAGAAGAATGGAACAAAGAACAATGATCATCAGGATTTTTTTTAGTTGCGCAACCATGTTTTCACCTCTTACAATGAACAAACTTATCTAATAAGCTTTCACAATTTTTGTTTTAGCGCCAATCGCTCACAGAAACGTGCCATAAACTTCGATTCGATTTCCAGGGACACAGTGCTTACTCACATTATTTGACACGACCGTTACATACTTGAAGATAAACACACTCGAGCTTGTGTATCATCTTTTCTCGAGTAAAAAACTGGAGGATACGATTTCTGCCGTTCAAACCCAATTGGGCAGCCAAGTTCCGATCTTCAATGATTCTCTCGGTAGCAATCTGCATTGCTTCCAGATCGCCTGTGGGGCAAAGATATCCGTTAAAGCCGTCCACCACCGCTTCATCCACACCGGGAAGCCTGTTTGCCACAATCGGCAGACCTGAGGCCATGGCCTCCAGAACGACAATTGGAAAGGCTTCCCATCGCGAGGTAAGAAGAAAGCAATCCATCACACGCAACAAGGGGATAACATCCGAACGCGAACCGGTAAAACGAATAATCGAGTCTACACCCAATTGGCGAGCCAACCTCTGAGCCGTATCCATCAAGCACCCATCCCCAATCCAGACAAAATAGACATTGGGACATGATTGTTTCATTCGTGCAGCCAACTGTACAAAATCAAGAGGTGCTTTTTGTTCATTGAGTCGCCCAACCGAACCAACCAAGGGAGCCTCTTCTGGTATATCGAGCAGTCGGCGCAGAGTATCTCTATTTGCAGGAAGATCAAAATCCTTTAATGCTATTCCACTATGAACAGTGGTAAAGAGCTCAGGCTTTCCTATGCCCCTAGCAAGCGCAGACCGCTTTTCTGCTTCCGAAACCGTAATAATCCGTGTGGTCAACGAATTCGCAATAAGCTTTTCGACCTGAGTGTAGATAAAGCTCATGAGCGGTGAAACATTCCCTGCATCAAAAGCAAAGCCATGGGGAGAATAAACTACGGGAATACCAGATCTAAACGCTGAAATCCGTGCCAGGAATCCCGCTTTTGAACCATGAGCATGAATAAGGTCGAATTTTTGTCGTCGTAACAATCGTAACAGATGTAGAATTATCATACCATCGGTGATGGGGTTGATCCTGAATCGATTCATCGGCCAGCTAAGTGTCTCGATATCGGGGGGACGGGAAAGCTCAGCGGCTAGATCTGGGCCTCTTTCAGAGAGACAGGCAAAGGTAAGTTGGAATCGGTTCAAATCCAATCCGTTCGCAAGCCAACGCATATATGTGAGTAATCCGCCAGTGGACTTAGAGACGAAAAGAATTCGTAGTCGTGACATAGGATTGCCAGAGATTTTCATAAAGCTCAATTGTTCGAGAAATCATCGTCTGGATACTATATTTCTCGATTACACGGTTTCGACCTGCAGTACCTAATCTGCGAGCAAGTTCTCTATCCTGAAGAACGGTCAAACACGCTTTCGCCAACTCTCCAGGGTTTTCTGGCGGCACAAGTAATGCAGTTTGGTTTCCTGCTACTGCTCCCGGTATTCCACCTACCGCAGTTGAGACAATCGGCAAACCGGATGCCATCCCCTCCAAGAGCGCGACCGGCAAACCTTCCCATCGTGATGAAAACACAAGCAGATCCATTGCGGCCAGCAAATCAGGAATGTCTTTTCGAATACCACAGAAGATTACAGACGGTAATAAACCAAGGGCATGCGCACGAAGTTTCAATTCCTCGCGCAGTGAGCCATCACCCACGATCAGAAAATGCGCCTCAGGTAAGACGGATTTGATGGAAACAGCTGCTTGCAAGAAGGTCTTGTGATCCTTTTGTGGCTCAAGACGACCAATAATCCCAATAACAGGTACAGATGGAGCCAAGTTCAGTTCTTTTCTGATAGACATCCTCCTCTCACTTTGGTTTTCAAACATACTAATGTCGACGCCGTTATTGATTGTAATGATCTTCAGTGCCGGTGTTCCAGTATGCCGAATCTGAAAATCGCGAACCTCGTCCGAGACAGCAATGATCCGGTCTGAAAGATGCGAGGTCAAACCATACAAATACCCTAGTGGTGCCCAACGTGCCCAGGCATCGATATTGTGCACCGTAGAAACGATAACCGGAACCCCGCAAAGTCGCGCTGCGAAGCGGCCATGGAAATCACTCTTGAATAGATGGGTGTGGACGATTTGAGGCCGCTCGCGCCTGATCAACCGGCAAATACCCATCAGCAACCCTGGATCAACACGCATTATGCGCGGCAATCGCGTGAGTGAAATACCCATGGCGTCGATTGCTTCCTGGATCGGACCTGGAGTACTATATCCCACACTTACTTGATAGCCAGCCTCACGCAGACCAAAGACCAGATCGCGAAGAAGCACTTCGGCCCCACCGATTTTCAATCCGTCAATCAATTGCAAAACCCTGAGTTCAGTCAATTGCCTATTCCATGTTCAATAAATCGTTATACAGTTCTTCATATTTCATCCCGATGATACCGAAATCGTAATTCTCGACAATCCGGCGGTGTGCCAATTCGCCCATTTGTTGGCGTAACGATTCCGTGGTCGCCATTTCTTCTAGCGCCTGTGCCCAAGCCATTACGTCATTTGGGGGTAATAACACCCCACACTTACCTTGATCAAGGACCTCTACATTGCCGCCAACAGACGATGCAATACAAGGTAACCCGAAAGCCATTGCCTCGAGTAATGCATTTGAAATACCCTCTGAAAGAGAAGGCAAAACAAAGATATGGGCGCTTCTCAAATATGCGCCCACATTCTCATGATAGCCTGCGAAAGTCACTTTCTCAGCGATACCAAATACAACAGCCTGATGTTCAAGATTTAATCGATCTGGCCCATCACCCAACAAAATCAAGTGCAATGATGGGCAGGACTGTACAGCAATTGAAACCGCCTGCAATAAGGTTGTGAGGGATTTTTGCTTTGTCAAACGTCCAACAAAAATCGCGAAGATTTTATTCTCAGGATAGAGGATGGACTGGGATCGCGATTTTGGATTGGCTGATAAAAGGGCAGCCACATCGATCCCATTAGACATCAGACGTACACGTTCAGGATCGAATCCAGCGGTGATGACCTCTTGTTTCATGATCTCATCCAAGACAATTACGATATCGGCCCAATGACGAAATACATAAAGCCGCAATCGACCGCGTGCTGTCTTTTGAGAAGCAAGGATATCGCCAAATTCACCGCTGTTTCCGAGTTTTATGATCGCTTTTTTCCCAAGGAGGCGAGCCGCAACTACTCCAGCGAATGCAGCCCCAAATCCAAGATGGGCATGTAATATTTTATAAACTTTCCTCAAACGCCACAAGCGCCACAACGTACCAAGTATGAAGCTCATTGTTTTGAGTTTTCCAGGTCCAAAAGTTGCAGGCCTAATTATGTGAATACCATTTTGTCGTTCTTCACGTAAGAGTCCCTGCCGAAAATGCGTAATCACCGATACGGACCATCCCCGCGAATTCAGGTACCTAGAAAGCCGCTCAGCCTGCCGTTCGGCTCCTCCAACCCTGAGCGGCGGGAACTCATTGACAAGCATGATAATACCGGTTTTCATAAAGAATGGCCCATCAATTCAGTATAAATCTGCAATAATGCATCCAGCCATGCATCCACAGAGTAATGTTCTTCTACATAAGCGCGTCCTTTCTCGCCCAAGGATTTTAGCATCCCAGGGTCTTCGAGTAAGGAGGAGAAACCTCTTGCAAAAGCCTCGACATCACCTGATGGCACAAGCATGCCCCGACCATCCGCTAGCAAATAAGGCGCATCGCCGACGGTGGTTGCCAAAACGGGTACACCTGCCGACATGGCCTCCAACATGGCCACCGATAACCCTTCCCAATGAGAACTGTTTACATAGATATCGGAAGCGCCCAACAGATTTAGGATATCTTCACGGTATCCAAGGAAGCGAACACTACCGTCCAAGCCTAATGATCTTGCCTGTTCTTCAAGTTCTTCGCGCAAATATCCATCACCTGCAAAAGCAAGAATCACATCAGCGTGGCGCTTATGCACTAAGGCAAAAGCAGAGATCAATTCAGAATATCCCTTCTGCATAATGAGCCTTCCGATTGCCAAGGCAATCTTTCGACAGGAGTCTCCGGATATTTCTTCACGGAGCGCCTTTCTTCCCATAGCGGATAATTCACCAGCCTTGTTTACAGGATTTGGAACTACAAGCAACTTATCCTTTGGAAAAAAGGGCTTATGGGTATTCGCTACTGTATTTCCAACAGCAACCACCTTTCTTGTCAAAAACCGTAAGACAACTCGTTCGACGATGAGGCGCCCAGGTACAACAGATTTCGTAGACAAGCGGATGTTGTGCAATGTTGAAACCACCGGGACTCCTGCAAATCGTCCAGCAATTCCACCCAAAGTATTGGCATGAGAAAGATGTGTGTGCAGTATGTCGACACCTTCATCTTTTAGGATTCCAAGAAGTTGAGGAATTGCCCACAGGTCGAAGAGTGTGGAAACGGAGAGAAGCTTCACTCGCGCTCCTGCTTTCTCCAATTGGAGAGGATACGGCCCTTGATTCTTGGACTCTCTGAGGGCGATCACCAGTACCTCAATCCCTCTTGGAATTGCCGCCTTTGTGAAATCGACAAGCAATTTTTGCGCGCCTCCCCACGCCAGAGTGTCAATCAAATGTGCGACCTTCATGTGAACCAACCGTATATGAACATCTAGCAAAATCTCCTGGGCTTATGAGCGGGTAAAAAACACTGCACGCAGGGTCGAGAATGCACCTTTGATTATCTCCCGATTTATGATAACCAATACGCCGAGATACGTTGCCCCGCCAAGTATGGCATACAAAAGAAATCCAATAATACCCCTCAAATCGAGGTTGAATTGAAAAGCTTTCACGACCCCGAACATAATTGCAGAAGACAGAATAGCAGGAGCTAACGCATCAAGTAACTCTCGCAGTGAGAATTTTAGAATACGGTTGATTACAACTGTAATCATCGCAACGTAGATGAAGGCAAGTACAGCTTGTCCGACGGCAATCCCGATAATTCCCCAACGCGAGCAGTATAGCAAAATCAAAACTGTGAAAGGCAACTGAGCAAGCAGTATCTTATTCAGTACGTCAGGTCTACTAATTGCCTTATACAATACACCGGCAACATAACCGATCGCCTTAATAGCAAAAGCGATCGAGATTAATGACATGGGCAATACCATCTCATTCCATTTCGACGACATGAACGTTTCCACAAATTGTTCAGACAAAACCACAAGGCCAGTTGCAGCAAGGTAAGCAAATAATGCAATATAACGAATATAACCAAAATAAACCGAGCGGAGCGAATCAATATCATGGTGCGCACGGGCCAGTAATGGAAAAGAGACACTTCCAACCACTCCATTTAGGTTACCGATGATCAATTCAGGAATCCGATATGACATTGTATAAATACCCAGGAGTGCAGGTCCTAATGCACGACCAACAATAATATAATCAACATTGTTTCGAATCTCCGCAGCTATACTTAAAACAATCATATGGAATCCAAATATCAGCGTCTCCCGCGTTACTTGAGGATCAAAGGCCCAGCCTGGTTTCCACCCTGCAAGAGTCCAGGCAAGAATTGATCCGGTAAGTTCACCAGCCAATTGCCCATATACAAGGCTCCACGGCCCCCAGCCAGTTAAGGCTAGAATGATCGATACTAATCCCTTGGCAAGTGTTCGCCCGATATCGCCAATTACCCTCTTGCGAAACTCCAGATTCCGGCTCAAAAATGCGCCAGGCACTAATCCGAAATTGCTAATCGGCAAAGTAAAACTTAAAACCCGGAATAGACCTGTCACTTCCTCTTGGTGAAAGAAATCAGCAACGTAAGGTGCGGCAAACCATGAAACCGATAATGAAGACAATCCCAGTAGGATGCTCGTGATAAAGACAGCATTTGACGCCTGTTCAAACTTGTCCTTTCTAGCGATTAATGCGCTCCCTAAACCTGCTGTATTGATGATATCAAGATATTGAATTGCAATCGTACAATATCCAACCAGGCCAAATTGCTCAGGAACCAGCAGGCGTGCAAGGATGAGCGTGGAAATAAAATTTAGCAACTTGCCAGAAAAAAACGATAGATAGCTCCAGAGCGTCCCCCGTACGGCTTCCGTAGAGAAGGAGGTTGAGGTGGAGGTAGTCACGACAGCGATACTTCAGATTGTCTGGATGAATTATATGCCTGCTCTGCAATGGATGCGGCCGCCCAGACTACACCGATTAATACCCAGAAATAGCGAATAAAGGAGTCGTGCAAAAACAGTGCAGCAGCCAGGTAAGCAGTTAACCCGCTCGAAAGAGCAACGGTCAGATCGGCAAAATCCTTCCTGCCAAGACGTGAATACCTTTTCTCTGCGCGCCAGAGGCTCCAGTAAGCAAAGCCCACGATGAAAGAAAATACAACCAACCCAAGCAAACCTCTCTCTGCAGCCACCTCTAAGTACAGGCTATGAGCAGAACGTGGATCTCGGCGGGGATCGATTCCAAGCCTGCGAGAATAGTATTGGTAATTCTTTCCGAAGTTCCCAGCCCCTACGCCAATCAATGGATGGTCGCTGAACATCATCGTTGCCACCAAATTTTCGCTGGAACGACCTCGAAACGAACGATCTTGCAAAAAAGAGTTCTTGCTATTTGGGAGGAAGGAAAAAAGAGTGGAAATCCGTTCCACGTAGTTTTCGGGAAAAAGTTGAAAAGTAAGGAGAACGATTCCCAGCAACCCGACTGCGAAGATGGGCCGCGGAGGCCTGCGAATGACCATAAATAACATGGAAAATACAACAGCCAAAAAACCTCCTCGAGAGTAGGTAAATACAACAGAGTATGCACAAAGGAACAGGATTCCCAAAGCTAAATAGCGCAGGTGGCTTTTCTTCTCGTTCCAGAATCGTTCAAGTGCAAGTGGCATGAGGACGGCCAGGATCTGGGCAAATGTATTTGGATCCCCAATAGGACCAGCGATACGCAAACCAGATGCGCTATCCTTTACGGTTTTTCCAAAACCCCAGTATGGGTTATCGAGAGTATTGGTAATATGTTGATAATACGTTAGCCCTGCCATAAGCAAGCCGGCAAGCAGCAAGACCCATATCGCTTGCCTTAAGTTCACCGGAGTACGGATCAGGAGAATGATTTCTAAACCAATAAATACATCTTTAAAGTAGTCCTGCAATGTCAACGAAATATTGCCATAGTCAGCTGCAAGCAGCATGGGAATGATCCCAACCAGACCGTATAGAAGTGCAAGGAACATGAAATTCCTCCATCCATAAAAACGGTCCTTAAATACAGCAGCACGGATTAATATGATCCCAAGCACACCGCCAACAAGTGGTTTCGCAATCGACGGAAGGCCGTGATAGTTTATCAACACATCGGAAAGATTAACAAAAACAACAAAAAGCAAACCAAAAAGTGCTAGCTCTGGAACAATTACTGCAAGTACAACCAGGAAAATACCTGTGACAATGAGAATGGAAGCCAACCCGGCTGTTCCAACTAGATAAGCCACTGCCGCACCCGCGAGAATCGAAACTAGGACAAATACTGGTACCCACCAATTTCGTTTTTTGCCTTCTGCTTGCTCCGGACTCCGCGGCAAGACAGGATTACTTGAATACATCCAAGCCCTCATCCGAAGCGCTGATATTACTATCGACCCAAAATGGGTTGTTCATCTCCCAAACATAGATCGGGTTGGCATTGTCCCTTCGAGCCTGATCCACCGAGTCTCTGGCCTTTTCAAGTAGCTCTTGAGATGAAATATTATTGCTGTAGACAGCTCCACCGATATGAGGATCGAATTCGACGGTCACTCCGTACTGTGGTAGTCTTACCGGCCGACTCAGAGCCTGATAGATTCTACTAAAGGTGCGACTGGCAGCAACTCCAGGCGTTGCGGGAAGCATAATCGTGAAGGTATTTTCGGAAAAACGTCCAATCACATCATGCCCACGCAATTCTTTTCTCAAGGTCTCAGTTACATTTTGCAGCCCCCATTGCAGTGCGGCGGGAGGTAGGGTATCAAGTAGATCATCCAAACCGGTGAGTTCCACCATTCCCAAGGCCAAATAATCATCAGGGTGTCGTGCCAATTCTCCCTCAAGCAATGATTTGAAGTAGCGGCTATTGAAAACGCCGGTGACGTTGTCAATACGCATCCGTTGTCTATAAGCCTCCAGGGGAATTCGAATCTGTTCACTTAGGATTGCGAGAAGTCCACCAACCAAAACCCCCAATCCTAAAGCCACTACCAAATCCCTCAAAGGCTGTGGGCTGAACGGTCGCGATGATGGAATCGCAGTATCGAGAAAGTTTATGTCGTAGACCGAATTCAAACCTCGTGCGAAATTAATCGTATTATAGCCAATCGTGTTTGCCAGATCTGCAGCAACTTGTGGATTTGGACCTGATACATTCAACTCGATTACGCTAGAATCAGGCAATTCCACAGCCAATACGGTATAGTCATTTTTAATATCATCTTCGCTGATGTTCAATGATGCAAGGGTCTCTGAAAAGATCCTGCGACTGTTCATTACTTCCACATAGGTAGCTACGATACCCCTATCCAGTGTCTGCAACCCAGAAACCACATCACGCCCAGTTGTCAAGGTAGCCCCGGGGGTAATAATGAAACGTGCACTAACAGCATATTGGGGAACTGCAAGATAGGAAAAACCCAGTGATACCGCTACAGCTGTTAGTGTAACTAATGCTATTACCCACCAACCGCGTTGTAACATCTGAAAATATAACTTGACCTCCATTTTTACCATATCCTTTCTCACAACATAAATGCAAGGAAAAAATATAATAATATAACTTCTAAAATCTGTCGAAAAATCTTACTATTCCATGAGATCGTTGGAACTATGCAATGATAAAAAATTCGGTGTTGGTAAAAAGTAAGTGACAAGAGTTGCTTTATGGCTAGATTGTGGTCAGCGATAAACTACTTAGTAACCATGTGATGGAAGGCGTCGCAATTTGAAAAAGAAAGCGTTTTACGAACATAACAAACCTGATGTTGGCACAGAGTGCAACACCAATGCACCATGTGTGACACCTGACCATTTTCTTTGCATACCGCATTGTGTGTTTTCTGCGGAAGAGTTTTCTGATGCGCTTCCCAGGAATCGCTATAGGAATCACACCTGCGATATGCGCTTGGAACTCTTTCCCATAAACGACGACAGGTCGTTTCACTGCGATCGCCGATCAAAAAGGCGATGAGTTGTCGAGTTCGACGGCACATTACCGTCCACAACCACCGTTTATTGATCTTCTTGAGCACAAAACTCCAAGCTTCGTCATATTCCAAGACATCCTCAGGTTCTGCTGGCAACAAAGTATCCCTGAGTTTGGGTAAACCTTTGACATGCACAACTATCCACCTGAAAACATTTTGGCAATGAACACCCAATATCCGCTCCAGACCGTGCAAACTTATGCGCTCTTGGTAGGCGCAGAGAATGATTGGCTTTTGAGTTTTTTGCCTCTCGCTTCGACTCAAGTACACGATAGGCACCACAATCTTTGCAATAATATTGCTGTTGCTTGAGCCGGCTGGTGCCATTCTTGATAATATTGGTGCTTCCGCACACTCGACAATAATACGTTTTGGATCATGTCCCTATCTTATCATCACTTACTTGTCATCCACTACCAAAATTCGATGTTCTCCCTGTCAAGTTTAGTTGAGAAAGATTCATCGCACACCGTCCCGGTGTCCTTCGGGAGAGTACGCGGAGAACGCAGAGAAACCCAAGAAAAAAACGCAAAACTCTGCGCTCTTTGCGGTTTCGGCGGTAGAAATAGCCGACCTGCACCCAAGAGGGAGACTACCCAAAATTCGCTGCAAAATAATATCTGGAAGCAAGGCAATGCAACTTGATGTTTTTTGTCAACTTTAATTTGCAATTCAAATTCGACTTAAAAACGTATTGTGGGTAGGCTTAAAAAAAAATAGTTACTCCAATTACCTACTTGTAATATAACAAAATAAATATTTAAATGTATTTGGAAATTCTATGAATTTCTTAGGGTTTCGTGGAACGGGTCATAATTGGGTAACGTTTGTTGTTTCTCGTAAAGTCGTACCGATTGCACTTTAACATTGTCTCATAAAGTCGTACCCATCTAGCTTAGCCAATCGAAAAGTTGTAGGCTACTTTTGGAATAACAAGAGTCGGGGTCAGTTTATGAACAGTTTCGAGAAAAGCCATCATCCGATCATGCTGGAACAGCGATTGGAAATCAAAGTTAGGGCCGAAAATGGAGAAAACGATACGGAAATTGCGACAGCCATGAACTTGAGCAAGGCCGTGGTGCGAAAATGGCGGCGCAGATACCGGGATAAAGATCCAAATGGATTGGTTACTTTGTTTGGAAGGACAAAAAGTGGCCGCTCAGCCAGTTTACTCAAGAAATGTATGACACCATTAAGGAATGGCGGCAGTTGCATACTGGCTAGGGTGCAGGCACCTTGCGGATTGAATTGGCAAGAGACAAGCGTTTCGCGGGTTTGCCGCTCCCCAGTCATGTTTGAATTTCCGCGTTTCTGAAAAGCGAAAACCTGGTCAGGCCTTATGCGCGTCACACCAAACTATCCATGCCCTCGCCCAAAATGGTTACGGAATGCCATGAAGAATGGGAACTGGATGCGCAGGGTGCTTGCAGGGTGCCGGGAATTGGTCTGGTTAGCCTGCTCAATTTTGGCGATCTTTACAGCCATGTGCGAGCGACCTGGGCCTGTTTGCATCGCCGGAAAGCGGCGGGACCGGACTATCAACTGGCTTTGCGCAGAGGCTTTTTCTGCTTTGGAGTGCCACAAAGGATCAGCCTCGACCACGATAGCGCATTTTTTGATAACACAACGCCTTCACCCTTCCCAAGCCAATTTCACCTGTGGTTGCTGGCCTTGGGGATCGGTGTTCGTTTTTTGGAACATCGTCCACCGCGTGAGCACAGTTTTATTGAGCGCTCTCATTAAATTGTGTATAGGCAAGCCATTGAAGGGCAGTCCTTTGCACCCGCTGATTTGCAACCCTACATCGAGCAGCGCCTGGAATTCCTGAACCAATACTACCCTAGCCGCAGCTTACATCAACAAGCTCCCTTGACAGCCTACCCACAGGTAGCTCATTCAGGCCGTGAATATCGCCCTGAGTGGGAAGCAGAATTGCTGGACATGCAAAAAGTGTATGCCTACCTAGCCAAGCAAACCTGATATCGGCAAGTATCTGCACAAGGCCAATTGATGCTCGGCGCGCATCGTTATGGGCTTGGTAAAGATTGGCAGAAACAACCGGTTCGGATTTATTTCGACCAGGAAACTCAAGAATTCCTTTGCAGCACCTTGGGCCTCCAAAAAACAGAGCGCTGCCAGGCAAGTGGGTTAACCAAGCAAGATTTGATGGGCGAATTGAACATGGCCGCTTTTGCCAACCACCAGTATGCCTTTCCCTGGTCGATCATGTCCATTCGGCAAAACCAAATCGCTGATTTGATCGGTACGATTTTATGAGACATTGTTAAGGTTCAGTAGGTACGACTTTACGAGACTCGACACAATTTAATGTATTTTAGTTTCCGGTAAAACAGCAAGACAAAAGGTTTCACCTGTGGTATGAGAAGGATGCGAAAACTTCAACCATGAGGTGAGACCATCGACATCAACCATCATACCACACAGACATTAGCAGCGGTTGTACAAGAACTACCCATCGGAACCAATCTCGCCCTTTACCAATTTCTTTGGATGTTAGTCAGTGGATCGCTGATAGCCAGCCGAGGCGCATTGTTCCCTGCCTTGCAGTCTCAAGGGCTGGACGAAGGGGAAGTACGTCGGGCTTGAAGCGCCTTTCGCTACGGGAGTTGGAAAACCGAAGACATGTTGAAGACCTGGCGAAGGCACGTGGAGTCACAAGGACAATGGCAAGCGGATCAATATGCAGGCTATAAGGTCAAGGCGGTGGACATAACAGCCTATTGGCATCCCACCCTGAAGGGGATCCAAAGCAAGCATTACGATGCACGGGCAGAGAAGGCCTTACCTGCGGTTGTGTTTGGGATAGTAGGGCGGGTGGGACATGTGGGGAGAACAACGCATGGCGTTATTGACCGACTTGTTGAGAGCCTCTTTGACAGAGCCTTCGGAGAGCGCTTTACAAACCAAGCTTCTCGAAGAGGTCGCAAGTGGGCTGCAACAAGATGAAATCGCAGTATTTGACGCTGGTTTCAAGGTCAAGACACTGCAAGAGGTTCGGATAAGCCGTTTTGTGGTGCGTTTATCCAAGAACTTCACTGCACGGCGGAATGTCTTGCCCACCCCCCTGCGGTATGGGACGCCCACCCGAATGTGGTGAATTTGTGCGCCCGCTGGGTCGTTCGTACGATGGTCGCTGGATCGAAGCAACACCGCCGGATCACATCGAAAATTGGCAAGAGCAAGGTCTCGCTTTCCGAGCTGAGTTCTGGTACGACTTGGTGTTGGCCGATCTCAAGCCGTCCCCAGGCAATGCCACCTTTCTGGTGGTTGCCATCTACGACCCTCGCTTTGAGGAGCCTTGGTTGCTGGCTTGTTCGCTCCTCTTGAGTGGCCCCGAATTGCGTGCCTTCTATCGCGATCGCTGGCCCATCGAACAATTGCCTTTGGCGGCCAAACACATGATTGGCGCTCATCGCCAATTCATGTTCGCTTCGGAGAGTTGCTTCCGCCTGCCCGAGTTATCCATTCTAGATGGCTCCATCCAGACCTTTCTGGCGGCAACCTTGCCTCCCATCCCAACTGGCTTCTGGGATCGAGACCCCAAACGCACCCCGGGCCGCTTGTGCAGTTGGCTGGCGTGCACCACTTTCTCGAATTTGCCGCCTCTGCCGCCCGGACGAATCCGCAAAAAGTCATCCGTCTCCAGCCATTTGCCCAAGAGGATTCTGCCTCACCGCCGCTCAAAACAGCCCCTTCTGGCCTGACAACGCTCGGTTTGAGCTTTTCCAAAGAAATGTTAAGGTTCGCTCCACTCCGAATTCTCTTCAGAGCACCTTCAGTTACCGGAAACTAAAGTAACCAAAAATGGTTGTACGACTTTCTTGGGATTTTGCACTGTAATGTTAATCAGCCGTTACCCGTGCAAAGGTCGGTTCATCGACGTTATATACAATCAGTTGCGGCCATCTACGCGAAATCCAGAGCACACCCAGGATGCACCCGATCTCGCCCAGGGCAATCGGCTGGTCAGTCAGTTCCCCAGTCTCTCAAATAAAGAAAGTCATATCCAACTGTACGATTGCTGACCTTTGCGATTGGAGGCAGCATGCGCTTGAACTGGCTGCGGCGAATCCGATTGACGACCTTTTCCACAAAGGACGGATCGAATCCGGCTTCCACACATTCCTGTGGACTGAAGCGCTGGTCGACCAGCAGGTAGAGCAGCTTGTCCACTTCTTCATAAGTAAAGCCGAGTTCGTCTTCATCGGTCTGCCCGGCCCACAGGTCAGCGGAAGGCGGCTTGTCGACGATGACTGTGGGAATGCCCAGCGCCCGTGCCAACTGGCGCACCTGCGTTTTGTACAGATCGCCAAGCGGATTGAGCGCCGCTGCAGAATCGCCCCACAGGGTGCTGTAACCAAGCAGGATCTCGGTTTTGTTGCTGGTGCCTACAGCCAGTCCCTGGAAGGCTTCCGTCTGGTCATAGAGGACGATCATGCGCGCCCGCGCCAGGATGTTCCCTTTGCGGACCTTGGACATCGCAGGATCACGTTGGATGAGCGGCTCGACGAAGGGGGTGATCTCGATCGTCTCACTCCGGACCTTGAACTGCTCGATGACCAGTTGGGCGTGTTCCAGCGAATCGGGCGAAGAGGCACGATATGGCAAGCGCAAAGCCAGCACGTTCTCCGGGCCTAAAGCTTCTGCCGCGAGAACACAGGAGAGTGCAGAATCCAACCCGCCAGAGAGGTTGACCACCGCTCGTGAAAACCCGGCGCGGGTAATCTCACTCCTGATAAAGCCCGTCAGGATTTTACGAGCCAGGTCGGGATTGATGGTTAGATCGATCATAGTATGTCAAGAATAATCGGTCGGCCTCGATATGCACCGAAAAAAATAGCCAATTTGAAGCGTTGGTCGGGGCTACTTGACCGCCAGTCCCGGTTTTATTTATGCAAGATTCTTTCCAATTCATTTTGCACCAAACTTGTTCGTTCATCGCGCAACAGCGGCAGGCGGGCGCGCGTGCGATGGAGCTGATTCAGGTCGAGTGTGGCAATCGTAAGTGCTTCCTCGAAGTAAGGACCCTGCGCAATGCGCTCGCCGTTGGGGTCGAAAACCGTCGCACCGCCCCAGAAGTTCAACCCGTCTTCATAGCCAACCCGGTTGCTGTGTGCTACAAAACTGGTGAACAGATTAGCATACGAACGATTGACATTTTCCACCCAACGTGCTGACTCCAACTTCTCGCCATCGTTCAGGCCACGTCCGGGGGAGGCAGAGGCGAATAAAAACACATCCGCGCCATCCAGCCAGAGCAGGTAAGGCGGCGAGGCATGCCAGAAGTCCTCGCAAATCAGGATGCCCATACGCCCAAAGCGTGTATCGAAGGCGCGGATCGAATCACCCCAGGCAAAGAAACGTCCCTCATCGAACAGACCATAGGTAGGTAGATAAACCTTGTGATGGACATGCAGAACCCGTCCGCCGGAGAGGTAAGCAGAGGCAATGTAGAAGCGGTGACGGGCATCCTCGTCCACGAAGCCGACCACCAGGTCCAGATCATGAGACGCTATAAGGAGCTGTTTAAAAACATGGTCATCATCTGTAGGTTTATGCGCAACCACAGCAACCAGATCCTGCAAAACATATCCAGTCAACGAAAGTTCAGGAAAGACGACCAAATCCGCTTTTTGGGCTTTGGCCTGCGTGATGATATCGAGGTGCTTCTCGAGATTAGCTTCGACCTCCCCCAGTTTGGTGGCGATCTGCGCGAGGGCAAGATTGAGTTTCATTGACCGAATCTTACCACGCTTGCCTGGAACTTGAGTTCAATTTCTTTCTTTTGAATTCACATTAGCATCTTCCGGATTGACATTGACACACCCGTGCAAACGCGGTTCGCCGAAAGCATTGTGCCAGTGCGCACCATGAATGGCAATGCCGCCTTGAATATAAGTACACCAGGGTACCGCCGGCGTGGAATACCCCGCCACTTCATCGCCAGCGGTCATGTTCTTGGAGATAATTTTCCAGTGGGTTAACAGGGTTCCAGCAGGAGTAGCATATTCATCTGGGCTGATGAGCGAGAGATCATCACCTGTTGGCATCTTCATTCCAGCGGTATTCCACAAGGCCGTTGCCGGTGCGGATTCTGTCCATCCACACCACCTACCCATAATACAAGCGGGGCGGAAAACTGCAGGCGATATGATCCCGCAGCCAGGGCGAAGCAACGACGCCCTCATGCGCCAGATCCACATACGGGACGGTTACTTCCGCTCAGAAACCAGCCTGACCAGCAAGAATTTCTGTAATAGGACATTGGGCAGGTTACGCGTGGGTTGCAGGGCCGAGCCGTAATTGTAGCCCTGCGGGGTCTGGACATATCGCTGTTTGGACAAGCCTCCGATGACATTGCCAATGACCTCCCGTTTCCATTCCACCAGCATGTCCGCTTCCAGATTGCGGAAGGACGTATTCAAGCCCGGGTCGTTGGTCGGGCGGCTGCGCAGGTCGATATTCATAACCACGACACGCCCGATAGCGGCGCTGTTGGGGAATTCTGGCAGCCTCTTGGGACTTGAAAAAATAGTTTGGTAGTGGTTAGTAACAAGTGATAGGTTGTAACGAATGATGAAAAGTCTTGTTACGATTTCATGCATGTCTTCTGATTTTGAAAACGACAACGTTTTTCTCACAAAGCGAGCACTGGATTGTCTGAAGGTGTTGTACCATCGTTCCATATGATTTGTCTGCCCGCTTCCTTTTCCGACACATTGATGGGTTTGCTCTGGAAAGACGAGTCGATCCGCTTCCCAGAAATCACTGTAGCTTTGACACCCTTTGTAGGCATTTGGGATCTGCTCCCAAAGCTTGCGACAGGTTGCTGCACTGCGATCCCCGATGACAAAGGCCACGATTTGACGCGTTCGACGGCACATCACCGTCCAAACCCAACGTTTGTTCCACCTTTGATAGACAAATGACCACATCTCATCGGCTTCTAGGAGTGCCTGAGCAATTTGTTCACCCCCCCAGTGATATTAGGTTGCGATTATTGATGTTCACCGAGGATGCCTGGGTATATGAGCTAGAAAAACCATAATGAAGTTCCGTGAACGCCTGTTCACATCAAACGCTTGTTTACATAAAAGCAGTGATCTTATAGGTACCTCATTCCCGACCTAGTAATCCACTAAACGATATCAAGCGCCAGCCCACCCCGCGCCAACATCTCGATTTCATCCTTATCTTTGATCACCCGCGCCAGCTTCCCGTCACGCATTTTCAATACGCGATCCATATGCTTGCACATGTGCGCAGGCGTCTACGCTATCCAGTTTTGCATTTGAAGACCCTGTACGCGCTCGAAATGCGCTGTATTGTTGGTCACCAACGGCAGATCATGTTCGAGGGCGATGCTGGCGATCTGCAGGTCCAGGTCATCCAGCGGTTCACCCTTTGCTTCGAGTTCAGCCTTCAACCGGCCAAACCGGCGCGCCGCGGATTCGTCGAAGGATAGAACAGTCAGCGCGGCGAACAGCACTTCCAAACGGGCGAGATTGTCCTCGCGGTTCCGGGAACGCTGCGCGCTGTGCGTCAATTCCGCCACGCTGACCGCCGTGATGCAAAGCTCCTCATCCGGTTGAACATGCTGGCGCAGGTCCAGTGTTTCACGCAAGAGCGCAACGCAGTGATCCGTATCCAGGATTCTCATATGTCAACGTTGTGGCGGGAGGCTGAGCGCTGCCGGTTCTCGAGGATTTGTCCCCCCAGGTTTTCCAGGTCCGCTTCGTCTTTCCATAAGCCAAAAGCCGCCATCGCCGGGTGGACATGACCGGCCTCGATCCCCTCCAGCAGGTCGGAAGATTGCCCCAGGCTGCGCGCCAGTCGGCGTGTGATTTCAGCCGCGCGGTCGAGACGTTCCAATTCACCCGCGCTGATGATGGCTGCCAGCGGGCGCGCCCGGCGTAAAATGACGAACCGTTCGCCGCTGGCGGCCCGGGAAAGGAATTCGGAAAATCGGCTTTTGGCTTCAGAGATATTGATGGTCTCCATTTTTATGCTCCAAACAGGTCATAATGACCTGTTTGCATTATAGCACAATCATCATATAGAGCGACTCGTTTCCCGCATTTGCAAGGCGCGCTCCACGTACTTGCATATGCGCAAATCGTGCGTAGCCATAAGGGAATAGTGGATGTAAAGCAAGCTCCCCGTAGGTACAGGCGAGTCCATCGAACAGGTACACTACAGGTATTGTATAATAAGAACAGACCCAACATGGCTACAACCTTCGCGAAATTCCCTCTGAGCAAAGAGACCCTGCGAGAAGTAACCCGCCGGATCGTCCGTGTGGCAAAGCCATCGCGCCTGCTGCTTTTTGGATCGGCAGTCTCCGGACACATGACGAAGGACAGCGACCTGGATATTCTGGTAGTTGTCCAAGGTCCCGTGCATCGCCGCCGGATGGCCCAGGAGATCTATCGCAGTTTGCGAGGGGTAGGGGTGGCTGTGGACGTGGTGATAGCCACCGAAGAAGACATCCAGCACTACGGGCGAAGTGCGGGCACGATCCTGGAACCGGCCCTGCGCGAGGGGCGCGTGATCTATGAAGCCTGAAGATCCGACCGATCCGCAGGCCTGGCTGCTGCGCGCGAAAAGCAATCTCAACCTGGCCGAAAAGGGGGCAGGTTGAAGTCTGTCTTTCTCGAAGACCTGTGCTTCAATGCGCAGCAAGCGGCAGAGAAAGCGTTGAAATCTGTCTGCCTGGCAAAGGGATTGGAGTTTCCAAAAACGCACTCGGTTGTCCATCTGATCGATATTTTGGAATCCGGTGGGGTATCTGTCCCGGAGAATGTCAGAGACGCGGATGTGTTGACACACTATGCCGTACAGTCACGCTATCCAAGTTGGGTAGAAGAAGTTACGCAACAGGAATACCGGGAAGTGCTAAACCTGGCCGCCAGGGTGGTTTTCTGGGCGGAATCTGTCGTCGGTTAGGTTTTTCTATAAGCTCAGGACAGCGCCTAGGCTCCGCCGCAACGCCAGCTGACCGATGCCACAGGCGCGATCACATACACGCGCAGCTACGACCCCGGAGTTTACCCTGAGCGTGTAGAAGGGGCATGGTGGCGCAGATCGGCGGCGCTTCGCAGACGGCTTACGGGTACACTGGTGAATATCAGGACAGTTACATTAAGTTAATCTACTTGCGCTCTCGCTGGTATGACCCCGCTTCTGGACGCTTCCCCACCAGAGATTTGTGGCAGGGCGATTATAACAGACCGTTGTCCTTCAATCGGTGGTTATACGGATATGGCAACCCTGTTAATCTAACTGATCCAAGTGGAAGAAAACCAGAGTGGTGCCAATCCATGCCCAACAAAGCCATGTATGAGCTTTGTGTGCTTACAGCATATGGACTTGAACCAATAAGTTTTTCTTATCTAGGAGAAACTGTGCGAGGTGAAAAAGGCTGTTATACAGGCCCTACTGAATTCCGGGCACCTGGTTATATAGAGGGACTTGGAGGTTGGTTTATATTTGGCAGAGGTGGTCGCGAGGTCGTTTATGATTTTGCCACAATGGAGAGACAAAATTTTACCTATCTTGGAGGTGGTATAAATGATGCACTAGATTTTGGTGGGGGAGGTCAAGTGTATGTGGGAGCAGTAAACGGTTTTCGAACTGATAGTAGTCTGGCGAGTCAATATAGGGCCTTTTCTGGCTCGTTACAAATAGGGGTTTCGGGTGACATAGGTATTGGGGTTGGAGGGGGTGGTGGTATTTTTTGGTCGTGGACTGATTTCAGGCTTCACGGCGGTGTTATTTTTGTTGGCTGGAGTCTCTCAGGTGATGCACTACTAGAAGGTGCTGACATTGACTTTTCACCAATACTACACTATACACCGGATAGAGTCACTCGAGTGCCTTACTCGGCCAACGGGGAAATTAGGAAAAGTGATCTAATAAATGACATTTTAGTGGGAAAGAATTCTCCTGCCCAACTTCTTGGCGGTTTAAGTGCACCATATCCAGCGCGGGCAATTGCGGCTATTTCGGCAATGCATTACGCAGATGTCTATATGGAGTTGAAAAATGAAGACGTATCCCCGTAAAAAAGGCTTATTCATCTTCAGCCAAATATTGATTTTTATTTTTTGGCTTTTAGGATGCGTACCTTCTTCTCGGACAGTTCTTAACGAACCGACTTTTATACATGAAATAGCTTTCTTAAACAACACAGAACTATTATGGTCTGTTAGTAATGTGTACGCCATGCAAAATGACTTTGAGCCTTCCATGAGTATTTTGCCTGATTTAGTATGTGTCTTGGGGGATATTTCTTATCCTCCAAAAAGTGTTTTAAGTTGCATAAATGCTACAACGAGGGAAATTTCATGGCAAAAATTTTCGGGAGATCCAGCAGGAATTACCACTTTAAATAATAATATCTTTGTCTCTTACTATGGAGTAAAAGGTGTTGAGAAATACGATGTTAATGGAAATTTGCTCTGGAAATATCCGCTAACAGGTGTTATATACACTTATGCTTATGACAATCAAGTGCAACTTTTTATGATTCCTGAAAAATATATAGTTTTGAACGCTGATACTGGATCGCAGGTTGAAGAACTAGTAGGCGAAAAGATTATTTTTAGCACAGCTATGGAGAAGTATTCCTTACAGGGTCTATACTTAGAATCTAGATCAAAGGATACAAACCAACTAAATTGGTCTATTGAGCTTGGCAATCAGCAATTGAGATTGAAACCTTTATTCACAAAGGACTTTGTTTTTTTTAGAACTGGGCAAATTTCGGGGGCTGTTTATGCAGTTAACAAAAAATCAGGAGAAATTCTTTGGCAAACAGATTCCAATATGATTAGTAATATTGAGAGGATTCGGTAATTCATTTTGAGTAAGAGGGTCTCTGACGGAAGTAGAATTGGTTATCCAGACCACTACAACCGAGAGAGACCCCCATGACAGATTATACAGCACTTTCAAAAACCACGGGCACATTCTTGTCGCCAGCGGAAACCAACTTGGATGTTTTGCCAGCTCGTTTGGGCAAGCGCTTATGGG
>DAOTXM010000352.1:0-3494 GCA_034435215.1 Anaerolineales bacterium
CTGTGTTACTTTGTTGTTATGCACGGCGATACCGATGGCGCGCCGAGAGCCGGTCAGGACGCACAGTTCGCGGGCGCGAGTCACAGCGGTGTAAAGCAGGTTGCGCTGCAACATCATGTAGTGCTGGGTCACGACCGGCATGACCACCACGGGGAATTCCGAGCCCTGGGCTTTGTGGACCGAAACGGCATAGGCCAGGGTCAGTTCGTCCGTCTCGCTCCAATCGTATACCGCCAGGCGGCCATCGAAATCCACGCTTAGGGTTTGTTCGATAACGTCAATGCCCTGGATGAAACCGATATCACCGTTGTAGACATCCTTGTCATAATTGTTGCGGGTCTGCATAACCTTGTCGCCCACCCGAAAAGTGGAGCCGTATAACCTGCGTTCTGATTTGTTACCAGCCGCCGGGTTGAGTTTTTCCTGTAGGCGTTCGTTCAAGATCGTCACCCCGGCTGGGCCGCGATAGATCGGGGAGAGCACCTGGATGTCATGGAACGCATCGAAGTTGAATTTCTGCGGGATGCGTTCTGTGACGACATCCAGGACCCAGTCGGCGGCAGCACCAGCGTCTTCGGCAGGAAAGAGATAGAAATCCCCGCCATCTTTTGCAAACACGGGTGACTGCCCGCGGTTGATACGGTGGGCATTGGTGATGATCTGTGAGCCGGCAGCCTGGCGGAATATGTTCGTCAAGCGGGTGACCGGAGCAATTTCACTCTTGATCAGATCGCGCAGCACATCCCCTGCGCCCACTGACGGCAACTGGTCCACATCTCCAACGAACAGCACGTGCGCACCAGGTCGCACAGCTTTGAGCAGGTGATTGGTCAAGAGCAGGTCCAGCATGGAAGCTTCGTCCACCACCAGGAAGTCCACCTCCAGCGGGTTTGCATCGTCCCGCTTGAAGCCGTCCACCGGCGAGAATTCCAGCAGACGATGGATGGTGCTGGCCGGACTGCCGGTGGCTTCCGAGAGTCGTTTGGCGGCTCTCCCGGTGGTGGAAGCCAGGGCATAGCGTTTGCCCTGGGCATCCAGTGCCGCAATCAGGGCTTTCAGGCAGGTGGTCTTGCCCGTTCCCGGCCCGCCGGTCAGGATCGAAACTGGGTGGGTCAGCGCCATCTGGACAGCAGATCGCTGTTCTTCCGATAGTTCTTCAACCGGGAACGGCAGTTGTTTTGCGCTGAGGCAAGATGCGCTCCCGCCTGCCAGCGCCTTGACCCGTTCTGCCACACCCTTCTCGCCGAAGTAGAGCGGGGTCAGGTAGATGGCGGAAGTGCTATATGAGCCCTGTGTTTCTGCAATGGCTTTTTCGGATTTGCCAGTCTTGCCGGGTATTGGGATTATTTCTGGGTGGATGCGTTCTTCTTGCGCCAATCGTTCAAGTCCGGGCGGGATCAGGTCAGATGATACGCCCAGCAGTTCAGTGGCCCGTCCAACCAGCATCTCCCTGGGCGCGTACACGTGGCCGTCTTCGATCATCTCATTCAGGGCGAACACAATCCCGGCCTCGATGCGGGATGGGTGGTCCGGAGCCAAGCCGAGTGCCTGCGCGATGCGGTCGGCAGTCTTGAAGCCCACGCCGTAGATGTCACGTTCCAGTTGGTACGGGTTTTCCTGCACGATTTGCAGGGCGGTATCCCCGTATGTCTTGTAGATCTTGACCGCCAGATTCGTACTGACCCCGTGGCTGTGCAGGAAGAGCATGATTTCTTTGACCTGCTTTTGCTCTTGCCAGGCAGCCATGATCTTGCGGGTGCGATCCTGGCCGATGCCGGGAACTTCCAATAGGCGTTGGGGTTGCTTCTCGATGATCTCGAAAGTCGCTTCTCGAAAATGACCCACGATGCGCTCGGCCAGCTTGGGGCCGATGCCCTTGACCATTCCGGAGCCGAGATAGCTTTCCATGCCGGCCACGGTGGAAGGCAGCACCTGTTCGCAAACTTCGGCCTTGAACTGTTTCCCGTGTTTGGGATGGACCTCCCAGACCCCCTGCAGTCGCAGATGTTCCCCGGGTGTGAGTTCCGGCAGGTTTCCGACTACCGTGACCAAGCCGTCAAAGCTCAACGCCGGCAGATGCTGGTGACCGCGCACTTCGGGACGCAAGCGCAGTACGGTGTACCCGTTCTCGGGATTGTAGAAGGTGATGCGTTCGACAGAACCGGAGAGATTATCCATTGGAGCAAGTATACACGCCAGTTGTAAAAGTGATGGTCTGGTGACGGGAGGCCGGAGCAGGGGAATAAATTGCGATGTTGTCAAATTGGTGCACATGCCTGTTCAAAAAACAAGGTAAATGTTCTGACTTCGTAGTCTGGTTTATATAACAATTTTGTTATAATGCAATAGCTCTTCAATGTGGCAATCTCTTCTATGAAGATCATCACGGCAAGAGTCCTGTGCTGGATTTCATGAACGCTCTACCAGCCAGGGACCGGGCCAAAGTAAGCAATGTGTGCAAGGTGCTCGAAGAATTTGGAACGGACTTGGGGATGCCCCACGCGCACCGGATCAAGGGCCGGCTGTGGGAATTGCGTCCCGGTGATAACCGGTTGTTCTATTTCTTGCAAATTGAGCATCAGTTTGTCATCTTACATGGCTATCGCAAGCGAAGCACGAAAGTACCTGAAAAAGAAATCGCAACCGCCCTGCGTCGTATGCAGGAATTTCTGGAGAAATGAGATGTCCCCTGTTTCCAAAATAACCTTTCAGGAATGGCAGACCCTGCAGAATCAGGCCCCTGATTTCATGGCTGAAAGCCTGGAACTCGAAGCAGGCTACCAGATCGCCCATCTGCGCCTGCTACGTGGCATGACCCAGGCAGAACTGGCTGACATGGTTGGCACACGACAACCTTCGATTGCCCGTCTGGAAAACGGCAGTAGTATGCCCAGCCTTTCCTTTTTGGAACGAATTGCCGAAGCGTTGGATGCCCAAGTGGAGATCAAAATAACACCCAGGGCGGCACACCCGTAACTAAAAGACACCCCGCATCTTACCGACACCCGCAGAATACCCCTGCGGGTGTTTTTGTATGATCGGGGCATGGCGTCTGACCAAACCAACGAACCGTACCAGATCGCTGTTGCTCCCGAAGCCGTGGAAGTGGCTGAAGACCACCTGGTCTTTCCAGGCGGCGTTCTTTTGCCACTCTCTGCGCGCGGCAGCGGCGTACCCGGCATGCCGGACCGTCCCTGGTCTCGCCTTACCGCCGAGGTCTTCTACACCAACCTGCCCACGATCTACTCTCTGGCGCTGCGACGCGAACCATCGGACGTGCTGCGCGGTTCCCTGCGCGCCAAACGCACGCTCTTCGAAGGCTTTATGTTGGCGATGGCCGAGAAGACCGGACGTCGACCATCGATGGCGGAGCGTTCCGCGGATACCGCAATGGACGCCGCCGAGTCAGAACTCAGTCTGGGAAAACCGGCTTTCAAGGCTGCGCTCATGGCCGGGGTTTTTGTGGAGCGTTCGCGCTTTGACGAAGCCGAAGC
>DAOTXM010000353.1:0-2964 GCA_034435215.1 Anaerolineales bacterium
CGGGCTTCGAAATGCCCGAGCAGCAAATTGAAGGCTACGTTTCCCAGGCTGCCGGCCGAACCGATCCAGCCTAATTGCGTGATGGAAATCCCTCGCTGGTTCTGCAAGAAGTTCGGCGTGAGCGGCTGCGGCAGATAGGAGGCAAACATGGACAGGAAGATCACGCCCAGCAACACCAGGAAGCGCGGGTTGGCCCACAATTTGCCGGTTACGCTCCCGCCCTCATGCACGTCACGCGGCTGGGAACGCAGGAGGAACATCATGACCGTCGAAACCACGAAAATGGAGGCCGAGACCCCGAAAATCAGACGCAGGCTATACTGGCCACCGATCCAGCCGCCAGCCAGGGGGCCGACCACCATGCCCAGGTTGAACATGGCCGAAGTAAGCGTCATGGCACGTCCGGCCGACAGTTTCCCACTCGCCGCTGTGACGTAACTGAAAAGCGGCGAAGAGACGAAGGCCGTCAGGCCATACAACAGATATCCCGCCACGAACACCGGTAAATCGGTCGCCAGGGCCATGATCCAGGTGGCCGCCAGACCCAGGAGCCAGGCCAGGCGCAAAAGCGGCCGGCGTCCCAGCCGGTCGGAGAGATAGCCGGCGGGGATGTGCGCAACCATCATCACCAGGGCAAAAATGCCAAAAACGGAACCGATCATGAGCGGGTCCGCCCCCAATTGTTCCAGGTAGATCGGCACGAAGTAAAAGAACATCCCTTCACCGATCCCCCAGGTGAACAGAGCAATCCCGACAAGGACCAGGGTGGGGTTCACGCTGCCGCCTCGATCCGGCGGATAAACCCGGATGCCGCTTCGAAGACCTGGTTTCGGGTCGCATCGCGCGTGACCACATGGCCTGATCCCGTTATGTACAGCTTTGTCTTGTCCGACGCGCCGAGGTCGGCGTAGATCCGTTCCATATTCTCGGGCAGGACGTAGGTGTCGTCCTGCGAGTGGATCAGCAGCACCGGCACATCGACCCTGGGCAAGGCTTTGCGCATTTGCGATACAAGGGTTTGCAACTCCGCCCCGGAGCGGACCGGGTTCTGCGGGTACGAAATATGGACAGCATAGGCCTCTTTGTCGAACCAGTCCGCGCCCGGCTCGCCTTTGTCTTTGGGCTGGTAACGCACGAATTTGCTGAGAAGTTTCATCACCCAGACAGGATAATCATATGGGAGGCGATAGGGCGTGGACATCGCCACCACTCCAACTACATCCAGTTTGGTGGACAACAATAACGACAAAATCCCGCCCATCGAAAGGCCGAGAAGATAAATGCGATCCGCAACCCCGCGCAACAGGTGATAGCCGTCCTCGACCGAGGCCATCCAATCCGTGTAGCGCGAGCGGATCATGTCTTCCGGGCGGGTGGCGTGCCCGGCCAGGCGGACGCCCAGGCTGGGATAGCCCTGCTGGCTGAGATATTCTCCCATCCAACGCATTTCCTTGGGCGCGCCGGTAAATCCGTGGATCAGCAGGCAGCCGGGTTGGCCGGGTTGGCCGGGGAGGAAGAAGGGTTCGGCGGTTGGGATAATGAGGGTGTCAGGTGTCATGTGTTAAGATGTCAGTAGTTCGAGGGCGGAGGATTTCCCGTCCAAGGCAGGCGGGGTCGGCCAGAGAATTAGGTAAATGCGGAAAAGACGTTCGATAGCGTCTTCCACGAACTGGTCCATGGCTTCCTTCGAGAGGTAGATCATCGGGCGAGCCATCATGGCTTCGATGTCATCGTCGTCCCGTTGGTAGAAGGACTTGATATGCTGAAGTTGGCGGGGCAGGGCTGCGGGCGGGAGAAAGTCCAGGTCAGCGGAAACAGGCTCTGCATCCAGAAAGCTGCGCCAGAACAGGCAATCGGGATGTTCGCGCACGTAGATCTGGTCCAGTCCGTACCAGTCCAGTTTCACTTCCCAGATGAAAGACTTGTCCGCAGCAAACTGGTCGGCATACCGTTCGGTGGTCGGCTTGCCCACCTGGAGCGTCCACAGGTTGTCGGTGATGAGATGAAAGAAATAGCCCAGCCGGAAGGAAAAGCGCCCCGTCTCGCCGGGAGAAATCTGCGTCAGGTAAGCGCGGTAGAAATCCAGGTCGGCGATGTCCTTGTGGACGCTCTGGCTGCGCTTGAAATGCGTCACCTCGGGCGGCGGGTTGAACTTCTCCCAATTCTCGTCCGGGATGCCGGCATCGGGCGCGATGTTGCCGATGGCAAACTGGCCAGGGTCGAGACCGGGGATGCGTGCGAGCAAAACTTCAGCGATGCGCAGGTGCGCGATCCAGGTAGCCATTACCCGATTATACCCAGGGCGGGTTTTGTGATTTCACTTTTGGGTAGATGGGACAATCTTCATCGTGCGCGCCCGGCAGGTACCCGGTGGAGAGCAGGAACTCGTTGACGATCTCGCCGCCCACGAACCTGAAATGCCCCTTGAAAAGCTTCACCCATTCATCCTTTGTACGAGGATGGTGCGCATCCAGCCAACCCTTGAACGAGCCGTGCTCCGCGCGCAATGCAAGGATGCGACGGGCATTCTCGATGGCGGCCTCGACCTTGAGCCGGTTGCGGATGATGCCTGCGTCGGACAACAGGCGCACGCGGTCGGACTCCCCGTAGCCTGCCACCGTTTCGAGGTCGAACCCGTCGTACGCGCGGCGGAAGTTCTCGGCTTTCTTGAGGATGGTGATCCAGGAGAGACCTGCCTGGTTGATCTCGAGCACCAGGCGCTCGAAGATCAGGTTGTCATCCTCGAGCGGGAAGCCGTATTCGGTATCGTGGTAACGTTTATTGAATTCGTCTTCTGGGTGTTCGAGCACGTACTGGCAGTAAGTGGTCATGCGGATATTTTACCGCTTTGTAGGAATTCGATACCAGGAGGGTGAAATCTCCAATGGTTTTATTTCAGGAAATCACAAAAATTGAAAGGATACCCGAAAACAGGGGTGCGGAGCGTGCGCACGCTCCGACCCC
>DAOTXM010000354.1:0-62364 GCA_034435215.1 Anaerolineales bacterium
TTCTAATATTTTATGATTATTGATCTGGAATAATCTTTTTTACATATTAAATATTCTTTCCAACCACTTATTAGAATACCAATATTCTCATTTGCAAAGTTTAACCTTTTTTTATTTATTGAATATGAATAAATAATTAATTGAATGCACAAATTTTTAAATTCAATTGCTTTAAAACTAAGCAGAATTATTCAGCATTTCCCATCTGATATAGCTGTAAATTACGTTTTTTTGTAGGGGCAGTCTCACAAACTGCCCTTCTGGGCAAACCCATGTGTCTGCCCAATTATGGGCACGTGCAACGTGCCCCTACAATAAAATCAACAACAAATAAATTCTCTCTAATTACCATATAGCAGAAAAATTTTGAGGAAACTCCTCTTAACATTTACATTATAAAACATACTCAAACTTTAGTTCTTAGGCTAGCAGCCATCATCTATCCTAACTAATTCAATCAATAAAACCAATGCAACATTATTAATGATAACCAGTCATGAAATAATCTTTCATCCCCGCCAATGAAAAAGGATACATAAGCCTTAACCCTTAAGCCAGTGCCTATCCGCTGCTTAAACAGATAAAGCCAATTAAGCTTTTTCATTTTGAATACATAGTGCTTCGACAAGCTCAGCAACCGTGCTTCGACAAGCTCAGCAACCGTGCTTCGACAAGCTCAGCACTAGCGCTTCGACAGGCTCAGCACAAGCGCTTCGACAAGCTCAGCACAAGCGCTTCGACAAGCTCAGCACAAGCGCTTCGACAGGCTCAGCACAAGCGCTTCGACTACGCTGCGCTCAGCAAGAATTTCAAGAAATTGAATCCAAGAGCCGCCCTCTAACACTAGAGAGCGGCTCTGCGGTTATAATCACTTCTGTCACGGCGAGGAACACTTCGACAGGCTTAGTATGAACTCTGCGACAAAGCAATCTCAGGAAACACCGGGAGCGCCATGTCTCTCGGCGCTCGCAATGACGGAATAAATTACCTGTGATCGTCGATGTACTTGACCGCGCCGCCCACAGTCGTGATCGACTGGGCGTCTTCGTCCGAGATCTCCGCGCCGAACTTGTCCTCGAAGGCCATGATCAACTCGACCAGGTCGAGCGAATCGGCTTCCAGGTCTTCACGGAATCTGGCTTCCATCGTCACCTTGCTCTCGTCCACGCCAAGCAGGTCCACGATAATGGCCTTCACCTCAGCAAACGTATCAGACATAATGATCCTCCTGAATTGATTTCAACCGTTTTGGCTGGCCTATTGTAATCCTTATAATCGACGTGTCAAGCCAGTCATACAAACACAGGAACACTGCCTCATGCCAAAAGTTGCGCCCCAACCCGCTTCCATCGAACAGCGAAAAGCCGACCACATCAAGATCAACCTGGAACAGGATGTCCGCTCCGCGTTGACCACCGGGCTCGAGAACTATCACTTCGTCCACCAGGCGTTGCCCGAACTGGACCTGGCCCGCATCGACCCAAGCCTGCGCCTGTTCGGTGTACGATTGGCCGCCCCCATCCTGATCAGCTCCATGACCGGCGGGACGGAGGAAGCCGGCCGGATCAACCAGCGCCTGGCCGAAGCCGCGCAGGAAGTCGGTGTGGCCATGGGCGTCGGTAGCCAACGCGCCGCGCTCGAACACCCGGAGCAAACGCCCACCTTCTCGATCGTCCGCAAGACTGCACCTGACATTCTGCTGTTTGCCAACCTGGGCGCCGTCCAACTCAACTATGGCTACACGATTGACCAATGTCACCGCGCTGTGGACATGATCGCCGCGGATGCCCTGATCTTGCATCTCAATCCGTTGCAGGAAGCGGTGCAGGACGCGGGCGACACGAATTTCGCGGGGCTCGCAAAAAAAATCGAAGGAATATGTAAAAAGTTGGAAGTGCCGGTCATCGCCAAGGAAGTCGGCTGGGGTATCTCCGAACGGACAGCCAAATTACTGGCTGATTGCGGCGTGTCCGCCATTGACGTGGCAGGCGCGGGCGGTACGAGCTGGTCACAGGTGGAAATGCACCGCGCACCAGACGAATTCACCCGTCAGCTCGCCGCCACGTTCGTAGGTTGGGGCATCCCCACCGCGGACTCGATCCTCAACGTCAAGAAAGCCGTCCCCCATATGACGGTCTTCGCCAGCGGCGGGCTCAAGGACGGACTCGACATCGCCAAGTGCGTCGCGCTGGGCGCAACATTGGGCGGGATGGCAGGTCAATTCCTCAAGGCCGCAGCGGTTTCGACCGAGAAAGCGGTTGAGATGATGAGGTTGACGAAGAGGCAAATCGAAGTCACGATGTTTGCGGTGGGGGCTGAAAAGTTAGATGGGCTTGCCCTGAGCCTTGCCGAAGGGTGAGGGTCGGATAGTCGGCTGAAGTAAAATAGGTATTGGAGAAACAACGATTCACCTACTCAGAGATAAGCTTGTTCCAGCACAAATTCACGAAATGCTTCGAGAGTAGATGAAGCCAAACATCCATGCACAGCGACATCAAATATCTGGGCATCGGTCTCGTGATCGGATTGGGAGCGGCCTCCCTCTTATTGGTCGGGATGCTCGTCCCATCGACCGTGGCGGCTGTCCTTCCGACGGATACGCTCCCGCCCACAGCGACTCTGTCCACGCCCACGCCGCAATCTACTTCCACGCCACTTCCACCGACGTTTACATACACCCCCACACCCACCTTGATCCGGTTCAAAACCGCCACCAGCACAGAAACCCCAACCTACACCCCTACCATCCCCACACCCACAACAACTTCATCTCCCACGCCCACCCTCTCAGGCGCCATGTTGGACCTGCTCGAGAGCGGTTATCTTTTGCAAACTGGCCCCTTGAGTTTGAAGCAACAATTTCAGGTGTATGGCGCGTCCATTAAGTACATCCGCCCAACGACCGAGGAAAGCCGCATCGTGGGCGAAGAGATCAATGGCACCGGGTATGGCTCTCCAACCGACATCTGCGGTCCGTTATCGATTGCCATCCTGCAAGATGCGGAGCTGGTCGATCCTGGTCTCGATCCCTACAAATTCTGGCTGCTCAATCCCGATGTGTGGGAGGATCGCAGGCTGCTGGCCAAGGCCTTTCCTCCCGACCAGTTCGAAAATAGACGCTATAAGGTCAAGCTCAATAAAGTAGACTGGAACGAAACTCCGCTCTATCCCGGCGACTTCATCTACATCTACGCCGGTACTGGCGGTAATTTCGAACATATGCTGGTCGTCAATCGCGTGGATGCAGATGGCCGCGCCTACTCTGTTACCAACCACATGACCACTGATGGTTTTGTGATTTCGGAAGTCATGCTATACGACCCGTCCAACCCTGATGTGGGCATGTTCCCCGTCTGGACGACGCGCGCCAATTCCGAAACAGGTTCGACCGGTTTCGCAGGGTTCGAACTCTGGCGCTTACGCGCTCCATAGGACCTGTCGAAACCTGATAGAATAGCCCCCATGCAATCTCACATCAAAGCCATCGTCTTCGATTTCGGCGGGGTCCTGCTGGACTGGAATCCCAGGTATCTGTACCAACACTACTTCCCCGGACAAACGCAAGCCATGGAAAATTTCCTGGCGGAAGTCAATTTCTATGAGTGGAACGCCCAGCAGGATAAGGGTCGTTCCTTTACAGAGGGCATTGCAGAACTCTCAAGGCAATTCCCCCATTATGCCGGTCTCATTCAAACATATTACGACCGCTGGGAGGACTCCATCAGCGGGCCGATTGCTGGCAGTGTGGACATCCTGCACAGACTCAAGCGAAAAGGGTATCCGCTGTATGGTTTGAGCAATTGGTCGTCGGAGACCTATCCGCGGGCAAGACGCAGGTATGGTTTCTTCGATTGGTTTGACGACGTTCTCTTATCCGGGACCGCTAAATTAAACAAACCGGATCCGGCCATCTTCGAATTGCTCCTGAACAAGATAGGGCATCTCGCCCCGGAGTGCGTACTGATCGATGACTCCCAGGCTAACATCGACACAGCCAGAAAGATGGGCTTTGTCGTCATTCACTTTACCTCCCCGGAACAGCTTCAAACAGAACTACAAAGATTGAATCTGTTGTAACAACCAATGATCAGCAAATTGAAAAATTGTTGAGAACGTCCAAATTTGTCGCGTATTCTTTCGACTCGCACAAACGGTGAAACAGGACAGGAGATACGCTCATGAGCCTGAAAAAGTACATGGACAGCATGCTTCCAGAGATCGAGACTGAACTAAAACATCAGGTCGCACGGCTGGACGAACCCCACACACGGCTCTTCCACGACATGCTCACCTACCACATGGGCTGGACAGGCGAAGGTGCGGGTCCGGAAGCAACCGGGAAGCGCATCCGTCCTTTGATGTTGTTGCTTACGACAGCAGCATGTGCCACAGAGTGGTTACACGCAACACCTGCTGCGGCCGCGGTGGAACTGGTGCATAACTTTTCGCTCGTTCACGACGATATCCAGGACAATTCGGATAAGCGGCGTGGACGCACCACAACCTGGAAGGTTTGGGGGATGCCAATGGCAATTAATGTTGGCGATGCGCTCTTCGTCCTGTCGAACCAGGCAATCATGGATTTGAGGGGTCGCTATCCAGCAGAGGCAGTCATCCAGGCAGCTACAGTCCTGCACAACACCTGCCTCGATCTAACCCGTGGTCAATTCCTGGATATGTCATATGAAAAGCGTAACGATTTGGGCATAGAAGATTACTGGCCCATGGTTGCCGGTAAGACTGCCGCCCTGCTCTCAGCCTGCTGTCACATTGGGGCCATTTTGGGCGGAGCAGAAGAGAGCACACAGGACGCCTACCGCTCCTTTGGGCACGCCCTGGGGGTGGCATTCCAGGTGCAGGATGATATCCTGGGAATTTGGGGCGACGAGGCCGTTACAGGCAAGTCCACGGCCAGCGACTTGTTGGAAGGCAAAAAGTCCTTACCGGTCCTGTACGGGCTGAGCAGAGGCGGCAAGTTCGCTGAACGATGGGCTAAAGGACCAATCCTGCCGGAAGATGTCGAAAACATGGTGCAAGTGCTTGCTACCGAGGGAGCCTATGAATACACCCATGGCATATCCCGACAAATGACCACCCTGGCATTGGATAACCTGCGGGAGGCTGACCCTCAGGGCGAGGCTGGCACGGCGTTAATGGAGTTGGCGAACAAGCTGATTAAACGGGAGCAATAAGCAGCTGAGTCTGGTGCGAAATTGCACATGCGGTTTGCTCAGTGTCTTGTCAGTATTACAGCGCAAAGTTCCAAGAAAATCTCGAAAAAATGGTTGTGCGTGGGGGCGTGCGCCCTCATGCACAACCATTTTTTGGGTTATCCCTGGAAGTGAATGTGGATCAGCAATGCAACCTTGCGCTGTAAAATTAGTCAGGGCGATAAATAAGGTTAGCCGCTAAACGCGTGGGCGTTACCCTTGCCCGTCTCTGTAAACACGTTTACAATATGGGCAGTAGCCTAGCGGTTTTTGGGGTACAGAAAGCGGCAAAGTGGACAAATTACGAGCTTTACCTTGCGGGTGTCGCCAAGCGGTAAGGCAGTAGCTTCCCAAGCTACGATTCGTGGGTTCGAATCCCATCACCCGCTCTAACACGGTTTCGCAAGAAACCGTGTTTTTGTTTGCTTACTCTTTTGCAAGTTTTTTGCAAGGGTGCTGTTATGGAAACAAAAATTCCCTGCATGTAAAATCAAAATCGGAGATACTTCTTATGCCAAACAACGCCACTATTCTGTATGTTGAAGACAACATCGACAATCGAACTCTTGTAAGAAGGGTTCTGACAGCCGAGGGCTATACTGTCATCGAGGCGGTAAATGCTTCGCAGGCTCTCGAAATATTGAGAAATACCCAACCAAATCTGATCCTGATGGACATTAACATGCCAGACATAGATGGGTATACGCTCACGTCAAAAATAAAGGCAACCCCCGGGCTTGGTTCCATTCCTATTATTGCGCTGACAGCAAATGTCATGCGCGGCGACCGCGAAAGGTCCCTGGAAGCAGGATGTGATGGCTATATCCAAAAACCCATCGACATTGACACGCTATCCGAACAAGTAGAGCGTTTTTTGAGGAGTTGAGATGGCAAACGCAGAGTCAAACCACAAGGATGTACAACCAAAGAAAGTCGCCATTCCAAAAGACACGACGGTTCTCGTTGTGGAAGATAATGTATCCAATTTTGTTTTGATTGCGCGCATGTTGGGTTATTTGGGAATCCACTGTGAATGGAAGACATCAGGGTATGAGGTGGTCGAATATGCCGATACACTCCCGCGTCTGGATTTGATCCTGATGGATATCCGTCTGCCCTATGAAGATGGTTATGGAGCCTTGAAAAAAATCAGGGCATCTGACCACTTGAAGTCCATTCCTATCGTGGCAGTAACTGCCGAAGCCAGCGACGAACAAATCAACAAGGCACGCGCTGCCGGATTCGATGGGTTTTTAGGCAAGCCGCTCGATCCAGATCGCTTTCCCGAACAAATACGACGAATTTTGAGCGGTGATCCTGTGTGGGAACTAAGTTGATCAAGTATGTCAACCGATATTGTTATATCCACCTTGGCAACCATGGCTTCAGTATTCGAGGGGATGAAATCACATCCTGTTCTGATTTTTCAGGTCGAAAATGAGGCGCTCGGTCTTCAGGCCGTCTTAAACCTCGAGAATAATCTAGCTGAAATCCCCCAAAAAGTCATCGTCAATTCAGATCAATTAGAGAAGAAACTAAAAGATAATGGAAGAGTGTTTAGTGTTGCAAAAGACACAATAACGCTTCCAAATTTATTTGAGGTGTCAGCGCGGTTAGGATTCGATAATGTGGCCTTTTTCAAGGTGTCCAATCTGGCCCATCTGTATGGGCTTGTCATGGTCGGCGGTAAAAAGGGGCAAGTTATTAGCAGGGATTCGCTACAACCATACGCCAGCGCCATCCAACTTGCGAACGCGGTTCTTGAACAGGCAGAAACGATCAAGCAGATTGAGAGTAAATCATCGGGCATTGAAACAATTACCGACATCAGTCAGGTTGTCGCAACTTCCGGGAATCTAGCAAGCGTATTCAGTGTATTGCACGAACGAATCAAGAACGTCATTGGCAATTATAGCTTTACAATCGCGTTATATGATGAGAATACCCAATCCATCCGCATTCCTTATCTATTCGAGGATGACAAGGTAAGTTCAATAGAATCTTTTCCGCTTGGGGAAGGATTGACCTCCATTCTGATTCGTACCAAACAACCCTTAATGTTAGTAAACAATGTGGAAAAGCAAGCGTTAGAGTTAGGGGCAAAAACCGTTGGAAAGCCCGCAAAATCCTGGTTGGGGGTTCCGCTAATCGTCAACGAGAAAGCTGTAGGCAGTCTCATCCTACAGGATACTGAACAAGAAAATGCTTTCGACGATTCCAGCCTGCAAATGTTGACCTCCATAGCTCGACAGGTCGCCGGTTTCATATACGCGGCAGGCATCATTGATGACATGCACCGACAACTCTTGCAGGTACAAACAGCTTCTGAAATCGCCCGCGAAATCAGTTCTGCGCTGAATTTGGATGAGCTATTGCTCAAGGCAGTTGACCTAATTCGCAGCCGATTCAACTTCTATCACGCAGCCATATTCCTGGTCGATCCAGATGAAAATAATGTGGTCATTCGCGAAGCCACAGGGGAGGCCGGTGCACAATTGAAACGAGTCGGCCATAAACTTGCAATTGGTTCAAAATCGATTATTGGTTTCGTGGCAGGTCAGGGAGAGTCGTTGGTTGTCAATGACATAACAAAAGATCCCATCTACCTGCCAAATCCAATGCTGCCTGATACAAGAGCCGAAGCTGCCATCCCATTGAAAATTGGTGAGCGCATTCTCGGAGTCCTCGATGTACAAAGCACTATTCCATACTCGTTTAGCACCAGCGATATCAACACTTTTCAATTGTTAGCAGACCAATTGGCAGTTGCAGTAAACAACACTGAATTATTTGCTGAAATCCAAGAACATCTATCCCAACATCGGTTATTGCATCACATCACGACTTCTGCTGCATCCGGAACTACATTAGAGGAAGCTCTCACAAGTGCAGTTAAAGGCTTGCAAGTAACTTTGGGAGGTGACCGTGTTGCGATTTTGTTGTCCGATGAAGAACGTAAAAATTTAATGATCAAGGCCTGGGTAGGTTATACAGAAAACACCACCGATCTGATCATTCCGTTCGGCTCTGGGATCACAGGGTGGGTTGCAGCGCATCGAAAACCTTTACGTATCAATGATATTACCCAAGATGCGCGCTATATTCGCGTCAGTGCAAATACACGTTCAGAATTGGCCTTGCCTCTAATCTTCCGAAACGACATGCTTGGCGTGTTGAATGTGGAAAGCGAACAGATTGGCGCATATACTGAAAACGACGAAGAGATGCTTGGAACCCTGGCGGGAAGCCTGGCAGCCATTATCGCCAACGCCCGTCTCGTTGATCAAATCCGTAAACAGGCTGAACGCGAACGCCTACTCAATGAGATAAGCAGCAAAATCCGTCGCTCAACCGACATGCAAACAATTTTAACTACCGCAATACAAGAAGTTCATCGTATAACCGGCTCCCAAAAGACCTGGATTGACATTGGCACCCTGGACGAAACGAAGGACAACGTCAAGACAGAGCCTTTAAGTAAGAGGGGAGAATAAATGATGCAAACGCCCATCCAATCTCAAAATATTCTCGAACGTCTGCTGGCAAAAACAGGGGGATGGTACATCATTATCGCGATTGCCTCCGCGGAAATCGCTGCTTCTATCTCAACACTCCTAGGCTTTATCTCTGAGCAGCTGAACGCAAGTTACACTCCAGAAATAGTCGCCTTGCTCCGGAAAATTGAGCTCATAGTCATCCCCATTGTTACTATCCTGCTAATCGGTATAGTTTTCATTCTTTCGCGAAATATTCGCGCTCGCCTAGACATATGGAAACAAAGTCCAGGACTTTTTAGGAGCGAGGACAATGAAGCAGCCTGGGAATCAGCGCACAACATTATTTGGAAATATGCCCTTGCCGCAGTAATTATCTCTTTCGGTTTTATTATTATTCCAAAAACATTGTTGCTTAGTTCTTCCGGGCTTGCGACTCAAGATCAGGTGATTTACTCCTTGATCGCCGGAGTGGTATCGAACATTGCTTTTGTACCTTTATCTACTATAGTCTTGGACAGATTGCTTGTGCCTGTCCGGCAAGTACTCCTCCCAAGAAACTTTTCACACCAATTGTCAGGTCTGACTAACTTGAAAATATTATATAAGACTCTGGCAGTTGTATTCTTCTCGCTGGTTATCACCGCCTTATTGATTGCCCCAATCGGTTATCACCAAACAACCAGAGCGCTTTTCGAAGAAGTCGGTCCGTTAAAAGTGATTAGAGATCTTCAAATTCAATCGATCTTAGTGAGCGTCTTTGCCATTTTCTTTGCTTCCGGTTTGGCCTTTCTGTTAGCCAAGTCGATATCAGATCCTCTGGAACAACTCATGGATTCGTTCAGGAAAGTCGAAAGTGGGGATTTGAACACGCGCGCGCCAGTCGTTTCAACAGACGAAGTCAGTCAATTGGCAATTTATTTCAATCGCATGGTTGCCCGTCTGCAAGATCTTCAAAGTGAGCTTGAACAGAAAGTCGACGAGAGAACTTCTCAACTGAAAGCTATCAATGAGGTTGGACGTGTCGCCACCTCCATTCTTGATCCCGAAGAACTCATGAAGCGTGTTGTAAACCTGATCACGGAAGAATTTGGATATTACTATTCCGCTGTGTACCTGATTGATCAAGCCAGACAAGTATGTGAACTGAAAGAAGCCACAGGCGAAGCTGGTCGAGTACTCAAAGAGAGCAAGCATCAATTAGAAATATCCAGCTCAAACATTATTGGCAAGGCTGTCCGCACACGACAGGCTCAGATCCTACTCGATGTGGGCGAAAGGGCTATCCGGTTCAACAACCCTCTCCTGCCATACACGCGTTCGGAAATATCGCTGCCTTTATTGGTCGGTGATCAAATCCTGGGCGTGCTTGATGTACATTCTACGCAAGAGGCAGCCTTTAGCGAACAAGATATCGAAACGCTACAAAGCATGGCCAACCAAGTGGCAATTTCCCTGGATAACGCACGGCTTTTCCAGGAGACCCGCCAGAGTTTGAATGAATTGCGCAACATACAAAAACAATACCTGCGTGAGGCTTGGATCGATAGTAGCCTTCATCAGGGCGGAGTTTCGCTTGTGATTGGAGAAGGATCCGAATCCGATCAAGCTAATTTAGTTGAGATTCCAATTACGCTTCGGGACCAAATAATCGGACAGCTCAAGCTCGCAAGAGAAGAATCGTTATCCCCAGAAGACAAAAACTGGCTCCAGGCAATTACAACCCAGACCGCTCTTGCCCTTGAAAATGCACGTCTCTTGGAAGAGAGTCAAAGTGCTGCCATGCGGGAGAAATTTGTCACTGAAATTACCAATAAAATCTGGGCGTCGACCAGCATAGATAGTGTGCTGCAAACAGCGGTTCGAGAACTTGGTCAAATCCTGGATGCAACCGAAGCAACCATCGAAATCGATATTGACGAGAATAGAGGTAGCTGATGGGTATTTCCACACAAGATCGATACGAGCGCGAAAGCGACATACAAACGAGCTGGCAAGAAAGCTTTCTCCAAAGGATACTGATTCTTTCTGCTGTTGTCGGATTGTTTGTATTAATCCCTGGAGTTGTTGGCACTTCGGATCTGATCCTTCAAGGCGTTTACATTGGCGTTTATGTTTTACTAACAACATTGATCTTGGTACGCTTTCCCTATATCGTTAAAGCCATAATTTTTGTTTCGCTGCCTCTTCTATTAGGTTTTAGCAGCCTCACAGAAACAGGCATACGGGGAGATTCTTTATTCTTCTTTTTAGCTTTTGTAACATTTACATCCATTTTCGTTGGTCGCCACGCTGCTGTTGTTTCATTAACTATTACTGAAGTAATTATCGTTGGTATGGGGTATTTCATTCAAAGTGGCCAATTTGAACTTTCAGACAAATTAGCAGTGGAAGGCGATGTAGTGGACTGGGCGATTGCAGCTGTCTCGCAACTTCTCATTTCACTCGTAGTTATTTCTGCTTTAAGAATGTTGAACAATAGTTTTCGCGAGATACAACAAAATGCGCAGGCCATGAACCGTGCTCATCTCGAATCCCAAAAAGATTTGGAGCAGCGCATCGCCGAACGAACCCTGGAACTGTCTCGTAAAACAAATTTATTGAACGCTACCTCCACCGTCACCCATCGAACAGTGGCCCTTCAAGATTTGGATGCGTTGTTAAATCAAACTGTCAATCTTATTTCAGAACATTTTGATTGCTATCACGTTGGTATTTACCTTATAAACCAACGTGGGGATTATGTTACCTTACAAGCAGCTTCTTCGGAGGGCGGAAGACGATTGCTGGAACGTGGCTACAGGCTCAGAGTTGGTACAGAGGGTGTCGTAGGATATGTCGCCGCAGAAAAAAAGCCGCGCACTTCCCTTGATGTAGGTAAGGATGTCATTTTCTTTGATAACCAGGAGTTACAGGAGACGCGCTCTGAACTTGCATTACCACTTATCGTGCGCAATAAAGTAATTGGAGTACTGGATCTACAATCCAAAGAAACCAATGCTTTCAGGTACGATGAAATTGATATCTTCCAAACAATGGCCGACCAGATCGCCGCAACTATTGAAAACGCGCGCCTGCTAACGGAAAGTCAACTTGTGATTTCACAACTTGAAACAATTTCTAATGAAAACACACGCCAGAATTGGAAAACACAACTGACTACCCGTAAGCCGACCTTTCGTTATTCTGTTACCGGCGTACATCCCGCTGATATTTCCGCTCCACGGAAAGGGAAAAATATCCTTGATATCCCTATCGTACTGCGTGGACAGAAAATTGGGAAGATCACGTTGCTGCGTAAAGCTGAATTCCAAAAATGGACGGTCCAGGAAGAATCGATCGCCAACGAAGTTGCAGCACAAACTGCTTTGGCTCTGGAAAATATCCGGTTAGTTGAAAGCACGCGACTTCGTGCTAACCGCGAACAGGCAATAACGAATGTCATTGCCCGTATTCGCGAAACGCTAGATCTGGATATCGTTATGCGGACTGCGGCACGGGAAATCCAACGGGCATTAAATTTGCATGAAGTCGAATTACGTTTGCTTCCTCCAGAAAAACCAGAAGACCAGCAGGAACACACGGAACTAATCGCTTCCTAAGAATAGGTATGGAACCATATTATGACTGACGTCCAAAACACTCAGCAATTGAATAATACAACCAAGACACGTGGTATTGGTTCTTTGAGAACGAAAATCCTGTTGGGGAACCTGTTGATCGTTCTTATTGCTGTAGCCGCAATGGGATTCTTCGTATTCTATCGTTCACAATCTGCAAATCAATTCCTTGAGAAGCAATTTGATCTAAGCGTTACCCGCGAAATCGAGAACAGGTTGGCAATCATCACGGCAAATCAAGTAACCGATATCAGCATTTTTTTTACTTCAATGAAGGATGTAATTGACACCTTCGGTATCACTACCGGTGCTATGTTATCCAACGACAGCATAAACATTTTGGAGGAAGCCAATTGGAACGCTTACCTTGAGTTGGAACAATTGCCAAATGGCAATTGGGATAATTCAAACGTTGAAATTGCATCCATATTTGTACCATCAAAAACAGCGATAACTTATGAACTTGCCAAAGAGCTGGCGGCACTTAAGGGGCTTGATTACTTTACACAAGGGCTCATGGCCAAGAATCCGGACGTCATTGCGATATATTTTGGGGGAAAAACCGGAGAAACGATTTATTATCCAAATGTTGACCTTGCTACTATCGTACCGTCCGACTTCGATGTAACCACCAGGCCATGGTACATTAACGCCCTTGCTAATGACACACAAAACGAGACAAAATCCGTCTGGTCAGTGCCTTATCAGGATGCAGCATTAAACGGCCTGGTTATTACTGGTAGCGCCCCTGTCTATGACAACGTTGGCATATTTCGAGGGGTAGCAGGGATAGATATTCAGCTTGCCACCATTACCGATCGGGTCTCTAAGCTTTCGATCGGGAAGACCGGGTATGGCTTTCTGATTGATTCGAAAGGTCGAGTAATTGCAATGCCAGCTAAAGGGTTGAATGACTTCAACCTGACCGAGGAAGAAATCCAAACTGGGGATATCGAAAAACTTTCCTTGATCAATCGCGTGCCATTGGATGCTTTTGAAGTGCTGGCGAAAATGACGAGCGGACAAACTGGCGTAAGGCGGGTAGAAATAAATGGCAGCAACCGTTACATCGCCTACAAACCAATTCCAATCGTCGGTTATAGCCTCGGCATTGTCGTATCAGAGGAAGAACTTCTTCAGGATTTCGTCGAGGCCAGCACAATCGTGAAGGTTGAAACCCGTCGACTGATTTTCAGCGCAATTGGCGCTATTCTTATCCTCTTATCGGTAGCTGGGCTGGCTTCTTATGCAATGGGAGACTCAATTACTGCTCCTTTGGAAAGTTTAACTGAAGTCGCCAAACAAGTCGCTGCTGGAAATCTTGATGCAACCGCAGAGATAACAACCGAAGATGAAATTGGCATCCTGGGGAATACATTGAACAGCATGAGCGCCACAGCCAAAAACCTGGTTGCAAATCTTGAAGGATTGGTAGCGGAACGTACGCGAGTGATTGAAAAACGTATCGCACAAATGCAGGCCGTTACAGAGGTTGGTAAGGCTGTTGCTGCGCAGCGAGATCTCGAAGAACTTCTGAACAGAACGGCTTATCTTATTAGCTCACGTTTTGGGTTTTATCACGTTGGCATATTTCTGCTAGATTCACGCAGCGAATACGCAATTCTCATGGCTGCCAATAGTACCGGTGGAAAACAAATGCTTGCCCGCGAGCACAAACTGAGAGTCGGCGCAGAGGGCATTGTTGGAACCGTAGCAGGCACGGGTGAAGCTCGAATCGCGTTAGACGTCGGCAAAGATGCAGTCTACTTTGACAATCCGGATTTGCCACAAACACGTTCTGAAATGGCACTTCCATTGATTGCCGGAGGAGAGGTTCAAGGTGTGCTGGATGTTCAGAGCAAGGAAGCAAACGCTTTTACAGAAGATGATATCCCCACCCTGCAAGTTCTTGCCGACCAATTAGCCATTGCGGTACAAAACGCGCGATTGCTGCGAGATACCCAGGAAGCTCTCTTTGCAGCGCGGAAAGCAACAGGCGACATCAGTCAACTTGGCTGGGAAGCCATACTCAGGAACATCGATACAGCAGGTTATGTAGTTCTCCCCCAGGGCGAAGTCGTTACATCAATCGAGCGATTAGATGAAAAGCTCAGACAAGCGCTTAGCAATGGCAACTACGTGCTTAGCGACGACCAGCACACGCTCAATATGCCTGTGATTGTGCGAGGGCAAACGATCGGCATGTTGCGGCTAACCAAACCCTCGCACACAGAGACATGGACACAAGAGGATATCGCCAATATCGAATCTTTGTCTGATCAAATCAGCAACGCCCTTGACAGCGCTCGCTTATATGGTGAGGCACAAAAACGCGCGGCGAGAGAACAGACTATTGGTGAAATCATCGCCAGCATCAGCGCCGCCACGGAAGTCGATGCCATTATTCGTGAGACGGTTACACAACTCGGGAAAAGATTACCGGACTCTGACGTCACTTTGCGCCTGAAAACGCATTGGGACTGACGCGAGGATCAAAACATGTTAGACGCACAAACCCCATTGACAGCACCTCCCCCTACACTCTGGCGTAGGGTGACGCAATTTTTTTTCGAGGCGCATCCATCCATCACCGAGGGGAGCGCTAGGCGACAGGCGCGTTTGGTATCAATTATCGCTTCTGTCATCACCGCTACAAATATTATTGCGATGACAACCGTGTTTTTCGTCGTTGGCAACTTGAGGGCTGGTGTTGTGCTGATAGGGCTTACAATCGCATCAACGGTTGGGTACGCTTTATCACGGACGCAATTCCATAAAATCGGTGCATATACGATCGTCTGGACACTCGCGCTGGCCGCTTTTGTCGGCGGTAGCCCTGGTAATCTATCCAATTCCCTGTATTCGAACTTGATCCCTGCGTTGGTAATTGCCAGTATTACCTTCCCTTTTCGTTATATGACATTCTTCGTCGTTCTGAGCAATATTGTCATCGCGCTGCTACCATTCGTCTACAATGGATACACAAACATTGGCCTTGATCTCTCCGTGTTTATCCCCTTTAGCTTGCTGATAATGATTGCCGTACGCTATCGTGATAATGTGGAACGCGACCGTCTTGCTAAGCTTCAACAAGTTAACCAGGAACTTACATCCCTTAGTAATGAGCTCGAACAGCGTGTGAGAGAGAGAACGGCTAAATTGGAAGAACGCGCCCGACAACTGCAGGCCGTGACCGAAGTCGCCCGCGCTGCCGCATCCTTTCAGGACCTCGAACGGCTACTGACCAACAGCACCCGTCTGATCTCGGAAAGTTTTGGCTTTTATCATGTTGGCATATTCCTCTTGGATGATGAAGGTCAACATGCCATATTACGGGCTGCAAACAGCGAAGGCGGTCAACGCATGCTGGCCAGGAGGCATATGCTTCCTGTTGATCTAAACAGTATTGTAGGGTACACAGCAAAGACCCAGGCAGCGCGTATCGCCTTGGACACCGGTGCAGACGCGGTCTATTTCAACAACCCAGATTTACCTGAGACCTGTTCAGAAATGGCTGTACCACTAAAAGTTGGTACACGGTTGATCGGCATATTGGATGTGCAAAGCACACAAAAAAACGCCTTTTCTGAGGAAGACATTGCCATTTTGGGTACGCTGGGCGACCAATTAGCAGTCGCCATGGACAATACACGCTTGCTAACAGAAACTCGACGCGCACTGATAACCGTAGAACAAACCTATCAGCGCTATTTTAACCAGGCCTGGGCGCAGTTTGCACGCAGCCTGAAACGAGAAGGCTACCGATATCAGGATGGTAGCGTTCTCCCCTTAGATGAAAAAAGTAAAGAGAAACGAGAGGAAGTGAATAACAAATCATCGTTGAGTATTCCGCTGCTTGTACGTGGTCAGGATATCGGGACTCTCGACATCCTGCCAAAAAGCGAGGAGCGGAAATGGTCTACCGACGAAATAGTCTTGCTGGAAGCTGCTGCAGAACGAGCAGCCCTGGCACTGGAAAGCGCCCGCTTGTTGGAAGAGGCACAAAAGCGCGCCGCCAGAGAGCAAGCCATCAGTGAAATTGCTAACAGCCTGAGTAGAACCAGCAAAGTGGAGACTATTCTGCAAACAACTGTGGAAGAGTTGGGACGCCGTCTTTCTAGTACCAGAGGTGTTACGATCGCATTAGCTGACATCAATGACAACAAAGAGGCAGAATGAGCAGGATGTTTCTGGATAATTACCGAAGATTGACCTTAAGATGATACTTGCTGAATTTTGAGAAAAATCACATGAGACTACATTTCAAAACCATATCACTTATTATCATAGCCTCTTTATTGACCTCTATAATGCTAAATGCATGCGCTGCATCTAGCCAGAATAGAATTTTTAAAATCGGCGTGGTCAATCTTGCTGCGGCTTTTGATCCAATCCTTGATGGATTCAAGGCTGGCATGGAAGAAGTCGGCTATATAGAAGGCAAGAACGTAATCTACATTTACGATGGTCCTGCAGCTAACCCTGATGCGCTCAATGCAGTATTTGAGAATCTGAAAAATGAAAAAGTGGATCTAGTTCTTACTTTTGGCACACTAACCACATTGCGCGCCAAGGAAAGTTTGGCAGAAACTGATATCCCGATTATTTTTGGCCCAGTTACCGATCCGGTAGCATCAGGGATTGTTGCGGATGCCCTAAGGCCAGGCGGAAATATTACTGGTATCCGGACAGGTAATCCAACACCAAAAAGACTGGAATGGTTATTAAAAATTGATCCTAATATCAAGCTCATTTATGTATTCAATAATCCAAATGATAATAGTTCTGTTCAAGCATTAGTGGCGCTATCGGAAACCGCCCCTAAATTTAATGTTGAATTAGAGGTGATCGATGCAACCAATCCAGACGAAATCACCACCGCATTGAGCACAATGCCTGAAGGTGTGGACGCCATTTTCATTCTTGCCTCAGCAACCTTCGAAGCTAATATTGACAAATTCGTCAATTACGCAAATCAATATAAATTGCCACTTGCTGCGCCGGCTACTGCGAATGTTCAGCAAGGTGCATTAACCAGTTTCGGTCACGACAACGTTCCACTTGGCCGACAAGCCTCACGGCTAGCAGACCAAATCCTGCGTGGTGTCAATCCAGCTGATCTGCCGATAGAATCAGCCGATCTTTTCGTATCCATTAATCTAAAGACCGCTGAAACCATCGATCTCTACATCCCGGATGAGATTATTCACCAGGCTAATATTGTGGTTCGATAAACAATGAATAATAAAGGTCTGTGGGCATTTACCTGCCCAGGAGAATAGAAATTATGCAATACAGTATCCGTACCAGATTGGCGATCACCTTCGTAACCTTAGCAGCGAGTCTGCTCCTTCTGGTTGGTGTGGTGTTGGCCTGGCAAAGTTTTGTCATGGACCGGCAGCGTGCGGTTACTCTGCAAACCGAGCTGGCCTCGCGTATCTCACTACAGGTAGTCTCTTATATACAATTGCAGGAAAACGCATTGAAAGAGATCATTCAAGTACAAGGCCTTGGCAACTTGGATCGTGATCGACAAACCGAATTGCTATCCGAATTGTTATCATTTACAGATGCATTTGAAACATTGACATTATTGAATAGCGCCGGGCAAGAACAGGTTGTCGTCTCTCGTACCGATGTAGTATATCAACTAGGTGACCGTTCCACGAATGACGAATTCATTATTCCAAAATCCAATTCCCAGATATATTTTAGCCCAGTACAATTCTCGGAGAAAACTGGCGAGCCGTTTCTGTCAATTTCTGTACCTAACATAGACGTTCGCTCTGGCAAAGTAACCAGTGTGCTATTGGCAAATGTTCGATTTAAACCAGTATGGGATCTTCTCGCTAACATATCACTTGGAGAGGGAAGCAACGCATACATCGTCGATACCCAAAACCGAGTAGTTGCACACAACAATCCATCGGTCGTTCTCCGAAACACATTCTTCAAGGTACCCAACCAGGGTGGTATTCATATTGGTGCAGGTGGTAACAATGTTGTACTTGCCGCTGACAAGGTTACGCTGGGGACACAAGAATTTACAGTCGTTGTCGAAACTCCCATATCAGAGGCATTTGCCGGTATCTATAGAACGGAGATAACGATAGCCTTATTGCTCCTGGTTTCTGTAGCAATGGCCAGCGGCCTAAGTTGGCTGGCCGCCCGCCAGATTGTGGGGCCAATCGAGGAGTTGGCCACCATTGCAAAGCAAATCGCACTTGGAGACTTGTCCCACAAAGCAAACGTACAACGCAAAGATGAAATCGGCACTTTGGGTATCGCTTTCAACCAAATGACCGAACAACTTCAGGGAGTCCTAACAGGTCTGGAGCAACGCGTGGAAGAACGCACACGTGAATTAAAAGGTCGAAAAGAACAACTTGAAGCTATTGCCGACCTTGCACGCTCGATTGCCACCATTCAGGAGGCGGATCAATTACTTCCAGAGATCACAAGGCAAGTCAGTGAACGCTTTGGTTTCTATCATGTTGGTATATTCCTGCTTGATGATAATAAGCAATTTGCCATCCTACGCGCCGCCAACAGTGAGGGCGGGCAGAAAATGTTGGCCCGCAAACACCGCCTGGGTGTTGGGAAGCAAGGCATCGTGGGCTATGTCACCTCCCAGGGCCAGGCACGTGTAGCACTGGATGTGGGTGAAGAAGCGGTCTACTTCGATAATCCGGACTTGCCAAACACCCGTTCCGAGGTGGCTCTACCGCTAAAATTCGGCCAGGAGATCATTGGCGCATTGGATATTCAATCCATAGAAAGTAATGCATTTTCACAAGAGGATGTAGATACTTTTTCTATTCTAGCTGATCAGATATCCGTCGCTATTCAAAATGCACAGTCCCAGGAGCAAGCACAACGCGCTCTCCGCGAAGCAGATAGCGCAACACGCCAAGTAACAGGTCAGGCATGGCTCTCCTTCAGCCGTAATAGAGTTGTTAGGGGATTCCATTTTGACGGGAGCAGTTCCCAGCCTTTGAAAGAAACGGTCAAGGTTGCAGAAGATGGTCTGCTTAAGATCCCGGTCCAGATCCATGGGCAGCAAATCGCCAACCTCATGCTAGAAGCATCCGAGCCCGGTTACCAATGGTCAAAAGACGAAATTACGATGATTCAGGCTACTGCCGAACGTGTCGCCCTGGCTCTGGAAAGTGCCCGCTTGCTGGAAGAGGCGGAACGCCGTGCTGTACGCGAGTCAATCATTGGTGAAATTACGTCCAGAATCAATGCCAGTACTGATATTGACACAATCTTACGCTCCGCCGTAGCTGAAATCGGCCGCCAAATTCACGGAACGAAAGTTGCCCTTGAGCTAATCCCCCAGACTGAAACAGAACAGGTTAAGGAGGATGCTTGAAAAATGCTACTGCCTACAGTCTCCGATTGAACACTAGTCCATTTGGTGTTCCTCAAAACTCAATCAAACATAAGAGTATATAGAAAGGAAAATAAAAATGAACAAAAACTCTTGGACACCCCTGATCGTAGCGTTGATTTTTGGTCTGGTGGCATTGGCTATTGTTCTTGCAGGATTCACTGTACCGATACCTGGCACGGGTGTTGTCACTGATCCTCGCGAGATTTTTGTCACCCTTGGTTCAGCGCTCACGGGCCCATTTGGTGCATTGATTATTGGATTTTTGGCAGGTATCGCCGAACCAGGCGGAATCCCACTTGCCAGCCTGCTTGGACATATCGCCGGAGCTTTGGGAATAGCTTTAACCTACAAGAAATTCGTATACGAACGCATGAAAATGCCTGCTCGATTGTTGGGTTGGGTATTGCTGATCATTATGTACTATTTTGTGTTGGTCATTCCCGGTTTTGTCATTGGCTTGACAGCCTTCTATGGGGAAGCAGATCCACTTGGTCTTTACGCGGCGCTTGCAAAAGGCGTGGTTGTCGAGGTCTTGGTCACAGCGACAGTGACTACACTCGCAATGCTAGCCTTACCACAAAAATATCACAAGCCGCTCTGGTAGGAAAGAAAAACTAACCCAAACTGAGAAAGAGGCTCCCTGTGACACAGTTCAGAAGTCCACTCATCTGGCGACTCACCCTTTGGTTTCTTTTACTTTCGCTGATTCCGGTTGGTATCGTGCTGGTCTTTGTACAGAGGCAGGTACGCAGTACCATTGTAGATCAGCAGATCCAGAGTCTGAGCGATCAGGCGAGCCTGCTATCCCGGTTAATTACGAGTCAACCAGAAAATACACAAGCACTGATCGATGAGTTCGGGGTGGAGGACCAAATAGCCTTTCTGTTGGGTGCAGATGGAACCTATATTGCCCATTCGATTTCAAATAAAGTGGGCAACGCTGCAAATCTTGACATTAGAGCCGATATCCTACAACAACTTCTAAACGAACCAAAAACGAAAATCGACGATAGCGGTGAAGGCCAATATTACGGCTCAGCGAAAATTGAAAAGAGCGAATATGTAGTAGTCATTTCCGCAAACAGTGATCCGAAAACAAAAAGCATTGACGATCTATCACGCGGGATCATCGTGCAGCTCTCGGTCAGTTTGCTCATCACTTCATTAGCCGGCGGCGTTGCTATTGTTGTTGTTCTAAATCCCATTGTAAGGCTATCAAATTTTGCGGACCGTTTGGCAGCCGGTGAGTTGGAAGCAGAATTCGACACTTCTGAATTGGAAGGCGAAGTGTCTACTCTGGCTCAGAGTTTGAACAACCTGGCAGTCAGGATTCGCGAAGCAATTTCCACTCTGGAACAACGGGTGGAGGAACGTACGCTTGAATTGAAAGAAAGAGCCATACAACTACAAACAATCGCCGAGGTTTCGCGTTCCATCACCAGCATTCAAAATCTGGATAACTTGCTAACCGAGGTCACCGTGCTGATCAGTCAACGGTTTGGCATTTACCATACAGGCATCTTTCTGATAGATGAACATAAAGAATTTGCAATCTTGCGTGCAAGTAACAGCCAGGGAGGGCAGATCATGCTGGCTCGTGGGCACCGGTTGAAGGTTGGCGCGCAGGGTATTGTTGGGTATGTCACATCCACAGGTAATCCACGCATTGCATTGGATGTCGGTGAAGACGCTGTCTATTTTAATAATCCAGATTTACCGGAGACACGCTCTGAAATGGCTCTCCCCTTGAAGATTGCCGATCAAGTATTCGGCGCATTGGATTTGCAATCGACACAGCCGAATGCCTTCAGCGAAGAAGATGTACAGGTACTATCCATCCTGGCAGATCAGGTTGCAGTCGCAATCCAAAACGTGCGCTCATTCGAAAAAACTCAGCAAGCCGTGCTAGATGTGGAAGCTGCTTATCGCCAGATGACCCGCCAGTCCTGGCTCCAGGTTGCTGCAAGAAGAAAAGTATTGGGTTATGAATACGATGGTGAAACTCCCAAACCAATAACTGAAACTTTACCAGATGAGTCATCCCTCAATATTCCTTTAATTTTACGCGGTCAAGCCATCGGGATGTTTAAATTAAGTAGCCTAGACCCAGGTCGCGCTTGGACAGAAGATGAGCTTGCCCTGGTACAGGTTGCAGCTGACCGAGCTGCCCTGGCACTGGAAAGCGCCCGGCTTCTCGAAGATGCACAAAGGCGCGCGGCCAAGGAGAGTACGATCGGTCAAATATCAACGAAAATTAGTGAGACAGCGGAAATCGAACGAATTATGCAAACGGCTGTAAGCGAACTTCGCAAGGCGCTTGGCGCGACCGAAGTAGCTCTCGTTATTGGCGATGAAAAAACAAACTGATCTTAGAAAAGCGAATTGACTAAGGTAGATTTTCATGAAACAAGATGTCTCCAGATACCCATCACTACAATCAAGGCTAACTTTGGGATTCACTGCGCTAGGGATTCTAATCACTGCGATAACTGTTGCAATCCTATACGCAAATTTTCGACAGGGCCTTCGGGAAGAGTTGCGCCAACGGCTAACGAGCATCACCTCAGTCGCAGCGTTGCAGCAAGACGGTGATATGTTGGTTAAAGTTCAAGCAGCGCAAGACCAATATTTCCAGCAAATCAATGAGCAAAATATCAAGATAAAGAAATCTGATCCTGATTTAATATATGTCTACACCATGCGAAAAAATGAACTGGGAATTTATTTTGTTGTTGATGCAGGTCTGCCGGGAGAGGAGGGATTGTCTGAATTCGGTACGCCATACGAAGAGCCAAGCCAAACTCTTGTAGAAAACTTTGATCAATTACAGCAGACAATTACTGAAACCGATTTTTATACAGATGAATATGGTACCTTCTTATCGGCTTATGCTCCAATCTATTCATCATCTGGAAGTAAAGTCGGCGTTCTCGGCGTGGATATATCTGCAAATACTGTTGTCGCAAAGGAACGAGCCTTCCTTGTGCTCAGTATACTTGTTTTCCTGGCAATCATACCCTTCATCATCATTGGAGGAATTTTGCTGGGGAAAATTATTGCAGCACCAATAGCAAATTTAGCAACTGTAGCACGAACGATCACAGAAAGCAACCTTCAAGCGCATGTCCCTGAGACGGTCAAAATTCGGGAGGTCGCTCAACTCTCCAAAGACTTCAACACAATGACGAAAACATTGCGTGACTTGATCAACTCTCTCGAGGAACGTGTGGAAAACCGCACAAAAGAACTAGAAGAAACTTCATTGCAAGTAACACGCCGCGCTTCACAACTTGAGGCTATTGCTGACGTAGCCCGCTCTATCGCTTCCCTGCAAGATGTAAAACAACTCCTGACCGATATCACCAATTTGATCAGCATACGTTTTGGGTTCTACCATGTTGGCATTTTCCTTCTGGATGAGGACAAGCAATTTGCTGTCTTAAGCGCTGCCAATAGTGAAGGTGGCCAAAAAATGCTAGCTCGCAGCCATCGTCTCCGGGTCGGCTCTGAGGGGCTCGTAGGGTATGCCACGAGCCACGCACAAGCCCGTATCGCCCTGGATGTGGGCGAGGATGCAGTTTTCTTCGATAATCCCGACTTGCCCAATACACATTCCGAAATTGCACTGCCACTCGTGGTTGCCGGAGAAGTCATTGGTGCACTGGATGTGCAAAGTGAATATCCAAATGCCTTCTCCGAAGAAGATATTCAGGTACTTACTACCCTGGCAGATCAGGTTGCAGTGGCTATTCAAAATGCCCGTTTGTTTGAACAAACTCAGCGGACGGCAATTGAACTTGAGAACACGCTCCAACGTTACATTCACAGAGAATGGCAACAATATTCAAAGACCTCTTCAACGACTGGATACCGTGCCGTTGAAGATAGGTTAGAGCCACTTACGTCTTTTCCAGACGATAGGAAAATTGAGCAAAACAGCTCACGGTATAAGGTCCCGATCAGGCTGCGTGGCTTATCGATTGGTGCTCTGGATATCGATCTTGGAAAACAAATTAAAGATTACACACAAGAAGAAATCGATATTATCCAAGCCGCTGCAGAGCGAGTTGCTCTGGCGCTTGAGAGTGCTCGCTTGCTAGAAGAAAGTCAAAAACGCGCGGCAAAAGAACACACCATAGGCCAAGTTTCTGAAAAGCTAATCGCTTCGACGGATATCAGTGATATCTTGAAAACGGCGGTCCGTGAAATCAGTCAGCTTATGTCCGGCGCGGAGGTTGCCGTGCAACTGGAAGAGGCAATAGAATGAGCGTCCTTTGTATGTTGATGAGGTAACAATGAGAAACTGGCTCAGAGACATTTTATTTTCGGAGTATGACCAAGATCCCCGGTTTATAACGTTGGTGCGGACGGTGCTTGGTGTCGCTACTGCTGGCGCATTCGGTATTACAACTGGCCTTATTCTGTTCCCGGTGGATGAAATCCTTTGGTTACAAACAGGTATTGTTTTCAGTATCGGTTTGATGGCCTTATTATTGCTTGGCCTAACATATCGAAAAATTCTATGGCCTGGAAAACTTTTCCTGCCGGTTGCCCTGCTGGCGGCCATCCCATTCATTGCGATACAGGCAAATGGTCTTCATGATTCGGCAATCGTCATGTTTCCGGTGCTTATCGTCATTGCTACCCTTTTGCTAGGGCAGAAAAGCATTCCCTTGATCACAATCCTTTCTTCCTTGGGGATTTGGGGGGTAGCCTATTATGACATGACCGGTTTTAACGATTCGATCATTGCATCTCGAACCGGTTTTGACGACATTATCGTTATCACCATTGGGCAGGTCATCACGGCGGGCGCACTCAGTGGTCTGATGACGCGCTTGAACCGAGCACTCATTCAGTCGCAAGCGAACGAACAAGCGCAGGCCGCAGCCAATCAGGAACTACGCGCATTACAGGCTACCCTCGAAGAACGCATCGAGATGCGTACGACAGAGCTAACAGCTCGTACACAAGAACTGGAACAACTTTCTAAAAGATTCGAACATCGCGCCAATCAATTCCAAGCCATCGCTGAAGTGTCCAAAGTCATCTCTGAAGTGGGTGGTCAACTGGTTGATGTATTGCCGCGGATTTCCAATATTGTCAGCCAAAAGTTTAATTTTTATCACGTTGGCGTCTTTCTTCTGGATGAAGGTGGGGAATATGCGGTACTAAAAGCTGCCAACAGTGAGGGCGGCAAACGCATGTTGACTCGTCAACACAAACTCCGGATAGGCTCCGAAGGCATTGTTGGATTTGTTACTCAGAGTGGCACCCCCCGCATCGCTCTGGACACCGGAACTGATGCCGTTTTTTTCAACAATCCCGATCTACCTGAAACGCGTTCCGAGATGGCACTCCCCCTTCGTTCGAGGGAGCGTATCATTGGCGCCCTGGATATTCAGAGTACAGAACCAAATGCCTTTAAGAGTGAAGATATCGATGCACTCAATGTGCTGGCCGATCAGGTCAGTATTGCTATCGAAAACGCTAGACTCTACGATGAAACACAACGCTCTCTGGCAGAGTCTGAGCGCATCTACCAACAATATATCAGGCAGGAATATACCCAATTAGCGAGAGCCCGTAGGGAACGCGGTTTCGTTTATAACCGTACAGAACTTCGCCCAATCGATAAGCCTCTAGCAGGCAAGGAAATCGAAGAAGCGGTGAAAAGCGGCAAGGTACACGTGGTCGAGAGCAATGAGGGAAGTAAGTTGGCGGTTCCGATCAAAATCCGCAGGCAAGTCGTTGGCATTCTCAACATCGATGCGAAAGGACTTGATAAGGTTGACCCAGATCACCTCGATGTTATCACCGCTATTGCAGAGCGCCTCGGATTGGCTCTCGAAAATGCCCGTCTATTGGAAGACTCTCAACGTCGCGCTGCAAAAGAACAAAAAATTGGCGAAGTAACTGCGAAAATCGGTGCATCGATCAATTTGCGCAATGTGTTGCAAACAGCCGTCGAAGAACTTGGTCGTGCTATTCCAGGGTCGGAAGTGGTTATCCATGTTCAACCAAACAATTAACGAAAATGCTAGATGAGGCTCAAATGACCAAGGAAAATGAGACAAACCGACACCGTACTACACGAAGTTTGATAGAAGTATTAGCCCTGGCTTTCTTTGGCTTGAGCGCGATAGTGCTTTTGGTTTCCAGCGTTTTGCAGCTCATTGCCAGTATACAAACCCAACAAATCGTTATTCTGAATCAACAGCAACTCATTGCCCGGGAAGCAAGCGAGGCTGTGAGCAGATTTATTGATGAAAAGTTTACGCTACTGGAAGCAACGGCTGACATTGCTGATCTACCTGGGGCTTCAACAGAACAAAAGACAACCATCCTTAGAAGTGTATTGGGGTATCAACCCGCCTTTCGACAGATTCTCCTGATAAATTCTACCGGCAAAGAATCGGCTCGGGCCTCTCGCATCTCGCAAGAATTATCAGATCAATTCATCGACAAAATACAAGACGATACATCGATACTGACTCAAACTGAAAAAGGCCAGAGATACGCCACTCAAGTCTATCTCGATGATAATACCAGTGAACCCTTGGTTGTCCTCGCAATCCCGGTGACAAATGTATTTGGAGATTTCGAAGGTACCTTGGTGGCAGAATTAAATCTTAAATTTATGTGGATGCTAGTGGGTCAGCTTGAAGTGGGAGAAACTGGTTATGCCTACGTAGTAGATGATCAGGGAAATTTAATTGCCTTCAGGGACATATCTCGCGTGCTTCTCAGGGAAAATCTTGCCCATTTGGAAACCGTAAACGAATTTATTACCCGGGAGGGCCAGTCAAAAATCCTGGAACAGGAAAATGTATCTATCACCACCGGAATAAATGGTAAAAAGGTTGTAGCACATTATTCTCCACTCAATACTGTACCTTGGGCGATTGTAACGGAGTTGCCCTGGCAAGAGGCCTATCGCGAAGTAATCATACAAGGTACGTGGTTGTTTGCAATTGCTCTAGGTATGGCACTTTTGGCTGGATTGGCTGGCGTATTTATCGCACGTCGTCTTGCAGTACCATTGATTGATCTTGCAGATGTAGCAACCGAAATTGCTGCAGGCAATTTGAATTTGCAGGCGACAGTTTTAGGGCCTGCTGAGGTTGCCCGTGTGGCTTCAACGTTCAACACAATGACCTCCCGCTTGCGCGAACTTATCGGCGGCCTGGAACAGCGCGTAAGGGAACGAACAACCGAGTTAGAGCAACGCAACGTGGAACTTGAACTGCGTAGTACAGAATTACAGGTGGCAAATCAACGCAATATACAGCGCGCTAGTCAATTCGAAGCCATTGCGCAAGTGTCTGGCGCTGTTGTATCTATTCGTTCTCTGGATGAATTATTGCCCAGGATTACACAACTGATAAGCGAACAATTCGGTTTCTACCATGTTGGTATCTTCCTCAATGACGCGAGCAACCAATACGCCAATCTTTGCGCAGCCAATAGCGAGGGCGGTCAACGAATGCTTGCACGCAAGCATCAACTCAAGATTGGGGTGCAAGGCATCGTCGGAAGCGTGGCCAGCACTGGTACACCCCGTATTGCACTGGATGTTGGCGAAGATGCAACCTACTTTAATAACCCAGACCTCCCAGCCACGCACTCTGAAATGGCGCTTCCTCTCATGGTCGGCAAAAAAATAGTGGGGGTCCTGGACGTACAAAGTACCGAGTCGGGCGCCTTCGATCAGGATGACTTGCAAGTATTGTCTATCCTTGCAGAACAGGTGAGTCTGGCAATCGAAAATGCACGCCTCTTCGAAGAATCAAGAAAATCTCTTGCGGAGGCAGAAGCACTCTATCGTCAATATCTACGACAGGCCTGGGGACGTATGCCAAGAGAACAGCGTCTGGAAGGCTATCTATATTCTCCAATGGGTTCAATGCCGATCGAACATATCGATGAAATGAGAAGGGAGCAAAGCGACCAGAGTAAACGTCCCGAGATTGCTGTGCCAATCATGCTTCGAGGTGAATCTATTGGCATGCTTGCCGTTCAGGTTCCTGACGCAGGTCAGCTTAACGAAGACCAGATGGACCTGATGAAGGCTGTCGCGGAGCGTGTCGCCATTTCGGCGGAAAACGCCCGATTATTCGAGGAAACCACCCGACGCGCAGAAAGAGAACGCCTTGTTACAGATATCACAGCTAAGATTCGAAGCACTAACGATCCGGATGTCATGATCCGAACCGCGCTTAACGAATTGAAACTTGCGCTTGGAGCAACCAAGGTTCAGTTGGTACCACATATGTTAGAAGATGGAACAGGCACGAAACCAGAATCAACAACTCCACCCGTAACAGAACCAAACCGGGAGGGAGTTAAAAATACGAGGAAGCCCGGAGGGAAAAAATGACATATACAATTGCAATTTCCAATGAAAAGGGCGGGGTTGCAAAGACAACAACTACGATCTCGCTGGGTGCTGCCTTAGCTGAAGCCGGGCACAGGGTGCTTTTAATCGATCTCGACCCTCAGGCAAACCTGACACTGGCCGCAGGAGTGGAGATCAACGAAGTATCCACTTCCTCAGGCAATATCCTGATCGAATCTGCGCCTCTGTTGAATGCCATGCGAAAAACTGAAATCGAAAACGTAGATCTCATCCCTGCCCATCCCAACATCGAAAGCGCAGAGCAGTATCTTCCCATGCGAACTAATTACACAGCGACCATGCGGCGTGCGATTGATCAAGCTTTTCCTCTCCCATATGATTACATCCTTTTTGATTGTCCACCCTTCTTAGGAGCAATCACGCAAAATGCATTGAGCGCAGCGAAGCTGCTTGTCATCCCCACACAGGCTGAGTTCTTTTCTGCATACGCATTACGAAACATGATGGGCATGATTCGCAGGGTGAGGCAGGAAAGCAATCCCGATCTGGCATATCGCATATTGATCACGATGCTTGACCGGCGCAATCGAACGCACCGAAATATTGAAGAGCAATTACGGAATACCTTTGGTCAAGGGCTTTTCGAAACGGTCATAGAGATCGATACAAAGTTGCGTGAAAGCCCAATTGCAGGTGTGCCAATTACACAATACAAACCCAGCAGTCGCGGTTCGCAACAATATCGAGTCCTGGCTCAGGAGTTAGATGAGTATGTCAAAGAAAAAGATAAACAACAGGCTTGACAAACTATTTGAAGATATAGAAAAAGAGCCAGCAGCAAACCAGACCAAGGGTCTGGCACGAAATGGCAGGAAAGCGAACAAGAAACAAAAAAACGCTTTCATGTTTCCACATGTCGAGGAAACATCAGAGCCAATTGCAGATATAGATTTTTCCTCACTGGCCGAAACACCCTCTGCTTTGGAGAACAAGAGCCTAAAGCCGTCAACCATGCTATCAACGGCTTTTCGCACAGATGAGAGAAACTGGGTAACTCTAAAGGTGGTTGATGAGCTTGAACAACGCACCTGGGGCGTCGAAGAACAGATGCTGGTAAAACAGGTCGCTGATCAACTCTCGCTGGCTTTGGAAAATGCGCGCTTGTTCCAAGAAGCACAACGACGCGCTAGGGAGATGACCGCCCTGGCAGAGGTCGCACGGGAAATCTCTGCCACGCTTGAATTGCAGCAAGTCATGGAGCGTATTGCTAATCAGGCATTGCTCATTTTGAACGCTGTAACCAGTGCCGTTTATGTTCCCGATCCTGATTTCAAAACACTGATTGCGATCACGGCTATCGGCAGTGAAGCCGATGAAATCAAGGCTTATACTCTCAAGATGGGAGAGGGCATTCTGGGTAAAGTTGCGGCTAAAAGAATTGCCGAAATTGCAAATAACGCCTCCAGCAATCCCAACGCAATCACCATCAAGGGAACAGAAAACCAACCAAATGAGCATTTGATGGCTGCACCTATCCTAACGAGGGATCAGTTGAGTGGATTGTTGGCAGTCTGGCGCGTTGGCATCGGCCAAGAGTTTTCCGAGAGCGAACTGGCGTTTCTAGAAAGCTTGGCACAGCAGGCGTCGATTGCGGTCGAAAATGCACGTTTATTTGAGGAAACCAAGCGGCGAAGTGAAGAACTTGCATCCCTGAATGAAATTATTTCCGCTGCCAGCCAAACGTTGGACATGAAAACCATTCTCGAGACCGTCTTGAAGAAAGTGCTTGAGCTTTCCGAATTTGACGGAGGTCTGATCACAATCTTGAATGAAATGCGCGGAAAACTTGAACGTGGTGTACGAATCGGTATGCCTGGAAACGTTCCGGAAGATCCTGCGGAAGGCCTTGAAGGGTCTCTTTGCGACCATGTTTACCAATCCGGAGAAGTGCTTGTAATCCAGGATATAAACACGCAAGCTCCTGACAGCGTCAATGTTCGAAACGAGGTAAAGGCAGGGTTACACGGCTATATTGGCATCCCCTTGACATCCAAAGGCCGGGTTCTAGGTACGCTATGTATTTTTAGATACAAGAACGAACCCATTTCTGACAATGTTGTAAATTTGGTTAACACAATTGGCGGGCAACTCGGATTCACGATTGAAAATGCTCGTCTCTTCGAAGAAAGTAGGAAATTTCGCTTGGGATTGGAACGCTCTGCGGATGCTGTTTTCATGACCGACATCGAAGGAACCATTGTTTATGCAAATCCGAGTTTCGAAAAAATCTATGGATTTCCAATCAATGAAGTTATCGGAACCACCCCCAGAATCCTCAAATCTGGGATGATTCCCCAGGAAAGATATAAACATTTTTGGGAAACCCTGTTAAATAAGGGAACGGTATCAGGAGAAATTATCAACAAGAGAAAGGATGGAAAGTTGATTCCCATTGAAGGAACCAATAGTCCCATCCTGGATGAAAATGGAAATATTCTGGGCTTTCTGGCTATTCACAGTGACATTACCCAACGCAAGGAAAACGAAGAGGCGTTAAAGCGAAGAAACGAATACTTGGCTGCATCTGCGGAAATTGGACGGTTGGTCACATCAACACTGGACCTGAAAGCCATCTTCACGCGTTCGGTTAACCTGATTCTGGAACGATTTGGTTACTACCATGCCAGCATTTTCATCATCGATGAGACGGGATTCAACGCTGTTCTGGAGGAAGCAACAGGTGCAGTAGGGCAAAAATTGAAAGAAAGGAAACACACCCTGGCGGTTGGCTCCAACTCTACTGTTGGCAAAGCTTCCAAAACTGGTGAAGTGGTTGTAATAAACAACATAGCACTGGATACTCTTCACAAACACAATCCTCTCTTGCCAGAGACAAATGCAGAAGCTGCCATTCCCCTGCGTGTTGGCAACCGCACAATTGGCATTTTAGACATTCAATCAAAAGAAGTAAATGCTTTCACAGAGGACGATGTTGCAATCCTCCAACTTCTTGCAGACCAGATTGCCGTGGGTATCGACAATGCACGTTCCTACAACCTTGCCCAGCAGGCCGTCGAAGAGATGCGTGAGGTGGATCGCCTCAAGAGTCAATTCCTGGCAAATATGAGTCACGAACTACGCACACCGCTAAATTCAATCATCGGCTTTGCACGCGTGATTTTAAAGGAATTGACGGGCCAATCACCGAACTACAACAACAGGACCTGACTGCAATCTTCAATTCTGGTCAACACCTGCTGGGCTTGATCAACGACATCCTTGACGTGTCTCGTATTGAGGCAGGCAAGATGGAATTGACCTTCGACGAGGTGAACATAACCGATTTGATCTCCAGTGTTTTGTCCACAGCGGCGGGGTTGATTAAGGATAAACCAATCAAGTTGAGATCTGATCTAGCGGAAGGCCTGCCCTTGGTCCGGGCAGATGCGATGCGTATCCGTCAGGTGCTGATCAACTTCCTGTCAAATGCTGCCAAATTCACAGATGAAGGTGAAATCGTCGTCAAAGCCGTCTTAGAAGAATCCGACAAGAGGCAACCGGCCGTTCTAGTCAGTGTGACTGATACGGGTCCGGGTATTGCCGAAGAAGACCAGGTCAAGCTCTTCCAGCCATTTTCACAGGTGGATGCTTCTCTCACTCGCAAGGTTGGCGGTTCGGGGCTTGGACTTTCGATTTGCCACCACTTAATTCAAATGCACAACGGTCAGATCGGCGTTCACAGTGCCCCGGGAAAAGGTAGTACATTTTACTTCGCGATCCCTGCTGTGACCAAACCAAAGACAGATGGACAGGAAAATGAACGGGTTATTCTTGCCATCGACGATGACCCACAAATCATCAGCATGTACGAACGCTACTTGCAACCAAAGGGATTTCATGTCATTGGTTTGAGCGATCCTGCCAAGGCAAGGGAACGGGTCAAACAATTGAGACCCTTTGCTATCACACTGGATATCATGATGCCCGGCTATGATGGCTGGCAGGTACTCACCGATTTAAAATCTTCTACAGAAACGCGTGATATCCCGGTCATTGTTTGCAGTGTAGTCGAAGATGAGGAAAAAGGATTCAGTCTGGGGGCAGCGGATTATCTTGTAAAGCCTGTTCTCGAAGAAGACCTGCTTGCATCCTTGGATCGCTTGAATGGCGACGGGAGCATTCGAGAGGTTCTTGTCATTGATGATGATCCTAATGACTTGCGACTTTTAGGAAAAATGCTTTCAGATCATGGAAGATATAAAACGATCCTGGCTGAAGGCGGGCCGGCTGGCTGGCATTCGATTAAATCGAGTCCGCCACATGCAATTGTGCTCGATCTTTTCATGCCCGAAATGGATGGTTTTACCATCCTCGAACAATTACGAAAGGATGAAAAATTAAGGAATTTACCTGTTATTGTCATTACCGGCGCCGACTTGACCAATGAACAACAAAAACAACTTGAAGAATTGGGGCAAAGGCTTTTACAAAAAAGCTCGCTCAGAGAAAAAGAGTTGTTTGCAACGATTGAGAACGCTTTGAAGCGTGTAAAACCAGTTAACTGAGAGAACCTCGTTAGAGAAAATATGTCATTCCATATCAAATGCCTGGATTGTCTTCATACAACCCCATTTCACCCGACATCGGCCAACTGCCCGAAATGTAATGGACAATGGAGAGTTGCAGAGTATGATCTTGATGCGGTAGAAAAAATTTGGGTATCGCAACTAAGAAATCGTCCCTTCGATCTATGGCGATATCACGAATTATTACCGGTCCGTAATCCCATTCCGTCTATCAGCCTGGGTGAAGGTGGAACGCCTTTGATCCAGGCGGTAAATTTGGGAATGATGCTCGGCTGCTCGAATCTCTACATCAAGGATGAACGACAAGGGCCGACTTCATCCTTCAAGGACCGCCAGGCAGCGGTCACGATATCTGCGTTAAAAGAAGCTGGCATCACTGAGCTGGTTGCAGCTTCTACCGGCAACGTAGCTATTTCCTATTCAGCATATGCCGCAAGAGCAGGCATTAAACTCTGGGCATTTGTTACCAGCCTCGTGCCGGCTGTAAAAATGCGCGAAATCGCTCTCTACGGGAGCCAGGTTGTAAAAGTAACAGGTTCTTACGATCAAACCAAACAGATGGCTTCAGAATTTGCCCGCCAGCGAAATCTCTATCATGATATGGGCGCAAGGACCATTACTTCTGTAGAGGCTATGAAGACCATCGCCTTTGAGGTTGCAGAACAATTGACAGTCAAGCTAGGACCACCGGCAAGCACAAATAACAATAATGCCAACAAACCATTCAAATGGCGCTCCCCTGATTGGTATATACAGGCAATTAGTGGCGGGCTGGGGCCATTGGGGGTCTCAAAAGGTTTTAGAGAACTTCAACATATGGGATTTGTCGATGAATTGCCAGCAATTGCAGCGATTCAGGCAGAAGGCTGTGCACCCATGGTCATTAGTTGGAAACAAGGCTTAGAAACCCCTATTACGGTTACTTCGCCCAAGACTTACATCGAAACCTTAGCTACAGGAGATCCAGGCCGGACTTACAAACTGCTCAAACGAGAAGTGGACGAAACACATGGCTACTTTGAAAGTGTCAGCGACGAGGAAGCGTTTCGCGCCATGCACGTTGTCGCAAAAATGGAAGGTCTATCCGTAGAACCAGCCGCCGGTGTAGCCTTTGCCGGATTATTTAAAATGGTGCGGAACGGCATTATCAAACCAACCGACACAGTGATCATTAATTGCACCGGTCATACCATGCCTGCCGAACAATGGTTGCTAGGAGAAAACTGGTCGCGCGATATCGAATTACCAAGTCGCGAGGAAAGTCCACAACAAGACGGCTTACTGGCGGCGCTTAATCTTGTTGCTCCAGACCGCTTCCCGCGTATTGTCATTGCGGACGATAGTGGTGATGCGCGTCGTCTCATACGCAGAATCCTACAATCCCAGGGTGACTTTACCGTTTTCGAGGCAAGTGATGGCAAAGAAGCATTAAGTTTAATTGGGAAGGAAAAACCCGATCTGATCATTCTTGACTTGATGATGCCAGAAATGGACGGTTTTGCAGTCATAGATAATTTAAAACGAAACCCCGAAACTGCCAACATCCCTGTTATTGTAGCATCTGCAAAGGAGTTGACACCTGACGAAAAAAGCAGACTGGAGGGGCAGATCCAGGCATTAATGCAAAAAGGCGACTTTCTCAATGACGAATTTCTTTTTGAAGTCCGTTCGCTGTTAGATTAGGTCGAAAATGCGAATGCGCAAAGCAGGGGTGCGTGCAGCGTTGTTGTCTGCCGGCTTTTTTGGATTGACGCCGATATTTGGCAAGCTGGCGGTGAACTTAGATGTTTCGCCGTTGGCAATTGTTGGCTTTCGCACGGTATTGGCAACCTTGTTGCTCCTCATCCTTACGGTATTCCTCAACAGAAATTTTTTGTATATCTATCCAGCAGGTCTCATCGGTTGCGGGCTTGCTGGCTTTCTAAATGGATTGGGTTCGATTTTTTATTACGCAGCACTGGGAAGGATAAACGCGAGTCTTGGCCAATTACTCTATTCCCTATATCCTTTATTTGTAGCTCTTATTCTTTTCTTTGATTCTCAGCCTCCAAGCCGTTTAACAATCTTCCGGATTTTTCTTGCGATCGTAGCTATTTTCTTTCTCACGAACTCTCCAAGCGGTGAAGTAGATATTATCGGTGTTTTGGAAATGTTAATTGCCTCAATCTTATACGCGGCCCACTTACCCGTCAATCAACGTGTACTGTATGATATCCCTGCACCTACCGTCACGCTCTATACCCTTATAGCAATGAGCATGGTTGTATTTCCGGCATTCCTGATCTTTGACCGAAGTATTCCACAGGGCGAGACATGGTGGCCGATCATTGGTCTCACGATAGTCACATTTCTGGCGCGTTTGTCATTGTTCTTTGGAATTAAGCACCTGGGAGGTATGCAAACTGCCCTTTTAGGGCTATTAGAGTTGCTGGTAACGCTTGGATTAAGTCTTGTTTGGCTACAGGAGACCTTTAACATTTCACAGTGGATTGGCGTTGTAGTTTTGTGCGCAAGTACACTGTTAGTCTATTTTGAAAAAGCCCCCGGAATTCGTCAACCAGGACGAGGAGGGTGGCTGGGTTGGTTGACCCCACCACCCCCAGACCTTAGATAAAGAACGCTAGGATTTGTTTCTGGTGTGTTCTTCCCCCTCGTAAACATATCCCGTTCCACGGATGCTGACAATATGGTCGGCCAGGGCAGGAAAAGTTTCCAACTTGTGTCGGAGGCGGCTGACCAATGGTCTGAGAATTTCAGGCGCTTCGCGTTGGGAAGTATCGTAACCTTGTACCAAGAGCACTAATTCTCGATGGGCAAATACCTTACCTTCATTTGCCAGCAACACACGCAACAAACGGCCTTCAGCCGGGGTCAAGTTGATCAGCTTATCCTTTTGTTTGATCTGTCTGCGGGAGAGATCAATTTCTGTGCCATCACGCAAGGTGATGATATCAAACGAATCGGTAATGTCCTCTACATCAATCCCACTGCTTTTTGCCTGCATTCTGGCTGCACGTCGGTCTAGGCCTTTCTTTACGCTGGCAATAATTTGCGCCGGCGGGGCAGGCTTTTGCAAATAGTCATGGATACGCAAACGCAAGGCCTGGATCGCCGTTTCTGTAGATGCATAGGCTGTCAACAATATTATTTCAGTATCGGGGGCGAGTTGATTGACCACCTGCACGACCTCTAAGCCATCCATACCCGGCATACGCAAATCAACGATCATCAAATCGACATGGTGGGTGCGCACATACTCCACTGCAGCCTGACCATTGGGCACAGACGCCACTGAATGCCCTTCTAACCGTATTATGTCAGTTAATGATTTCCGCGTAACGGGCTCATCGTCCACAATGAGGATGCTGGATTTCATCATTTTCCTCCTTTCGGCAGATAAACGCGGAAGCAGGCTCCGGGTCCAGTATTCGAGGCAAATTCAAGCGTTCCGCCATGTGCAGTAATAATATTGTAACTGACTGTTAGACCTAAACCAGTACCGCCATCTTTGGTACTAAAAAAAGGCTCGAAAATATGAGCTTGATGGTCAGCAGGGATTCCAGGTCCGCTATCTTGAATAAATATTTCGACCCCTTCTTTAGCAGCACGTACTCGGATGTGAAGTTTACCGCCCTCAGGCATGGCGTCAAATGAATTCAGAATAAGATTGATCAAGACTTGTTGGATTTGACTCCCAACCGCAACGATAGTAGGTAAATTATCCGGAACATCCGTTTGTACTTCGATATCTTGCTTTTCCAATTGCTTTGATAGTAGATTGAGAACATAGTGAAGTAACTCGCGTAAATCGACATCCGACGGCGAGACAGCACCTGGCCGGTAGAAATCAAGCATACGTTGGACAGTGGACATCAAGCGATTAAGTTCCGATTTCGCCAATTCAAAATACTCTTCGCGTTGTTCCTCCGGGAGGTCCTTACGACCGGCAAGGTGCAGACAATTCTGAACTGATTGTAAAGGGTTATTCACTTCATGGGCAATGGAAACTGAGAGGCGTCCAGCAGCCGCCATTTTCTCAGCTTGTAAGAGAGCCTGCTGAGATTCCTCCACCTGTCTGACATACTCACGCAATTCAGCATATAAGCGTGCATTCTCAATGGCAACCGCCGCCTGATTTGAAAGGATCAAGAACATTTCCAAATCAGCCTCTCGAAAAGGCGCTTCATTCGCACTACGTCCTGCAAAGAACAGGCTACTTGTATTTGGCCTTCGAACTGGTATGAACATCGCGGCTCCAAGCCTGCGTTTTTGCAATAGCACCTGATACTCTATTGGGCCAGGACCGCTCGTATTGATCAACATGGGCGAATCAATGGTTTCCATTTCGTGTACGAAATTTGCATCCGCCTCATCGCGAGCAGCGTCAGGCACATTGCCACTTGAAGCCAATAAATGCAAGCCTTGGTTATTCTCAATCTGATAATAACCCACATGGGAGCAACGTAAATGCCCCAAGATGGCTGTCTTGATCAACTCCAGCAACTGGTTTGGGCGTGTCTCAGAAAGCAAAGACTCCGTCACACTAAATAATGGACGCAATGCCTGGATACGGGCAGCATCGCGCTTCCTCTCGCTATCAAGAAGCGCCTGCCGAACGGCTTCAACCAGTTCTGAGCTCTGCTCAAATGGTTTCAGAAGCAAACCATCGACACCTTGTCTCAATGCCTGAATTGCTGTTTCTACTGTTCCAAATCCTGTCATCACAAGAACGGCAATATCGGGCTGGAGTTGTTTGGCACGACTGATTACCTCGAAACCATCCATATCCGGCATGCGAATATCGACTAGAAGTAAGTTAATAGAATGTTTGTTGAGATACTCAAATGCAGGAGACGATTCAGTAAACGAAACAACGTTATAGCCGGCACGTTTCAGCAACCTGCTGCATAATAACGTTATACCAGCTTCATCATCGAGAACTAGGATATGCTCGCCCATAATAAGCCTAATACGGCAACGACACTGTGAAACACGTGCCTTTGTCTACCTCGCTCTCTACATCGATCTCTCCGCCATGATCGGATACGATCCCATAAGTGATGGATAAACCCAAACCGGTTCCTCCCTGGCCGGATTTAGTAGTAAAAAACGGTTCAAAGATTCGTTCGCGAAGTTCTGGGCTAATCCCAGCACCTGTATCCCTGATAGAAGTTGTGACCCATTTGCGCCCATCACGCTGAGAGGTACCCGTTCGAATAAAGAGTTGACCTCCGGTAGGCATAGCCTGGATTGCGTTATGGAAAAGATTCAAGAAAACCTGTTTCATTTGATTTCGATCCACGGATACCCAAGGCAGGTTTTTACCCAGATCAACCTCTAACTGTACGCCGCTGGTATGCATTAGATGATGGGTCAACGCGAGTACATCACTCACCAATTCATTTAAATCAACGCGCGTACGTTCGCTTTCACTCCGGCGGGAAAAGTCCAAGAGACGGCGAACCACATCCCTTGCACGCCGAGCTTCACGCAGGACGAGTTCGAGATCGGCACGATTATCTGCATCCTCAGGAAGGTCATCGAGAACAAGCTCGGTGAAGCCTGTTACAGTAGTCAATGGATTATTCAATTCGTGCGCAATTCCAGCGGCCATTTCGCCAACAGCAGCCAGTTTCTCGGCCTGGATCAACCTGCGCTCAGCCTCTAATTGCGCTTCGATTCTGGTCTGCAGTTCCTGTTGCGTTTGCCGCAACTGACGGACAGTATGTTGTGAACGCTGGTACTGATCGGCATTGGAAATCACGCTGGACAAAATGCCGGCAAGCGACTCCAAGGCCATAAAATCATTTTGTCCAAACGCATTTTTCGAACTACTTTCGATATCCATCAAACCAATCACCCGCCCGCTATCTTTTAATGGGACACACAGCTCCGACCCTGCATCCCAGCCTTTGATCGAGCGATATATGGGAGATTGGCTTACATCGTTGACCAACATGCTTTCACCCGTAAGCAGGACATGCTGGGTGATCCCACCTTTTTCGCCATTGGCCAAGGAAGCAAACTCGGTGAGCAGCGTCTCGGTTGAAGGAGCGCGCGAGCCTCCCACCCCACAGACGCTGGCTCGCTTCTCTTCGTCAACTAGAAGGATAACGGCAAATTCATAACCGAAGTATTGGACCAATAATTCAGCCGTAATCTGCACTACACCTTGCTTGTCCAACAAGCCGATGACGTCTTGGACTACCTCATGGATCAAACCCAGATTTCTTGCACGCGCTTCAGCTTCTTCACGCAAGCGACTATACTCCAACAACCCCGCCAGGTGACCTGCAATGACTGTGATCAAGTGTGTATCATAGACTGAAAATTCTTCGGCTCGAGATTTTTCCAGGGTCAACAAACCGTTTGTCCGCCCACGATATCGCAAAGGGACCAACATCATCTCCTGGGCATTTTCTGAGCCAAAGAGGGCTTCGACATTTACATCGCGGTTCAAGCGCGTTATTTGTCCCCCTTTGAACAATTCTTCCATCGGATGCCCAACCAAACCAGCTGAATTTACAATCACCTTTCCAGCATCATTCCGATATTCACGCACCATCCGTTCGTCGGTGGACATCAGATAAAGGCTGCTAATTTCCGTTTGGAAGGCGCGCGCCAGCAGTGCAAATACACGCCGGGCAATCTGGTCGATATTTTGTCCGGACGAGACGGTCAGGACAAAGTCGTTGAGCATGGCCAAACGTCGCAAATGACCGCCAAGTTCAGTGAAGGTAATAATTACCTCCACAGATGGTGCAGAGCGCGCAACCAGAAGTACAAGTTGTCTCCACTCCTGGTCAGTGAAGGACCGCAGCCGCCATAAGGCCACCATCCCTATCAGGCGCTGCCCCACGACCAACGGCACACATCCCCAAGCGCCCGTTGTTGGCTTGAGTCCCACTTGAGGCACATTTTTCCAACCCTTCTGGTTTCGGTCGAAATGCAAACCAGTCCGCGATTTGCTGATTTCCCGTAATATCGTGTTCGTCTCTAATCCTAGCGTGACCCCTTTACACTGCGGAGTCCGCCACTGTGCTTGAATTTCCAGTGCATCACCACGCCTGACCGCCAACCATGCTCCCTGGCATGGAACTTGTTGGGCAATGGATGCAATCGTTTTATCCAAAGCAACCGACAGGTCATAAGGCACGCCCTCCTGGATGGCCGGAACGAGTGTATCTGTAACGACCGGTGACACCTCGGGTTCTTCCGCCTCGCTCCTGGACAAAGTACTTGCTACCAGTTTCCAGACCCGTTGCGCCATTCCGTTCTGTTCCGCTCCCCCAACCAGCAAGACACCTGTACTGCCCTCAATTGGGAAGGCAAATAAACGCTCACAACCGATATCCAATCCCGCTGGCACTGAACGTGAACGGCTGGAACGACTCCCCAACGCACCACACAACCAGGCGTCCACAGATGGTTGACCAAGGTAATCAACAAGACTGATTGTACGCTGTTTCGTCAAGTGATAGGAATCTTGGAACCTCCACTGTCCTACCTGGCGCTCTAAATGCGCAACCCAAGCCGCCCCTGTAATCAGCGTTGCTTCTTTCAAACGAGAGTTGACACTATTCTTTTCTGCCATCTGGGTACTGTGAATATTATACAGCACTAGCAGGTAAGATAGCGAATGGTACAATTGCCCCGTTCTATGGAAAAGTTACTAACGATTATCGGTGGTGGACTGGCTGGGAGCGAAGCTGCCTGGCAGGCTGCGCAATTGGGCATCAATGTTAATCTATACGAAATGCGCCCTGAAACCTCTACCGGCGCACACCAAACCGGAGATCTGGCTGAACTTATTTGCTCGAATTCACTCGGGTCCAATTTACCTGATCGCGCTTCCGGTCTGCTCAAGAATGAGCTGCGGCGCCTGGGTTCCATGTTGCTGGAATGCGCCGAAGCCACCTCCCTTCCAGCCGGTGCAGCCCTGGCCGTGGACCGCGACCTGTTTGCCCGAACAGTCACTGAACGCATTCATGATCATCCGTTGATTGAAGTTATTCGCAAGGAAATTGTTGATATACCTGATATGCCAACCATCATCGCCTCCGGCCCGCTCACATCGCCTGGTCTCGCCAGGACATTGAGGAATCTCAGCGGTGAGGAACATCTATATTTCTTCGATGCAATTGCCCCGATCGTCACTTATGACTCCATCAACATGGAAATTGCCTTCCGCGCCTCACGCTATGGCAAAGGTGAACAACAGGATGGCGATTATATAAATTGCCCATTTACACAACAAGAATACGAGACGTTTATCGACGCCTTATTGGAGGCTGACCGGATCGAATTGCGCGCATTTGAAGACGCAATCAGGGAGGGAGTCAGGACCGGGGGGCACCAGTATTTCGAAGGGTGCCTGCCTGTCGAGATCATCGCTGAGCGAGGGCATGACTCACTGGCGTATGGGCCAATGAGGCCAGTAGGATTGACCGATCCGCGCACGGGACGCCGCCCTTATGCAGTTGTCCAATTACGACGTGACAACCTGGCAGGGAATCTCTACAACCTGGTTGGATTTCAAACCAATTTGAAATTCCCTGAACAGCGACGTGTCTTTCGGCTGATTCCAGGGTTGGAAAATGCCGAATTCGTGCGCTTCGGCCAGATGCACCGCAATACTTTTCTTGCCAGCCCTAAGCTGCTGCAGTCAACGCTACAATACAAGACCCGCGATGACCTTTTCTTCGCAGGGCAAATCACGGGTGTGGAAGGGTACATGGGTAATATTGCCACTGGTCTGTTGGCGGGTATCAATGCCGCCCGTCAAATCATAGGGCTACCGTTGATGACTTTGCCATTGACCACGATGTTGGGCACACTTTGCCATTACGTCACACATGCGGATATGGCCGATTTCCAGCCCATGAAGGCAAATTTCGGCATACTGCCACCCCTGGAACAGGCAGGAAAAAAGCTGGGCAAAAGTGAACGCGGGCGGGCTTATGCTGCACGCGCAATGGTTGATTTAGAAGTATATCTATCCACCGAGAAACGATGATCGCAATATGACAAAAAGAAGTATAACATTCTATCTAACCGGTATCGGCATCCTGTTTATCCTTGTCGCAGCATGGTATGCCAGAGCATTTCTCACTCCCTCAAAGCCTGAAACGTTCGATGGGCAACGTGCCTTGGTGGATGTGGAAACGCAGGTCGCTTTCGGGCCGCGAACGCCAGGGTCCAGCGGGCATGCCAAGGTCCTGGAATGGATGCGAAAGGAGCTAGCAGCTGCGGGCTGGGACTCGCGCATCCAGTCTGCTGAGTTGCTGGGGCATCCGATCCAAAACGTCATCGCTTATCGCGGGAACGCAATGCCACCAATCATCCTGGGGGCGCACTACGATACGCGCCTGTATGCCGACAAAGATCCCGATCCAACTAAGATTTTCAATCCAGTACCCGGCGCCAACGACGGTGCATCTGGCGTATCAATCCTTTTGGAGCTGGCGCGTGTGCTCCCCAAAGACAGCGTACCCCTCTGGCTGGTTTTCTTCGATGCAGAAGACAACGGTCGTATTGAAGGGTGGGATTATATCCTGGGTTCCAGGGTTTTTGTTGATGAACTGACGTTTCGTCCTGAAGCTGTGGTCATTGTCGATATGATCGGGGATGCAGATTTAAACATCTATATCGAGCGCAATTCCGATCCTGCGTTGGTAAAAGAGATCTGGGATGTCGCCTCCGAACTGGGTTATGAGCGGTCCTTCGTTCCAGAGTCAAAGCACTCGCTGCTTGATGACCATACACCCTTTTTGGAGGCAGGGATTCCGGCGATTGACATCATCGACTTCGATTATCCATATTGGCACACCACCGCGGACACGGTCGATAAGGTTTCAGCCCAAAGCCTGGAGGCAGTCGGCAGGACCTTACAAGAATGGATTGCGCGCCGCAGCAATATACCCTGAATGTTTGCCAAAAACCCCAAGAAAGCGTAAACTAGAGCCCATGAGTGCTCATGACTTGCTGGTGAAAATCCGTTCCCATTGGCTGCACCGTGTTGCACACAGCGTGGCACGCGGTGAAGATGTACGCGTCAATTTCGAGAAGGAACTGGAGCAGTTTTTCTCGTTGCTGGAACAGGCAGTAGCCACAGGCGACCCGGCCTGGCTGGATTCGATCCTGTACGAATGGGCGGGAGCGCCAACGCAATCGGACCTGGAACAAGGCAGGAATAACGTTACTCTGCTCCTCAGCAAGATGATCAATGTGACAAACGATGTGGCGCGTGAAAGCCTGATAGACCGGGAAGCGCTCGACCTGTTGACCCAGCTGATTCCAATCTATACACATTTGCTGGATAAAGCAGCCCGGCTGGAAATGGAAACGCGCATCAATTATATTTCGAAAGAATTGGTCAAGGTGCAACAGCAATTGGAAAAACTCGACCGCACCAAGTCCAATTTTATCTCGGTGGCCGCACACGAACTGAAGACACCGCTCACTCTGATCGAAGGGTACACCACGATGATGCGGGATATGATCGACGCCTCCGGGCAGACCCAATTCGACAGTTTGTTGGCAGGTATGAATAAAGGCGTCAGGCGCTTGCACGAGATCATCGATGATATGATCGACGTGTCCCTTATAGACAACAACCTGCTCTCGCTCAACTTCCAGAAAATCACCTTGATGCACGTTCTAAACCTGCTCAAGGGTGAGCTATCCGAAGCGGTTTTATTGCGAAAACAAAAATTGGAAATCAGGAAATTTTCAGGAAGCGAGGTATGGACGTATGTCGACTCGGAGCGGCTTTTTCAAGCGTTATATAATGTGCTGATCAATGCCATCAAATATACGCCGGATCATGGAAAAATTGTCGTGGACGGGCGCACATTGCCCGGCTTTATAGAGTTGACAGTGAAAGATACAGGGATCGGCGTAGCACCTGAGAATCACACAGCCATTTTCGAAAAGTTTGCACAACTCGGTCGTCCCAACCTGCACTCCAGTGGAAAGACCAAATTCAAGGGCGGTGGACCCGGGTTGGGGCTGCCCATTGCACGTGGTATCATCGAAGCGCACGGCGGCACGATCTGGGTTGAGTCAAGTGGGTATGACGAGGAGAAATTTCCCGGTTCGACATTTCATATCCTGATCCCCATTCGAACCGAAGAAAATGATCCAAAAATCGCGAAACTCTTCCCCGGTGAAATCCCCGGCAAAGAATAGATTGATGGCCAAAAAAATACCTGAACCAACGAACCAACCCAGAGAGCGCGCCTTTCTCGTTGGCGTGGAGCTATATCAACAACCAGGTTTGCTGACCCTCGACGATTCGCTCACAGAGCTGGCTTTGTTATGCAATACTGCCGGGCTGGAAGTGGTTGGCGAAATCACCCAGAAACTCGATCATCCACATGTAGAAACCTACATCGGCCCGGGAAAGGTGGAGGAGCTCAAGGCATTATCGGAAGATGCTCTCGCGCAAGTGGTCGTTTTCGATGATGAGTTATCCCCTCGTCACCAACGTGAATTGGAAAAAGCGCTGGGACGTAATATTCGTGTACTAGACCGAACTGCCCTCATCCTGGATATCTTCGCCCAGCACGCCCATACCAGTGAAGGCATGCTCCAGGTGGAGTTGGCACAATATGAATACTACCTGCCTCGCCTGACCCGCCAATGGACCCACTTGGCCCGTCAGGCAGGCGGCGGAGGTGGGCGCGCCGGTTCGACCGGCGGTGTGGGTTTGCGTGGACCCGGTGAAACCCAGCTCGAAGTGGATCGCCGTCAGATACGAAATCGCATCTCCCACCTGAAAAAACAAATCGAAAAGGTGCGCGCACACCGCGAGCGCTATCGCGCCCAGCGCAAACGTGCGCGCCTGCCAACGGTTGCACTGGTCGGCTACACCAATGCAGGCAAGTCCACGTTGCTCAACCGGCTGGCAAAAGCGGATGTCTATGTGGCGGACCAGCTTTTCGCCACGCTTGATCCCACCACACGGCGGGTGGAACTGCCTGGCGGCTACCAGGCGCTTTTTACGGACACCGTCGGTTTTATCCAAAAACTACCCACCACGCTGGTGGCAGCGTTCCACGCCACGCTCGAAGAGATTGCCGAGGCCGACTTGCTGCTGCACCTGGTCGATATTTCGCACCCGAATGCGCTCAACCAATTCGAAGCTGTCCAGCAGACGCTGGGTGAGATCGGCGCCGGACATATTCCAACTGTCACAGCCCTGAATAAAATCGACCGCCTGAAGCACCCGGAACAAGCCCAGGAAACGCTGCACAGCTTTCCCAGAGCGGTGGCAATTTCAGGCCTGGTGGGAAGCGGTTTGCCCGATCTGCTGAGTCTCATTCAACAGGAATTATACGAGACCTACTCTCCCATTGATATACACCTGCCATACCAGCAAGGCGCATTGATCTCGATGTTCCATGAAATGGGACAGGTAGAATTTATCGAACACGAACGCGGGGGAGTCCACATGCAGGGCCGCATTCCCGGACGATTGCTTGCCCAATTCACCCCCTGGCTCGCCTCCATGCAAAGTGTAGACCAACCTGCCAACGAAAGTTCTTTGCTCGAAGAAGAGGATGATTCATGATATCCAAACTGCTCGACTGGCTCTCCAATTTCCTGGCCCATCGCAAGGGATTGTTACCCTTGATTGGCATCGCGTTCGTTTTCATCAACTACATCCTGCAATTCTTTTTTCCGGTTGGGCACTGGCTTCCAACCAGCAACTTGTTCCTGCACCTGGGCGTGATCATTGCCATTTTTGGGATGATGTTGGCCTGGGCTTTGTAGACTCCCTCTCCTTGAAGAAGTACGGGTGAGGGGAACCCATGTTTCGACGCAAGCAACCAAAAAAGATATTCAGCAAAAAACCAGGTCGGCGCCTGCCGGTCAGCTTGATCCTCCTCGGGCTGCTGGCATTTCTCTTTTTCCTCGTCCCAACCTACACGCCAGAAGAAATCGAACCACCTGCCAGCTTCACACCACGTCCGACACAGTCGGCTACCATTTCCCCTGTCCCGCCACCCACTTCTACGCCAGCCCCTTTGCCCACCGGCCTGCATGGCGGGCGCATCATCTTTACCTGTACGCGCGGAGACTACAACCACCTGTGCATGGTCAACCGGGATGGTTCTGGCCTGCTGCGTCTCACTGATGCGTTTGCCAACGACTATTACCCGGCTTTTTCCCCGCTGGGCGGCGCGATCGCGTTCGCGTCCAATCGCAGCCAGGGTACCTTCGACCTGTACTTTATGGTGCTCAGCACATCGTCTCTTATTCAATTAACGAATGAGATCGGCAACGCTTTCTCACCGGATTTTTCCCCTGATGGTGAACGGGTTGTTTTCGCCAACAAGGACGAAACTGGGCGGACCTCGCTCTACATCGTAGATCGCACCGGCGAGAACCTGCGCCTGATTTTTGCAGGCCCCAACTATACTGGGCCAACCAGCATCGTGGGGGCCGCCTGGTCGCCGGACGGGCAGACCATTGCTTTTGCGATGAGCACCACCGAATTGTTCGAATATGAAATCTTCTTCATCAAAGCTGACGGGAGCGATGCGCCTCAAAAATTGACAACAGGCCTGCTCGGCATTACCGGAAGCCTGGACTGGTCCCCGGACGGGCGCTTCCTTTTGGTTTCCGCCGGTCCGCCCGGTGACAAAGACATTTACAACATCGATTTACAAGCGAAAACGATTGCGCGCCTGACCTATGGCGGTAACAACAATTCCCCCTCCTTCTCACCAGATGGACAGTTCGTCGCCTACAATTCCCTGCGCAATGGCGGTCAAGCGGACATTTATATCATCCGTGCAAACGGGACAGAAGAACGGCAACTGACAAACGATCCGGAACCTGATTGGCAGCCGCAATGGGAACCGTAAAGGCCAGGGCGTGCTCGAACACCGAGTAAACTGGCTTCCCCTTTATGATCAGTGCCACCCGCCTGTTTTCATGCGGTTCCTGATTTCATCTTGAAGCGCCGATAACATTTCAAGAAAGGCTTCCTTGTCCGCTGGGCTTGCGGTTGTTCGTTCTTCGAGACGAGCCAATAAATAGACCAGCCACGACAGCCATGTACGTGGATTGCTTTGCATGCGCGCAATCTCTCCGGCAGTTTCATTAAGGGTGTCACGAAGTTGATCTTCCTTACTCATTTTGTAATCTCCTGAATCTACTGGCAAAAGCAGGATAGTGAACGCTAAAGATGCTTGCAGATTTTTATTAACCTTACATGAATTGCGTAATTTCTATTTATTTTATCAAGCAATACGGAAATTCCAACAGAATCCTAACTTGGATAAGCCGAAACCAAACAGGATATACAAGGAAACCATCCTGGATATTCTGTCCATCCTGTAAATTCTTGCACAAAAAGCAAGGATTTAATTCGTAAGGTACTAAGCTTAACTGCATCTGATGATATTCTTGAGAAGATCACCGCCAACACCTGCCACGCCTCGCTGTTCGCCACCGGATTGCGTGAAGGTAATCCCACGCTTAATGCGGTCGACCAGGCGGGAGAAAGGCAGGCTTTGTAAATAAACCTTACCCGGCCCGGTCATTTTTGCGAAGAACAACCCCTCGCCACCAAAGAGCGCATTCTTGAAACCGCCCACAAACTGGATGTCGTAATCCACGGTCGTGGCAAAGGCAACCAAGCAGCCCGTATCCACGCGCAGAGATTCTCCCGGGGCAAGGTCTTTCTCGATCACCGTGCCACCCGCGTGGACGAAGACCAGGCCATCACCTGTCAGGCGTTGCAGGATGAACCCCTCGCCGCCAAAGAAACCAGCGCCCAGACGCTTGGTAAAGGCAATCTCGATCTCGGTTCCGCGCGCTGCACACAGGAAAGAATCCTTCTGGCACAGTACCTGCCCATTGAACTGGTCTAGGTCGAAGGGCACGATTTTGCCGGGATAGGGAGCCGCAAAGGCCACGCGGCGCTTCTCGCGCGCATTGTTCATGAATGTTGTAATGAAAAAGCTCTCGCCTGTGAACATGCGTTTGAAACCGGCGAACAGATCACCGCCCGTGCCGGTCTGCATCTCGATGCCATCTTCCATGTAGGTCATCGTTCCGGCTTCCGCACGGACACCTTCCCCGTAATCCAGTTCGATCTCTACTAATTGTAGATCATCCCCAATGATTTGATAATCGAGCACGTCTGCCATTGTTTTCCTCCAAAAATTGTAGGATATACTTTTGACAATTTTACTATGGGTTGCTTCAATACACTCTAACCGCAGGAACCGGCAGGCACAATGACGATGAATGTTCTCGGCAAAGCTTTAAAAATTGTAGTATTCAATCTAGTAATTTGTCTCCTGCTATGGAATATAGGGGCAGGGGTTCTACCCGTTTCGACGTTACCCGACGCACAACTGACAACACCAACGAATACACAGGTAGCAGGGGAAAGTCTATCCGATACGAAAATCCTTGAATCAGACACACCGACCCTCACGCCCACATCCACGTTTACAGCCACTGCACCAGGCGTAACAACTACCTTTACGCAAATCAGTGAAAGCGCCACGGGCGAGCCAAATCGTGTTCCCGTGCCTGCAATTTTTTCCGCCGGGGTTTATGCTCCCAACGAGCTTGTTGTCCGTTTCAAGGCTTCGACCAGTGAGAAAAGAATAGAGACGTGTTTTCAAGGCATCGACATCCAAATCCTATCTGAAATTGAAGTGCTACGGGTGCTCGTTCTCAAGGTTGTTTCCGGGGATATTCGCAACGCCTTCGACCACATTCTAGATTGTGCAGGTGTACTGTACGTGGAACCAAATTTCCTGCTCCAAGCAGCGGAGACGATTCCAAGCGATCCAGACTGGGGACTGCAATACGGGCTGATCAACATCCGCGCGCCGCAGGGTTGGGACCTCTCGACTGGTTCCACTTCTGTAACCATTGCCATCGTAGATACCGGCGTGGATTATGCTCACCCCGACCTGGCCGGCAAACTGGTGGCAGGCTACGATTTCGTCAATGATGACAACAATCCGCAGGATGACAATGGCCATGGCACGCACGTGGCTGGTATCGCAGCTGCATCCAGCAACAACGGGGCCGGGATTGCCGGTGTCTCCTGGGGAGCGCGCATCATGCCCGTTAAGGTGCTGAACGCCTCCGGCGGAGGCACCTATGCCAATGCCGCAGAGGGAACGATTTGGGCTGTCGATCATGGCGCCCAGGTCATCAACCTGAGCCTGGGGGGTACCGGCCCTTCATCGATCCTGGCGGATGCCATCAATTATGCCCACAGTAGAGGCGCGGTCATCGTTGCCGCTGCCGGGAACACGGGCAGTAACTTTGTTCTGTATCCCGCGCGGTATCCAAACGTGATCGCAGTGGCAAGGACGAATAGCGCCAACCACTGGGACGGTTCCAGCTACGGGCCAGAAGTAGATCTGTCCGCTCCAGGCACGCAAATCTATTCCACGGCAATTGGCGGATACAGCTTCAGGAGCGGTTCTTCCATGTCGACCGGCTTCGTCTCTGGTCTGGCCGCCATTTTAATGGGCATCCCCGGTAATGCATCTCCGGACTTGATCGAAGCTCAAATGGAGTCGACAGCACTGGACATCGAATTTACCGGCTGGGATGAATATACAGGAGCGGGTTTGATTCAAATGGATGCGGCCATGCAATTGGCGTTGCTATCCATGAGTCCAGCCGATGAGCCGAGACCCTCTCCCGGTGGCAATGGCGCGGGTTTCGTTCAAGTTGTACCCACAAACACTCCAATTTCGATCTGGAATGCAGCTCCCACTCTGCCATCTTTGGAACCAATTGCTACCATCGCCTCTGCTACAGGGATTGTTGATATCGAAACCGAGCCAATACCTAATACGCCCACAGGAGAAGAAAACGAAGTGGAAGCACAGGAAGATTCCGGAATAGGTGGTTACAGCTTGCCTTGCGCAGGAATACTGCTGATTGTATTTGGGATCGCTCTGATATGGATAACCAGGAGAAAAAAACAAAAATGAAAAAACAAAAATTGTGAAGATCAAATCTTCACAATTTTTTGTAATCTCCCGGATCAATCTTACACCTTTGGCCCAGCCTCGACAACTTCCCTGGGTGTGCCCTCCTCGAACTTGGCAAAGTTTTCGATAAAACGCTGCGCCAGATCCCTGTAACGCTTGTCATATTCCTTGCGGCTGGGCCAGGAGGACCAGGGTTCCAGCACCTCGGGGGGCACATCCGGGCAGGACTTGGGAACGTCAAAGCCAAAGACCGGATCCTTGTAATACTCGACGGTTTTCAGCGCGCCGGAGAGCGCGGCATTCAGCAAATTACGCGTGTGGCGAATACTGATGCGCTTTCCAATGCCATACGGGCCGCCCACCCAGCCGGTATTGACCAGCCAGCAGGTGACGCCATAACGCTCGATTTTCTTTCGCAATAATTCGGCGTATCTGGCAGGGTGATGCACCATGAAAGGTCCACCGAAGCAGGCCGAGAAGGTGATCTCCGGTTCATCGCGCAGACCAACTTCCGTGCCGGCGATCTTGGCCGTATATCCTGAGATGAACTGGTACAACGCCTGGTCTGGCGTCAGGCGCGCGATGGGTGGCATGACGCCAGAGGCATCACAAGTCAACATGATGATGTTCTTGGGATGCCCGGCTTTTTTTGCAGGGACGGCGTTTGAGATGAAATCCAGCGGGTAGGATGCACGTGTGTTTTCTGTAACCGAATCATCGTCTAAATCGATCAGGCGCGTGACCGGGTCATAGGTCACGTTCTCCAGGATGGTCCCGTACATGCGGGTGGTGGCATAAATCTCCGGCTCAGCCGACTCCGACAGGCCGATCACCTTGGCGTAACATCCGCCTTCGAAATTGAAAACGCCCTCATCACTCCAGCCGTGTTCATCGTCACCGATCAACCGGCGGGTGGGATCAGCTGAAAGCGTGGTCTTGCCGGTGCCGGAGAGGCCAAAGAAAAGGGCCACATCGTTTTCATCCTGGGGATTTACGTTGGCCGAACAGTGCATCGAGAGGACACCTTGCAGCGGCAGCAGGTAATTCAGAATGGTAAAGACCGATTTCTTGATCTCCCCTGCATAGGCGCTGTTGCCGATGATGGCCGTCTTCTTTTCGAAGCTGAGCGCAATGAAGGTTTCGGAGTTGGTGTTATCCACCCGCGGGTCGGATTTGAACCCGGGAACGGCAATAATGGTAAAGTCGGGGATGAAGCGCTTATACTCTTCCAGCGATTCGGGCAGGATGAACATGTTCCGTGCAAACATGCTATGCCAGGCCAACTCGGTCACGAGCCGCACCGGTAAACGGTACTTTTCGTCCGCGCCCGCATAGAGGTCTTGCACAAACAGGTCCCGCCCCTGAAGATAGCCCAGCAGGCGGACATACAACTCTTCGAATTTCGCGGCCGACATGGGACGGTTGTACTGCCCCCACCAGACTTGCTCCTCGGTGCTCACTTCGCGGACGACGAACTTGTCATTCGCAGACCGGGCGGTATGCTTGCCCGTAAAGGCCACGAACGGCCCTTTATGGACAGTGGCACCTTCCGCACGAAAGACAGCTTCTTCATGCAAAGCTTCGCTGGGCAGATTCCAATAAGCCAGACGTAAATTGATCAGCCCGTGGTTCGAGAGGCTATAATCCGCCTTGCGGACCTGGGCTATGCTTTCAGCCGGGGTCTTGATGTTGAGAAGATTATTCATGTAAAAAATCTCCGATCCAACCGCGGAGAACGCCAAGCCAGCAGAGTCCTTTTTTCGCTCTTCTCCGCGATCTCTCTCGAAGGACACCGGGGCGGTACGCGATCTCAGCGGTTATTATTCTAGAGCCAATCACGAATGAGTTTCCGATCGCCAATATAAATCTCGTTCGGGCTGGTCGGATCGAGCGCCCATTTGATGCGCGCCATGCCCTCGGTGATATCCTTGACTGTGCCGCTGAAGGACAGGCGGATATGTCCTTCCATACCGAACTCCTTGCCGGGCACGGTGACCACCAACGCTTTCTTGAGCAGAAACTTCGAAATTTCCACCGAACTATTATTGAATGCGCGCAGATCTGGCAACGCGTAGAAGGTGCCGTCCGGCGGGATCAGGCGTGCACCAGCAAAAGACTTCATTTCCTGCAGGAGCACATTGCGATTGTTTTCGATCTGTAACCGCAACGCCTCGACGACCGATTGCATGCCATTCAAAGCCCCCTCCGCCGCCGCCTGGGAAACAGGTGAGACCCCTGAGGTGATCTGCACTGTGACATTGGTCATCACGCGCACCAGGGCGCGTGGCGCCACCACCCACCCCACGCGGAAACCGGTCATGCCATATAGTTTCGCCACCCCATTGACCACGATGACGTATGAATCTTCAATATCTTTTTTAGTATAGCGATACGCTGGTACGGCCTCTTTGCGGTCGAAGGTCAGTTTGTGATAGATGTCATCGCAAATCACGAAAATACCCTTGCTTTCACAGAAACCGACCAGTTTCTCGATCAATTCCGGCGGGTAGATGACACCGGAAGGGTTGTTTGGGCTGTTGACCAGGATCGCCCGTGTGTAGGAGGTGACGGCCTTCTCGATATCTTCGAAGCGAGGCGTGAAGGTCCCATCTTCCGGCGTGACCACCACCGGGCGGGCATTGCACATCTTGATGATTTCCGGATAAGAGACCCAGTACGGTGCAAGCAGGATTACCTCGTCTTGTGGATTTAAAATCGAATAGAGAATATTGAACAGGGATTGCTTGGCACCATTCGTGACGATCACATTTTCAGGAGCAACCAGGCGGTCATAGTTCTCCTCAGTGTAGCGGATGATAGCCTTCTTCAGGGACAGCATTCCATCGGCAGGTGTATACTTTACCTCCCCGCTCGAAAGCCTGGCCGCTGAGGCAAGAATGGCGTTGATAGGAGTCTTGTTCTTGGGTTCACCGATTCCTAAATGGATGACCGGCTCGCCTCGTTCCCGAAGCAGGCGCGCCTCTTCGTTCAACGCCAGAGTCGGCGATTCGGCAATTTCACTGGCAAGTTTGCTCAGTTTCATGAAATCTCCTTGAGATGTTTGTTGTCATGCTATAAAAAATCTGGTCAGATCCTTCTGACCAGATACAATTCGAGAACCGCAGGGAAAGCGGCGCTGACAACAGTGTTGTCAGACAAAGTTATCATATCCCGATTATACACTATCTGTCATTCTGAACAGGTTTTGGGAATTTCTGTGTACACGCAAAGCATGTCAAGGACAACCTTTGCACGCACACGAATTTCCATGGTAGGGAGAGGTCACGGGCATCTACGCAAAGAGTTCCCGGTCACGGATCTTGCGAGGATCGGTGTAATGCTCCACCCACCAGGCTTGCTCCCCCGCCTTGCGGGGAGGCCTGGTCAGTTGCAGCTTCCGCTTTGCCTTCTTGGCCTCTTGTTGCGCCACCCGGAAATGGTAATGGTCGAAGATGCGCAAAGCCTCGATCATATAGGCGACCGCAATCCGGCGGTCACGGATGAGCAATAAATTTTCACCGTTCTTTGTATCGGCGGGAATAGAAAAATTGTACGAGCCAAGGTAAACCCGGGCGGTCGGCTTATCGAAATCCAGGACGAGGAATTTATGATGCATGCGATTGCCTCGCCCGCCGGTCGGTTCTGACTTGAACGGTTCGGGGGCATTCTTCGCGCGCAGCGCCGAAGGGTAAACCGGCGACACGTTGCCGCTGGGCTTCTGCAGGTCGATGCCGCCCACCTTCCGATCGGAAATACCGTAGACGAAGATGTTTTCATCCTGGGAGACCTGGTTGATCGCCTCCAGCATGACCCCGGGCGTCTGGTACAGGAATGCCAGCGAATAGAACAGGCAGGAGGTCGTCTTTTCGCGTACGTCATCGGCAATCGATCCCAACAGCGCGTTCGATGCAAGGTGCGGCGAGAAAGCCACCTTGGCACTGATCCCATCCAGGCCGAGGTCCGTCCACGTTGCGGAGTCAGTCGCGCCAAAGCCGGCTGGTTTGTCGTTGTTCCAGTAATTCTCGAATGCAGCCATGAACGGCTTGACTGCGCTTTCCCCCCGCAAAATCATTGCATTGTTGGACTGCACATATAAGCCGCGCCAGGTGAAATTGGTCGAGCCGCACACGGCTGCTTGCACCTGCGGTCCATCCACTGCGATGGTTTTGTTATGTTGCAGCTTGCCCATATGCTGGCGCTTCACGTTGGCATGACCGGCCGAGACCGAGAGGCGATGCTCCGCCTGGGTTTCCGCGGAGTGCAGCTCCCCATGCGGACCGTCGTCATCGATGATGATCTTGAGGCGCGGACCCAGCCTTTCGAGACGGGAAACAACTTCGGGCTCGTTCAGATCGTACGCTACCACCCTGACCTGGGCCTGCGCGTCCCCAATCGCCTGGTCGAGCACTTCCAGGATGGCATGCCGTGCTTCGAAGCCCATCCAGGCCAGGGCATCCTTTGTCAGCGGATGCGTCGGAACGAAGGTCAACCCGTCCTCCGCGCTCTGCGGCAAGAGCTTGGCGATCGGCCCCCTCGATTCGTAACGATCCACGAAGGCCTGTGACGACACAAAACCGCGCGTAAACGTAACATTGAGCTGCCCGGGGTAGGTCTCGCGGTTGAGTTCGATGGCGGCCTCCTGTGAGTCGCCGTAGCTGAGCTCGTCCTTATCGTTCATGAAGACCGGCGTGACCCGGTAGATGAATTCGCCGGGCAGTTCCGCGTTGCGCGGGAAATGCACCCAGCGAAACTTCTGGATCGGGGAAAGCCGGGTAGACAGACGGTTCGGGTTCACGTCGCCCTCGGCGCCGGGAAAGGCCAGGCGGTTCTTCAGGGAAAAGAATTTATGACCGCCGGGTTCCTTGTATTCGATGGCAAAGCCGACAAAATCCTGCGGCGGTTGGCCGTCCTTCCAGTTCATCGCCACCAGGGTCATGCCATCGCCGCGATGCAGTTTGAGCGTGAATTGCGCCTGCGCGTTCTTGCCACTGACTTGAAATTCTCCAGCCATATGACCTCCAAGATCATCTTTATACCGATAGCTTTGGCTCTACCGTTTTGAACAGGAAAAATGTCGAGATATGGGGTTTGTGCGGGCGTGCGCGTCCCCACACCCCATATCTCGGTTCCTTTTAAAATTCAACACTTTTGTCTTACTGGCGTTACTCGATCACGACGCCGTCCAAATTCTCTTCCGGCGCTGGGAATTCCATGTTCAAATCTTCCAACGCCTTCACGAGCACCGTAGAGATGACCAGATCCCGATACCATTTGCGATTGGCCGGCACGATGTACCAGGGAGCATACGCTGTGCTGGTCCTGCTCAAGACATCCTCGTAGGCCTGCATGTAATCAGGCCACAATTTGCGCTCCCCCAGGTCTCCCAGGCGGAACTTCCAGCGCTTGGCGGGATCATCCAGGCGCGCCTGCAAACGCTGCTTCTGTTCGTCCAGATCGATATGTAGATAGAATTTCAAAATCGTCGTCCCGTTCTCTGCCAGCAGGCGTTCGAACTGGTTGATCTGATCGAAACGCTTCTTCCACACCTCGGGCGAGACCAGCTTATGTACGCGCACCACCAACACATCCTCGTAATGGCTGCGGTTGAAGATGACCATTTCACCCTTCCCCGGCGCGACTTTATGGACGCGCCACAGGTAATCGTGATCCAACTCCTCCTGGGTGGGGACTTTGAAACTGGCCACGCGCACACCCTGCGGGTTGACGCCGTCGAACACGCGGCGGATGACCCCGTCCTTTCCGCCAGTATCCATGGCCTGCAGGACGATCAACACCTTATGCTTGTGTTCGGCAAATAACAATTCCTGCAACGCTTCGAGCTTGCCGTTCAACGTTTCGAGTTCGGCCAGTCCTTCCTCCTTGCCGCCCTTGAACTCCCCCTTATCGTTCGGGTCCCATTTCGAGAGTTCCACTTTCTCTCCGGGTTTGACGAGGTAGCGTTTCATTTTTACTCCTCTCATCTTTCAACGAAAACGTGCCTTGAAATTTATTGCCCGCAAGGGAAGAACGTAATATCGCTGAACACCGGACTGCGATACGTCCCGTCATCGCTGATGATCTGGTACACAAAGTATGATTCTCCCATCAGTGGCGGGAATTGCAGGTTCTGTTGGCTGCTGCCCCCGCCGATGATGGTGGCGTCGCGTGTATTGCTGCTCTTGCGATGCAGGTCGATGACCTGCCCGTCAGAAGTGACGCCAGTCACCTTATCCCGGATGTGGTAATAAACCGCCATCCCCCGGTTGATATCGCTGACCCTGACCGTGATGGTCAACTGGTACGGGGGCTGGTAACAATAAAACGTGTCGACCGATTTCTGGATCTCAAGCACAAGCTCCGCGGGAGGCGGCGCATTCGTGCTGCTGGGGACCGGGGAGGGTTGAACGATCTGCGTGGGCAGCGGTTGTGGCGGCACGATCGCCTGGGTCGGTTGCACATTGACGGCCTGCATGGTCAATTGTGCCTGCAGAGTCATTTGCACCTGCATGACTTGCAGCGTCATCTCCTGGTTGGCAAGGTTGGTAGCCATGATCCCAAATGCGATTTCAGTCTCCACGGCAGATGAATCGGGTTGTTCCCCTCCCGGGCTGCCCACCAAAGAACAGGACAGAACGATAAGAATCCCAAAAAGGAGAACGAACAGTTGGATACTCTTGTATTTTCCTGCCATAACACCCTCCGCATTTTCTCTCGATAGGAATCATGGTCTTCCAGGTTTTCCCAGGACCGGATTCGTTTCTATTGTTCATCAAGATTTTGATCATTATAATCCCTCTCCCACCTATGTCATCTGTCATTGCAAGGAGCACACTTTGCGACGAAGCAATCTCCCATTTATCAATGACATATTCATCCCTTTGCCAGGTAATCCTTCCCTGAAATGACTTCCGGTTCCTGCGCCTTTATGAGCCGCAATTCCTGGCGCTTCTGCATCGCAGGGTCGATGATCAGTGGCTTCAAGACTGCGATCAGGGTCTCCAGTGAATCATACGATACCGTTTTCAATACCCAGTCATATTTTTTCTGTAAATCGACCATCATTGCAAAAGGATGTTCGCCTTCCTGGATGATGGGCACGAAGGGAATTTGATAATCCGGGACCGTCGCCTGCAGCTCCAGCGGGGATGACTTCGGATTGGTGACATCTGCAATCACGAAGTACGAGAGACCCGCCAGCGTCTTGATGGTTTCGGTGAAATCCTTGTCGGTGGGGCGGTCGAAATCGAAGACGATGGGCAGCAGGTCATAGTCGCGCAACTTGCTTCGTAACCCGTCCAGGATTGCCTTGCGCTCCGGAAGCGAAAAGCGGCCCAGGATGAGAACCGATTTGGACGTGAGGGTATTGATCACATCCCGGATGGCCTGGTTGTTCAAGATCAGGTAGATGAATTGCGCAACCTTGATGTTATCCACCGTAACGATCGGCTGTCCCCTGCGCGTGACGATCAAATCCTCCTGCTCGACAAATTCCCCTTCCAGGTCCCAGACATTGATCCCATAGACTTCGCTTCCGGAAACCTTTGCCGCACCGACCTTGGTACTGACCAGCGTCGCCTGGATGAGATTGGCATGGTGGAGGTCCGCCCCGCGGAGATCCGCCAAATCGAGATCGGCGTTGCACAGATTGGCCTCCGATAAATCCGCACCACCGAGGTTGGCCAAACTGATCCTGGCCTTGAAAAGGTCGGTTTTCCTGAGATTGGCTTTCCGAAGATCAGCTTTCCGGAGCTCGGCTTCGTTGAGACTGGCCTCGAGGAGATTGGCGCCGTTGAGCCTGGCTCGGCCAAGATTGGCGTCCCTGAGACTGGCCCGGGTGAGATCGGCTCCCGTGAGATTGGCCTCGAAGAGGTTGGCTTTCCTGAGATTGGCCCGGCTGAGATTTGCCTGGCTGAGATCCGCCTTATAGAGATTGGCTTTCCTGAGCCTGGCTTTGCTGAGATCGACACCGGCCAGCCTGGCTTCCCCGAGGTCGGCTTCGCTCAGGTCGATCTTGGCCTCCGGGTTTTCTGTCCGCCATTGATTCCACGCAGCGACGCCCTGCTTCAAAATGTCCAACTGTGCTTGATCTGCCATTTCACATCTCTCCTGAGAGCCCTTTTCACAATAAGAAGGACAGTTACGATCATTTCCACGGACACAATGGATTAGAACGCCACCAGGCCGAGCCCGTGCAATCGCAGTAACAGCTGCCGCGTGTCGCTGTGGCCAGCGCCAAATCGTGGCGTAATATCGAGCTCGCTTTCCGCCATGCCATGCGTACGCAGCGTAATAATTGTACGGATGCCATATGCATAAAGCGCCGACCATCCCGCGGCAGTCAGCTTAGCCGGATTATCCGAACGGATCACTGCTCCCCAACGAGTCATGCGGCCGTCGCCAGTTCTAAGACCGCCTAGATCGCGGACATTGGTACAACCATCCCAGACAAGAACTCGCTCGTTCATCGACCTACCTTGACTGCACTCTGCAACTTTCGTTTTACTCCACCCAATCGGCTGCAATCAATTCCGCCTGCTCCAAAACGGTTCTCGTTGCCTTCTCCTGCTTATCGGGCGGATACCCATACTTGCGCAGTATCCTCTTGACCATCACCCGCAGCTTGGCGCGGACAGCTTCCCTCACCGTCCAATCGATTGTGACATTATTACGCACAGTTTCGACCAACTCACGGGCAATGTCTTTGAGTGTTTCATCTCCCAATACTTTCACCGCGCTATCGTTGACTTCCAATGCATCATAGAAAGCAATCTCGTCTTCGGTGAGATTAAGCTTCTCGCCGCGCTTTTGCGCTTCGCGCATTTCTTCGGCTAACTTGACCAGTTCTGCAATAACCTCAGCAGAATCCAGGGTGCGGTTCTGGTAGGAACGGATCGTTCGTTCGAGCATCTCGGCAAAGGAGCGTGATTGCACAAGGTTCTTTTTCATGCGACTCTTGAGTTCGTCGTTGAGCAATTTGCGCAGCAATTCGATGGCCAGGTTCTTCTGCGGCATGCCCTTGACTTCGGCCAGGAAGGCATCTGACAGGATCGAAATCTCCGGTTTCTTCAAACCCGCCGCGGAAAAGATGTCGATCACCTGGTCACTGACAACCGCGCGTGAAAGGATTTGCCGGATAGCCTGATCGATATCTTCTGCGGTGCGTTCGCCTTCCACAGTGGACTTGATCAACGCAGCGCGCACCGCCTGGAAGAAAGAGACATCATCGCGGATGGCAAGCGCGCGTTCATCTGGCACGGCTAATGCAAAGGCCAGCGATAATCCCCGGACGGCTTTCAACAAACGGTCTTTGCCATCCTCTTGCCGCAAGATGTGTTCTTGCGCCAGTGGCAGGATACCGAGTTTTTCCTTAGCTGAACCTGTGAAGAACTTGGACCTGTCGAAGCCATGGAACAACCCTTTACAGATTTCATAACGTTTGAGCAGTTCGTTGACAGCCTGCTCCTGGTCAGGGATTTCGGCGGGGTGATCTGCTTCAGTGTAGGCCGCCAGCGCTTTTTGCAGGTGATAAGCTAAGCCGAGGTAATCCACGATCAATCCGCCGGGCTTGTCTTTGTAGACGCGATTGACGCGCGCAATGGATTGCATCAGGCCGTGCCCCTGCATCGGTTTGTCGATATACATGGTGTGCAAGGGTGGGACATCGAAACCCGTCAACCACATATCCCGCACAATGACTACTTTGAACGGATCGTTCGGGTCCTTGTAGCGCAAGGCCAAATCTTCTCGGGCTTTTTTGGTTCGAATGTGGGGCTGCCAGTCCAACGGATCAGCAGCACTGCCGGTCATCACAACTTTGATAACACCTTGCTTATCATCATTTGAGTGCCACTCGGGGCGAAGTTCTACGATGGCGTTGTAAAGGTCAACGCAAATGCGACGGGACATGCCGACGATCATGGCTTTGCCGTCCATGGCTTCCAGGCGTTTCTCGAAATGCTCCACGAAATCTGCTGCGACTAGTTTGACACGCTTCTCCGCGCCTACGACGGCTTCGAGCGCCGCCCATTTGGTCTTGAGCTTTTCTTTCCTTTCCAGTTCTTCGCCTTCGGTGACCTCATCGAATTCGGGGTCGATCCTCGGCTTCTCTTTTTCATCCAGTTCCAGTTTGGCGAGGCGGCCTTCGTAATAGATTTTGACCGTTGCGCCGTCTTCCACGGCCTGCTGGATGTCGTAGATGCTGATGTAATCGCCGAACACGGCGCGGGTGTTGGCGTCTGCGTGTTCGATGGGCGTGCCGGTAAAGCCGATGAATGAAGCGTTGGGCAGGGCGTCGCGCATGTGACGGGCGTAGCCGTCGATAAAATCATACTGGCTACGGTGGGCTTCATCCGCAATCACCACGATGTTATGCCGTTCGGATAACGGTCCGCCAGATGTGGTGGTGGGCATAAACTTCTGGATCGTCGTGAAGAAAATACCGCCAGCTATTCTACCTTTGAGTTTTTCGATCAGGTCTTCACGGCTGGCCGCCTGTTCGGGCACCTGGCGCAGGATTTCGGAACAGCGCGAGAAGGTACCGAACAACTGATCGTCCAGGTCGTTGCGGTCGGTGATGACCACGATGGTCGGGTTTTCCATGGCCGGATGCAGGACCAGCCGCCCGGTGTAAAATGCCATCGTCAGACTTTTGCCCGCGCCCTGGGTATGCCAGACCACGCCAATGCGCCGGTCCCCCAGCTCGCCGCCCTTCATCGGTTGGGCAACATATCTACCCTTTAATTCCTTGATCGCGGCTTCTTTGGCATAAGAAGCCCGGACCGTTTCCTCCACTGCATAGTTGACCGCATGGAACTGATGATAGCCCGCGATCTTCTTGAGCGTGGGCGCGCCGCGTTCCTGCTCGAAGACGATAAAAAAGCGGAGCAGATCGAGCAGGCGGCGTTTCTCGAACATGCCTTTCAAAAGCACTTCCAACTGCGTGACCGTGGCAGGTGCGGTTTCCTCGCCTTCGATGGTCTTCCAGGGCAGGAACCATTCCTTATTCGCCGTGAGAGAACCGAAGCGCGCATTCAAACCATCGGAGATGATGAGCAATTCGTTATAGTGAAAAAGGGCAGGAATGTCGTTCTTATAAGTTTGTAGCTGGTTGAACGCCGACCAGATGGTGGCGTTCTCGTCTGCGGCGTTCTTGAGTTCGATGACCGCCAGCGGCAGACCGTTGACGAAGATCACCACGTCGGGTCGCCTGTTGGAAACCCTAAAGGTCTCCGCCCCCTTCGTTTCACTTCGGGGGTGCTCCGCAAAGACCTTTAGGGTTTCAGTGACAGTATATTGATTGACGACCAGCCAATCGTTGTTATCGGGGTTCTCGAAATCCACCACAACCGCCCGCCCGCTGACCGTGCGCCCGTCTTTTTTATACTCGACCTCAATGCCATTGACCAGCAGATGATGAAAGGCGTGGTTGTTGAGCAGGAGCGAGGGCTTGCCGAGCCGCGTCAGTTGGCGGAAGGCTTCTTCGCGCGCGGCAGGCGGAAGGTCGGGGTTGAGGCGGGCGAGCGCGTCCTGCACCCGTCCAAGCAGGAGCGGTTCCTGATAATCCCCCCGTTCGGGGCGCTCTCCATCGAAGGCGATTTCAGGACCGAAGGCGTAGTCGTAGCCAAGTTCTTTGAGCCAGTCAATCGCGGCTTGCTCGACGGTGGATTCGGTAAAGGTCATGTTGACTCGATTATAGACCCTAAAGGTTCTTGGAGAAACCCTAAAGGTTTTCCTTGCTAACCATGTTCCCGTTTTGGTCAATCGCTTTGCAAATCGTGGATATTGATTACGAAAGAAACCTTTAGGGTTTTGTTCCTTGATTAATCGTAATCATCCTCCGCAAACCACTTCGCGTCTGCATCGGATACCCATTGCTGGTGCAGTTCCAAGTAACTTTCCTTTCCGCCAAACCAATCAAGGACAACATCGCGCTTGAGTTTCGTTGGCTTCTCGGCAATGAGGATTCCATACGATGACCATTTCCATTCACGGAAGTCTTTTACAAATTTGTGCTTTTGCGGGTTTTGATGGATGTAGGCAATGACATTCCAAAATTGGCGGTCGGTGGTGATGGGCACGCGCCCGAAAGGATGTTGGAACAGGCTGCCTGTTCTGCCATAGGCATTGTTGATGGCTTTGGCGTAGGCGTTGAAGAAATCGGAGAATTTCTTGGACAAGTATCCAGACCCTAATCCTTCAGACCCTAAAGGTCTCTTAAGACCTTTAGGGTCTTTACTCGTGGAAACCTTTAGGGTCTTTTTTAAGGTCTCTTTTATCTCATTCTCCGTCTTGGTCTTCAACGACACATGGAAATGATTGCGCAACAGACAATACGCGAACGTCTCGGCTATGGGATCAATGTACTTGAAGTACAGATTCATGAAATGTTCGTAATTGCGTTCCTGAATGAAAATGTTCTCGCCGTTGTTGCCGCGATTGTAGATGTGGTAATAGGTATCGTAGAGTAAAGGGGATGGGCTTGTCATATCAAGTATCAGACCCTAAAGGTTTTCCTTGCTATCGTCCGATTCGGTTTGCAGGGCTTTCTCGCCAGACATGGCTCGGGTGGACAAAAGAAACCTTTAGAAAGTGTCTGAAAAGTCCTTATTTGCTTTGCCAGATTGTCAAATCTGGCAAGTGTGGCAGGTTATCCGCTATTCAGGCTTGGATTTGGCAATCCAAGCCAGCGTTAAATTGAGTTTTCAGACACTCTCT
>DAOTXM010000355.1:0-4306 GCA_034435215.1 Anaerolineales bacterium
CCGCCCCCCCCCCCCCCCCCCCCCCACCCCTGTTTTCGGGTACCCTTTCAACTTTCGTGAAGTACTGATTGTGAACCATATTAAACGGGAGGGCGTATGTCAGACACATGGATTACCGCACTTGCAACCATCATCACTGCCATCATCGGGGCCATTACATCGATCATTATTGCGATCATTCAATATAGAAAAAGAGAGGAAGTTCAACCGAAAGACGAGAAGGGCTTTGGGTGGCTCTGGGTGGCCGGCGGGATCATCATCGGCGCGGCAATCGGTTTGCTTATTGCATATTTCATAAACAATCGCACGGTCGTAATCGATGACATGAACAGCCTGGACGGATGGGAATTTTACAAACCGGAAGGGAATGAAAACAAAAGCGTCCTGGTTGAAGGCTGCGAAAAGCAAGCAATCGAAATGATTTATAATATTGTCCCAGGCGGATATGTTGGGATTTCAAAAATCCTGGATGCACCTCCCCCGGAAAATACGCAAGCAATGATCTTCGATTATCGAGGTGAAGGGTCGAGCAATATGCTCGAAGTCAAGGTTATTTATGCCCCCGATGCCAATGGAAACAGCGCCGTTTTCAGTTACGACATGCCAAAAGCAACCACCATTCCCGGATGGCAGACCATCACAATCCCTTACAAAGAGTTTCGATGTTGGGCAGCCACTGGCTGCAGGGAAGGCGAGCTCGTTGTCCCATCGCAAATCTGGAAGATCGATTTTGCCGTCTCCAGCAAAGAGGGAGGCCAGGCCGGCGTTGGGACGATTGCGATCGACCGGATCAGGGTACGCTAGCTCTATCTTCAGCTGGAAATAGAAACAGCCGCTCATTTCTAAGCGGCTGTTCGTTTTACAGATTGCCCTAATATCCCAGGAATGAGAAGAAAAAATCTGGCACGAAGAATTCTCCGATGCCGAAGACCCATTTCAACAGACAACAGGCAACGAAGATGGATGCACCCAGTCCCAGCATGAAATAATCGCGGGGCGCATAGTGCAGTTCCTTGATCCAGGTACGCTTACTGGTGTTGAAAGCGCGCAAGTCCATGGCATCGATCACGTCTTCACCTGTGACGGTCGCCTGCATAGTGACCGGAATGATCAACGGCGCCAACCGCCTGAGCTTAGCGACGATGCCACCTTTCAATGCTTCCATTTCATAACCGCGTGCGCGTTGTGCATCCACAGTTGTCGTGAAGTCGCGCGCAAAGGTCGGCAGGAAGCGAAAGGCCAGGTCCATCGAAAACGAGAACTTGTCCGAGGCGCCCATACGGCGAAATGCAACCCCATAGATATTGGGATCCATGGTGTAAGGGATCGGGATGGCCAGGATCGCCATGGTGAGCATACGGGTCATCTGTACAATGGCGAACCAGACTTTGTTGATCGTGATCGGCACGCTAAACCCCCATTGCGTGCCGGGGATATAGAAGGGAACTTCGAACAGGGTCGGCGATTCAACCTGGACTACAGAGGAAGGTCCGCCACGCCCGGAAAGCAAACCGTTCAGGCCAACGATGAACACCACCAGCACAATGATGAAGATCCAGACCCGCCGGATATCTTTCCATTCGATACGCGCCAAAAAATACAGGGTCAGTGAGAGCGCGAACAGAGGAATGATGATGCGGAAATCCCAGATTTCAGGGATGGTCAAGGCAAAGATGATGCTGAACAGGAAGATCAAGCGGGTGCGCGGATCCAGACTCTGAATGAAGGTATCGCGCGGGCGATACCGCCAGGTCGCCAACATAAGTGATTTACCGACCCCTACGCGCAGCCACCGCTGCAAACGCAACCATCAAGATGGGCAGCAAAACAATCGTTACGATGGTGTTCCCAAGGACGGCCGGGGTAAAGTAGCCAACCAGCGCAGTGTTCAGGTCGATGCCGCCGACGAACATTTCTGTCAGCGACGAAAACAACATACCGACGATGATGCCCAGGATGCCCCAACCAACCCCCTTGACGATGTCAGCACGGGCGCGGAAATCATTGATCATTGGCATCGCCAAGCCGGCCACCAAGCCCATCAGACCGTTGCCCAGGCTCCAGTTCCAGTAGAAGCCCCAGCCGGATAGCGCGTCACCCAGTGTGTTGCCGATGAAACCGGCCAGCAGGCCAGCCCAGGGACCATACGCAACGCCGAAGAAAATCAAAACGGCAACTGCGGGACGGAAGGTGATATTCCCGGCGGCAGGTAGCGGGAAGATGTTGGTAGCCCAGGAGAACACACCATACAACGCCGCGCCGATGGCACCGTATACTACTTCACGCGTGCCGAATGCCCATGTATTTTTCTTTTCCATAACTTCTCTCCTTTTTTTGATTAATTAGAAAACGATGCTGACCCTATTTCTGATAACCCTGTACGGGGGCATCCGTTACAGGGATGATCACAAATTGATTTCCGTGTTGAGCGGAGTGAGCCGCTAGGCGAACGCAGTCGAAACACAATTGCCTTATGTAGCAACCCTTCGACTGCGCTACGCTCTGCTCAGGGAGCAAATCACGCATAAGCCGCCAAAGCCTCAGCCGGCAAAAAACATCCGGTCTTCGGGAGCAGGCTCAAGTTCAGGTTTAGAAGCGAGGTCGGCCGGACACGGTAACGATTTAGCAAATCGAAATCCTTCAACACTTCTTCGGGCGGCCCATCCGCAACAACCGTCCCCTCTCCGATCAGCAATATGCGATTGGCATAGGTGACAGCCAGGTCGAGGTCGTGTGTGATAAAGAGAGTAGCTGCAAAATTGGCTGAAAGGATCGACTGCGCCCCATCGATCGGGTGACACATGACATCCATGAAGCGGGTGTAGTTGGCGTAATCCTGCCCGGCGGTAGGCTCGTCCATGACCATGATCTTCGAACGCATGGCCAACACCGCAGCGATGGTGGTACGCTTTTGCTGTCCGAAAGAGAGACCCAGGGGCGGGTACTCCTCCAATCCGTTCAGGTTGAGGGTCTTGACGCTCTCTGTGACCGCCGCGGCCATCTCTTGTGGTTCGAATTCCAGGTTTTTGGGGCCGAACTCCAGCTCCTCGCGCACCGTTGGCGCGTAGAGCATGTGGGTCGGGCTCTGGAAGACAAAACCGAGCACGCGCGCAATCTGGGCCACGCTCATCTTGCGCGTATCGTGTCCTTCCACCAGCACCCTGCCCTCGGTCGGTTTGAGCAGGCCAATGGCATGTTTGATCAGGGTGGATTTGCCGACACCGTTGGGGCCAAGCACGGCGATCAAATCGCCATGACAGATTTCCAGATTGACATTTTCCAATACGAAGGGAGTTTCATCACTGTAGCGGAAAGAGACATTTTCAAACGAGACCAATGTCTCGCCTCGTTTCCGCAACTCTGGTCTGCTGACCGTTTCAACTGCCTCTTTCTGCCCTTTGATTCGATCCACCACCCATTGCGCCGGCAGTTTGACCTGTTTGTGGTCGATTTCGTCGGGCAGGCTCTTGATCGGCCCCAGATACTTGACATGGCCATCTTCCATGTACATCATGCGATCAGGGCGGGCGGCGATGGCATCTTCCACGCGATGTTCGATCAACACAACCGTTTTGCCCTCGTCCGCCAGACTGCGGAAAATATCCAGGGCTTCGTAGGCCGAGGCGGGGTCGAGAGAAGCCAGCGGTTCATCCAACAGCAGAATGGAGGGATTCATCGCCAAGACGCCCGCCAGAGCAACTTTCTGCTTTTCGCCGCCGGAAAGATTGAAGGTATCGCGTTCCCGCAAGTATTCCAACCCCAGGCGTTGTATGGCCAGCTCGACGCGTTCGACAATTTCTGTACGCGCAAGTCCCAGATTTTCGGGGCCAAAGGCAATCTCGTTGTAAACGTTGCTGGCGACGATCTGTCGTTCGGGGTCCTGCAACAGTGTACCGACGATCTGAGACACCTCCGCCAGCGGGATCGTGGCCACATCCTTGCCGTGCAGGAGCACCCTTCCCTCGCGTTTGCCGCCATAGCTCCTGGGGATGAGACCGTTGATGCAACGGGCCAGTGTCGTCTTGCCGCAGCCGCTCGAGCCGGCGATCAACAGCATCTCGCCTGGCTTAAGCTCAAAGGAAATATTCTCGATCGCCAATTCAGGGCGTATACGATACTTGAACGAAAGGTTCTCGACAATTAAAGGAGCCTCAGCCATTACGCCACCGAATATCTTTGGAATGTATCATATCAACAAACCGGGGTATGGGGCATTGTGTACTGGCACGCCCGCACACAACACCCCACATACTCCATATTATAAAAATGGCTCTACCGTTTTTGGCGGGAAAAATGCCGAAATTTG
>DAOTXM010000356.1:0-10117 GCA_034435215.1 Anaerolineales bacterium
GTCCATCAGTGCTCGTCAGCGTCCCTTAAATCCTTCGTGCCCCTTCGTGTGCTTCGTGGTTAAAAAACAATCATCGGGTAAAATACCGCCACTATGAGTAACGAAACCACACAAGTCATCTACTCCATGAACAAAGTGGGCAAGATCGTCCCCCCCAACAAACAGATCCTGCGCGACATCTCCCTCGGCTTCTACCTCGGCGCCAAGATCGGCGTGCTCGGTCTCAACGGCGCGGGCAAATCCACCTTACTGCGCATCATGGCAGGCATCGATAACGACTACATCGGCGAGATCTCGCAATCCAAAGGCTACACCACGGGCTTGCTCGAACAGGAACCGGTACTCGACGAAAGCAAGACCGTCATCGAAGTCGTGAAAGAAGCGGTGCAGCCCATCGTGGATATGCTCGCGCGCTTTGATGAGGTCAACGCCAAGTTCGCCGAACCCGACGCCGACTTCGACGCCCTCGTCGCCGAGCAAGCCAAACTGCAGGAGCAACTCGACAAGCACGACGCCTGGAACCTCGACAGCCGCCTCGAACTCGCCATGGACGCCCTGCGCTGCCCGCCGCCCGATACGCCCATCAAGGTCTGCTCAGGCGGAGAAAAGCGCCGCGTCGCCCTCACCCGACTCCTGCTCACCGAACCCGACATTCTCCTGCTCGACGAACCCACCAACCACCTCGACGCCGAGTCCGTGGCGTGGCTCGAACATCACCTGCGCGACTACAAAGGCACCGTCATCGCCGTCACCCACGACCGCTACTTCCTCGACAACGTTGCAGGCTGGATCCTCGAACTCGACCGCGGCTACGGCATCCCCTACAAGGGCAACTACTCCTCGTGGCTCGAACAAAAACAGGAACGCATCCGCCTCGAAGAGAAATCCGAATCGAAACGCCAGAAGACTCTCGAACGCGAACTCGAATGGATTCGCATGTCGCCCAAAGCGCGTCAATCCAAAGGACAAGCCCGCGTCAGCGCCTACGAAAAATTGCTTACTCAAGAAGCCGAAGCGCGCCGCGAAGAACTGGATATGTACATCCCGCCTGGTCCGCGCCTCGGTGACGTAGTCTTCGAATTTGACAAGGTGACCAAGAGTTACGACGACCGCCTCATTCTCGACGGGTTTTCTGCTTCTGTTCCCCCAGGCAGTATCATCGGGATAGTGGGTCCCAACGGCGAAGGCAAGACCACCCTGCTCAAGATGATCGTCGGCAAAGAGAAACCCGATAGCGGCACCATCAAAATTGGCGAAACCGTCAAACTCTCCTATGTAGACCAAAACCGCACCCTCGACCCTGAGAAAACCGTCTACGAAGAAATCTCAGGCGGCGCAGACTTCCTTGAACTCGGCAAGAAGAAGATCAACGCCCGCGGCTATTGTTCCGCATTCAACTTCGCAGGCTCCGACCAACAAAAGAAAGTTGGCATCCTCTCAGGCGGCGAACGCAACCGCGTCCACCTCGCCAAGACCCTCACCGAAGGCGCCAACGTCATCCTCCTCGACGAACCCACCAACGACCTGGATGTGAACACCCTGCGCGCCCTCGAAGAAGCCCTCGAAGAATTTGCAGGCACCGCCCTCGTCGTCAGCCACGACCGTAGGTTCCTCGACCGCATCTGCACCCACCTCATCGTGTTTGAGGGCGACTCGCAAGCGAAGATGTATATTGGGAATTGGTCTGATTACGAAACGATGATGATCGAGAGGTTCGGCAAGGATTTGACCCCGCATCGTGTCAAATATAGAACCTTGAAGAGATAACGTACCACAAACTTCAGTTTGTGTTTTGCAAGGGCGAATTGAAGTTTGTGCTTTGCAAGGGCAAACTGAAGTTTGCAGCACAGCCCCTCGGCAACTGGTCCGATTACGAAACCATGATGAGGGGAAAATACGGGAAAGACCTCACCCCGCATCGTGTGAAGTATAGGACATTGAAGAGATAATCGTTGGTCGAGTAGTGGCGCCGTTCGTTGGCGCAACTTATCGATACAAACACGAAACATAAAAGCAGAATCTTCCTTGCAAACCGCTGGTCTCGGCTGCCTGCGCTCGACCAGCGGTCACTTGTAATGACATACAAAAACAACGTCCCGAAGGTTCACAACCTTCGGGACGCTCTGTCTTACGAAGACATTGCCGCTGGTATTCTCTGGTAGAGAAATTCCCGCATGTCGCTGGACTTGCTGGCATGTTCTATTGTGATACTGACCACGTTGCCGTCCCTGTCCAAATCCAGGTAGATGTTTTCGCTTAGTTCACGCGTCTCGACAGGCGGGTTGGTGGAAAGTTCAACCAGCGTAGTGTCGGTATCTTCAAAATATTTGATACGCATGGCTTACTCCTTAAAGGTTCGGTCAAAGAAGGCGTTGTGGACGGTCTCGCCGTCCTCGAGCAGAATGACACGCAATACGCGGTTTTCCATTTCTGGGATCCGCGCCCAGCGGCGAATCCTGCCGTCGGACTGAATTTCTTCACGCAACGGGTTCTGAATGACCCGCTCGATCCATTCATCCCGAATAGCGGCGCGGTCGGGGCGTTGACGGGTATATCGAAAGTATTGCGTGGTCTTCATTTTCTTTGATTATACTTGAAGTTGAAGGCGCCCCTTCAGCCGCATCTGTACCCACCTCATCGCCTTCGAAGGTGACTCGCAAGCGAAGATGGACCTCGGCAACTGGTCCGATTATGAAGCAATGATGATCGAAAAATTCGGCAAAGACCTCACCCCGCATCGAGTGAAGTATCGAACATTGAAACGGTAACCCTGTAGCGCAAGTCTCAGACTTGCGCTACAATCAATTAACTTTATCGGTAAAGGAGCATGACATGGAATCAATCGAAACCGTTATCGTCGGCGGCGGGCAGGCGGGACTCGCCGCCAGTTACCACCTCAAGCAACTTGGGCGCGAACACATCATCTTCGAAGCGTCGGACATCCCTGCTCACGTCTGGCGCGATGACCGCTGGGATTCGTTCACCCTCGTCCTGCCCAACTGGACCTTCCAACTCCCTGGCGCTTATTATGATGGGGACGATCCCGACGGCTTCCTGCCGAAGGATGAAATTATCGCTTACTTCAAGCGCTACGTCGAGAAGTTCGATTTTCCCATTCGATTCAACACCACAGTCACCGAAGTCGCTCCTGCCGAAGGCGGCGGATTTCGGGTCACGGCGAACGAAAAGGCATATCAAGCCAAAAACGTGGTCATCGCCACAGGCTCCTTCCAGAAGCCGAAAATCCCAGCCTTTAGCGCGGACATCCCGGAGAATATTTTGCAACTCCATTCGGGTCATTATCGCAATCCAGGAGGATTGCCAGATGGCGCCGTCCTTATCGTCGGTTCGGGACAATCGGGGATGCAGATCGGCGAGGAACTGCTTCAGAGCGGGCGCACTGTTTACCTGGCGGTGGGATTTACCCCGCGTGTGCCGCGTCGTTATCGCGGCAGGGATATCATCGCCTGGCTCGATGAAATTGGGTTCATGGCGATGCCTGTCGAGAAACTCCCTTCGCCCAAAGCCAGGCTGGTGGGCAACCCGCACCTGAGCGGCAAGGACGGCGGACACTCGCTCAACCTGCACCAATTCGCACGTGACGGCGTGAAGTTGCTCGGTCACATCGAGGGCGCGCAGAATGGCAGGCTCAAGTTCAAACCAGACTTGAAAGAGACCCTCGCCAAAATGGACAAATCTGAAAAAGATATTGTCGCAATGGTTGACAAGTACATCGAAGCAAACGGCATTGATGCTCCACAAGAAACCCTGCCCGAATTACAGGATGGCTACTCCGCCGAAGTCATCATCGAACTCGATCTCAAAGCCGCGAACATCAGCGCCATCATCTGGGCGATGGGTTACACCGCCGATTACAGCCTGGTGAAATTGCCTGTCACCGATGAAGATGGATTCCCCATCAGCCAACGCGGTGCGACGAAATATCCTGGCTTGTACTTCGTCGGCATGAACTGGTTGAGCACGCGCAAGTCCGTGACCTTGTTCGGCATGAACGCGGATGTCGAGTCTGTGATTGCGGATCTGACGAAATACTGCGCAAAAATTTCGGCAAAGATTTGACCCCGCATCGTGTGAACTATAGAACATTAAAGAGATAATCGTTGGTCGAGTAGGGCGAGCGTTTTTCTCGCCCATATCGAGACCAAAGGTTAACCTGATAATAGAATATTCCTCGAAAGCTGCTGGTCTCGATACGCTTCGCTACTCGACCAGCGGGTTTACTGGCAACTGGTCCGATTATGAAACCATGATGGTAGAGAAATTTGGCGAGGATTTGACACCGTATCGGGTTAAGAATCGGACAATGAAACGATAAAACAATTTTTAGGAGATTGCTCATGCCATTATTTGATTTGTTCAAAAAGCCATCACAAAAAGAAACAGCGCCTCCGCCCCAAGAAGTTGATAAAGATCTCATGTCGCCTGAAATGCAGAAGAAACGTTATGAAGCGGCAATGGAATTCGTAAAAGAACTTCAAGAGAAAATTCCGCTTGTGAATGGCAAACCCCATGCGGGTACAGTTCTAGCCATTGCGGCGCGAATTGCTGGCACAAACCTCTACAGAGCGATGAATTACAGCCAGGAAGTAACCCCGGGAATGGTTGTGCTTTCAGAAGAAATCAATCAGGCATGGCCTCAATTGATGAACCTGTTTGCATTCTATTGCAAGCAAAACGGAATAGACGTAATGTCAAGGCCTGTGGTTACCAAATTTCCTGAAAAAGACCAACCAGTGATGACCGTGGAACAAGTCCAGTTGGAATATCAGGACCAATATGACGCGATCATGAAAAGGCACGGCCTTGATTACTTGAACGCTGCTCGCGCAGGAATGATAGTCGCTTCCATCGTCTTTCAATTTCATTGCATAAAATCCAAAGACATTGACCCCTATGTGGCCGCCGGAATCGTTGCCATGGGAATTGTCGAAGGTGCAAAGACAGCGCCGCTGCCTTTGGGCACACCCAATACCAGGGCCCTGCCAAGGAAAGATAATGCTCGGCTTGTTTTAGGGGAAGATGAAGTCGCCGCCAGGGAAGCCCGTGAAAACGGTGGAATTTTTATTCAAATTTCACCAGCAGTTTTGAAAACTTTGCAAATGGGAAATTTTGATCCTTATGCAATTTACGAGAAGGCTCTCTTAAATCAAATCGAAGCCAAAATTCCACGAATAGATTTTGTGGAGGCAAATGTAGACGAATTGTTTGATGAATGGAAATCAAAACCCGAAAAACAAATTCCTATTTACATTAGACTTATTATCTGGCTCAAGAAAAATGCATCTGCTCATGGTTATGAACAAGATGGAAATAGCTGGGTAAGGAAATGATGATAGAAAAGTTTGGGAAAGATTGGCCCCCGCATCGGGTGAAATAATATAGAACATTGAAGCGATAAATTACAACCATGTCGTTGCGAAGGCGGTGTTTTTCCGCCCGAAACAATCTCCTCGAAACAGGGGATTACTTCGCAACGTGCGTTCACAATGACATAGAAAGCAATTGGTCCAATTACGAAACGATGATTCAGGAGATATTCAGCAGAGACTTGACTCCGCAGCGGGTGAAATCTTGCTCATTGCGGATCAACATTGCGATCATCGGCATCATGCCCATCGAAGCCATCGAACTTCCGCAAACGGGGTAAGAAAAATCGGGCGATCTTCCTCTAACCGAGTAAAGGAGCGCCCATGTTCAAAAATTGGATGATTTGGATTCTCGCGCCCGCGGTGTTCCTCTCCGCCTGCGCGTCGCCCCAGGTGACCGAATTCGCTTCAGGCGCCCCCCAGCCTGGTCCTGTATCCCCGACCTTGTTCCCCACTCCAACCTTGCTTCCCAAAGAAGACCCCCCATTCGGCGCGGAACGCGAATTCAAAACCGACTTCGCCAAACATTCCGTATCATACGCTGAAATCCTTTCGGGGGGACCGCCCAAAGATGGGATTCCGTCCATTGACGCGCCCCAATTCCAGTCCACGCGCGAAGCGGACGAATGGCTTGCAGACCGTGAACCCGTCGTCTTCGTCCGTGTCAACGACGACGCGCGCGCGTATCCCATTCAAATCCTGATGTGGCATGAGATTGTGAACGACACCGTCGGCGGCGAACCGTTGATGATTTCATTCTGCCCGCTCTGCAATACGGCGATTGCATTCAAACGCACATTCGAGGATCAGGTTTTCGATTTCGGCACAACGGGACGATTGCGTTACAGCAACCTGATCATGTACGACCGTCAGACCGAAACCTGGTGGCAGCAGGCGACGGGCGAAGCGATTGCGGGCGAACACACAGGCGCGCAGTTGGAGTTTTACCCCGCTTCCATGATCTCCTGGGCAGATTTCAAATCCCAACACCCCGATGGCAAAGTTTTATCGCGCGACACGGGATATTCGCGCAACTACGGCAGGAATCCATATCTTGGATACGACGACATCGACCAGACTCCGTTTTTATTCGACGGAACGACGCCCGATCAACTCCCGCCGATGGCGCGTGTGCTGACCGTCGACCTGAACGGCGAAGCAGTCGCTTACCCCTATGAGGTGTTGAGCGAATTGAATGTCATCAATGATGTGGTCGGAGGAAACGCTGTAGTGATCGTCTGGACGGAAGGCACCGCCTCCGCATTGGACACAAGCAGCATCCCCGAAGGGCGGGAGGTGGGCGCGTCGGCGGCCTACTTGCGCCTGTTCGATGACCGACCCTTGACCTACGTCTTCACCGATGGCAAAATTTTCGACGAACAAACGAACAGCGAATGGAATATTTTTGGCCAGGCGGTTTCAGGCGAATTGAAAGGGAAACAACTCACACCCGTCGTCTCCATCAACCACTTCTGGTTCTCATGGGCGGTGTTCAAGCCCGAGACGAGAATATACCAGCCGTGATCGGCAAAATGCCCCGAGGCTTTATCGTGAACCTGAAACGGTAACGCAAAATTCTCGTCCTGAGCCTGCCGAAGGGCATTTCGCATGTAGGGGCGGGGTCCCCCTACCCTTTTTGTTTACAGCAAACCTGAATGAACAGACCGCGCATCGGTGCGGTCTGTTCGCTTTGATAACCGCCCATGCAAATAATACGAAACGGAAGATGTCTTTATAGATGATTCTTTAAGAACTTTTTACATTTCGGTGCAGCAAAATGCTACCGATCATAAAACCCAATTGGCCAACCGCATTGATACTTTGTTCGATCCATTGCCGGGCCAGAGTCTGTTCGCCGGAGGCTAGCGCGCCCATACCTACCAGACAAAGGAAAGCCACAATGAAACCTGCCGCTGCGAATTTTGCATTGTGCCGAAAAGCAATATAGGCCAAAATACCCTGCACCCCCATGCTGGCCAGAGTCATGACAATCAGCAGCGGGATTTTCCAGGGCGCAATTGCCAGTATCGGGGAAGCGTTTCCCATTTTGCCCATCCTTTCGCTGCGAGCCATCCAAATCACAGCGAGGAGCAATGCCAGAAAACCTGGCGCTACTAGCACAAATTGGCTTTCGCTCAACAGTTGGAAGTTGCCAACACCAATGGTATACAGCAATTTCCAAATGGCTTTCAGGAATCCACCCAAGAAAATGAACAGTGACCCAGCCACTGCCAGGCGTCCGCAGCGGAAACCACGCATCCGTGTGGCAATGTGCACCAGGAAATAAGCGCCAATCAGAAAGAAAGTGACTGGCGTAAAGTCGAACAGGGCAAGAGCAAGGGGATAGGTTTCTTCTATAACCAATGTTCCCTTTCACTTTCTTGCACTAAATTTTTGTGATCGGCTCTTATATTTTATAATGCAAACTTTCGACCTGACAAGATGGCGATGGTTGTGCAACAGGTCCGACTACACACCTTTCAATGAAATCAGCGCCGGCTGCCTTACCAGGCTGGCTTGCATGGACCAGGGCCCCGTCCAGGTGACGGTGACACACTCGACCTTTCCACGTAGATCCTCGTCCGATTCGACGAAGACCAGCTTGTTGGTGGGGGTGCGTCCCTTCCAGCGGCCTTTGACCTTTTCTTCGAACAGCACCTCGACCTGCTGGCCAAGCAATTTGGCGTTGATCTCGCCCACGATCTCCTCCTGCAAATCCTCCAGCAGGTGGAAGCGGCGGCGCTTTTCCTCGTCAGGGACGTCATCGTCCATGCGGCGGGCGGAAACAGTGCCTTCGCGGGGCGAGTAACGCGCCAAATGCGCGACATCCAGCTTGAGGTCCGCTAAGAGGCGATATGTTTCCAGAAACTGCTCTTCGGTCTCACCAGGAAAGCCGACGATGATATCCGTCGCGATGGAACAATCCGGGATGCGCTCGCGGATGGTAGCAACCAGGTCGCGGTATTGCTGTTGGGTATAGCCGCGCTTCATATTTTCGAGCACAGTGTCGTCCCCGGCCTGGATGGGGACCTCGATGTGCGGCATGACCTTGGGTAATTCGGCGACGGTGTCCATCAACTCTTCGCTGAAGTAGTTGGGGTGCGAGGTCAGGAAGCGGATGCGCTGGATGCCGTCCACTTCATGGACGATGCGTAGCAAACCGGCCAGGTCGGGACCATCGGGAATGTCTTTTCCATAACGGTCGACGATCTGGCCGAGCAGAGTCACTTCCTTGACGCCCTGCGCCGCCAACGAACGAATCTCAGCCACAATATCACCTACAGGGCGGCTGCGCTCGATCCCGCGCCGATAGGGGATGATGCAGAAGGTGCAGGCGTGCGAGCAGCCGTAGACAACCGGCACGTGCGCGCTGACCAATTGCCCGCGTTCGTGAAGTGGAAGCAATAAATTGCCGTCCATGACTTCGAAGCGGCGTGTAGTCTCGTCGGTTTCATGGACGCGGATTTCGCCCTGGGTGAGATAGGATACCAGTGGACCCGGGTCGGAGGGTGGGGAGAAGACATCCACGAAGGGCAGGCGCTTTTGCAGCTTTTCCGCGTCGCGCACGCCGACCATGCAACCCATCACGTTGATGACAAGGTTTGGATTTTGCTCTTTGAGCGGCCGCAGGGACTGCAAGCGCCCATAGGCCCTGTCCTCGGCGGACTGGCGCACCACGCAGGTATTCAGAATGATCACATCGGCTTCTTCAGCCGAATCGGTAAAGATGTAGCCCAAATGCTCCAGCGATGAGCCGACGCGTTGCGAGTCGGCTACGTTCATCTGGCAGCCTTCGGTCCACAGATGGTACTTCTTATTCATCGGGCTGGAATTATACCAAGTTTGTCTGGTTTTCGCGGGCTTATTGCGTATTGCGTGCGCGCAAAGGTTGTCAGAAAGTACCCATTTTTGCGGGTTGTCCCTGACATGTTTTGCGTACACACTGCGCATTCGTACTGATCTATGAAATTATGGTAAAATCTTCCCGCCCGGAGGGATGACCGAGCGGCCGAAGGTGCCTGTCTTGAAAACAGGTTGGGTGCAAGCCCACGTGGGTTCGAATCCCACTCCCTCCGCTGGACTCGGCAATCCAATTCCCCTGGGGAGGTGCCAGAGATGGCTGATTGGGCTCGCCTGCTAAGTGAGTGTCGGGGTTAAACTCGACCGCGGGTTCGAATCCCGCCCTCCCCGCTAAAGACATGCTCGTATGGGCATGTCTTTTTTGTTCAACCGCGGGTCTCCATTGGGGGATGATATTCGAATCCCGCCCTTCTTGCCCGATTAGATCCAAAAAGTTTCCGAAACCTTTGGTACCTTACAAGTGAAATTCTTGTTTTTTTACAGGAATTTTTGAACCGCCAAGCACGCGAAGAACGCATAAAAACTTCGCGCTCTTGGCGGCCTTCGCGATGAACCCTTTTGGTTCCGGCTTGTCTGGGTTAGGGTTTGTGTTTACTTTAACAGGTCTTGATATTCCGGATATCGCCGGATGTACTTGCTTACAAACCAACACAATGACCTGACCTTCAGCCCATTCTCCCTGGCATAATCCAGCCCGGCCTTGACCAGTTTGCTTCCCAGGCCTCGTCCCCCAATAGCGGGCGGGACGCCAGTGTGAGTGTAGATGATGAGATTCCCTGTCAAGATGTAATCGAGCACAGCCAGGTGCCCAGCAAATGTGAGTTCGAAACGATGGGCTTCCTGATTATGAAATACTGAAACAGGATCGT
>DAOTXM010000357.1:0-6129 GCA_034435215.1 Anaerolineales bacterium
TGGTTGCGGCAGGCGATCACACATCCGGGCATGCAGCGCGTTCCGATTTTCCCTTCTCGCGCCAGGATGACCTCACGCATGTGCTCGCCGCGCAAATTGGCAGACTGCTCGAATGTGCCACTGCCAAAGTTGCTTGTCGGCAGCGAGCCCATTTCGTTGACCGCCGCCACGATGGAGGCCGTGCCGTAAAGATGCTGTGAGCCCTGTGTACCCAATTTCGGGTCGTTGATGAGTTTCTGGGCAAAGGTACGCGAGGCGGCGCGGAAGAGTTTCTCATCCGCGAATTCGACTGACTTGGCAACCGGCTTGTCGATGATGATGGCCTTCAATCCCTTGCTGCCCATCACCGCGCCGAGTCCACCCCGGGCGGCGTGATTGCTGCGCTGGTCGTGGTCACCGGTCGAAGCGATGCCCGCCCCGCGCATCAGGAATTCGCCCGCCTGCCCGATCGAGATGACCGTGCATTCCGTGCCGAATTGAGCCTGGAGTTTTTCGGACGTGGCATAAGTTCCCAAGCCGCGCACCCCGTCGGCGGGCAGGAGTTCCGCCTCGTCGCCTTTGACATGCAGTAGATAAAACCGGCCCCGCTCGGGCTGGCCTTCAAAGACAATGGCCTTGATGCCAAGTTTGCCGAGCGTGTCTCCACCATTGCCTCCCGCATTGGCCTCCTTGACGCCGCTGGTCAGGGGGCTTTTCCCACCAACTGAGAGCCGCCCAGCAGTCGTAACCCCGGCGCCGCCCAACAGGCCAGGAGAAAAGATAAGTTTGTTATATGGACCCAGCGCGTCGCAAGTGGGTGGTACTTCTTCCAGGAGCAACCTGGCAATTAGAGCCCGCCCGCCAAGATGCTCGTAGATGGTGGGCACCTGATCCCATTCGACTTTAAGTTGTTTCATATTCACACGGAGTAGCTTCATCAATTGCTCCATTTACCTAGAAAATCAATACAATCAATCCCAGGAAAACCCAGGAGGACAAAAACCCCACTACCACCAAACAACTGACAACAGCCACGAATTGGTAGATAGTGGGGCACTTCTCATCACATCTAGTCAGCGGTCTGGCTGAGATCGCTCGATTGCATGGGGGCACTCACTTGTCGGCTCTATGGCGGATAGGCGATGGTGTAGATGGATTTGCCGCCGTTCAGCGGTCCCTTGATATATTCTTCGACCTCTTCCTTGCTGCGCATGGTCACCTGATCCACGGGAGGCAGAACGCCTGCCGGGAATCTGGTCATGATGTCGCCGATCAGCTTGCACATGTAGTCCATGAGAGCGTTCAGACCTGCCATGGCTTTGTCTGCCGAGGCCTTGGTGGGAGAACCAATCACCCCTTCCGGATAATCCTTCACTTCAATGCCAGCCAACCCGACGTGTTCATGACCTTTGATCGGGGCGTGATAGACGTCTCCGCCCTTGTCCGTATGACCAGGGGGTAGGAATCCCGATGGCTTGTTGTCCTCGAATAGCTTCGGGTCCATGAATTCCGGGAACAAGGCCAGCGAATACGAGGCCTCCGCTTCATCCGCGTGTGCGAAGGGCGTGTCGAAGGGTCCGCCATGGGCCTTGTCCTTCATGTGGTCATGGATCACCGTCCAGGTGTGGAGCGTAATCAACACGGCCGGAAGCTGGTATTTTTTCTGCCATTGCTGGATCGCTAATGGCAGAACCTCTTCCTGGCCGTGACCGTTGACAAAGATCTGTTTGCGGAAGCCCGTGTTCCACAGACCCGTGATGATGGCTCTCATGTTTGCCAGCAGGACATCCTCGGGAACCACGATGGTCCCCGGCATGCCCAGGTGATTGTGAGGGTGTGAGCCATACCAGATCGGCTGGGCGATGGTGCAGCCCATCTTCATAGCCACCTGCTCGACCATTCGTGTTACCAAGAACGTGTCCTCGCCCAGTGGCTGACCAGCTCCATGGCACTCCGTACTTCCCACGGGAATGATGATCAGATCGTTGGTCTTGAGCCGCTCGTCGATCTGAGTCATGTTCATGGTCTGGAGGTAAAGCCCGTTGGGGCTTTCCATGTGACCGCCTTTGGGCGGCAGTTCCCATTTGCTCATGGCGTACTCCTTTCTCCAATAAAAAACCTGACAGACAGGCCCCAAAGGTTCTCTGATAATCTTTAGGGCCTCTAAAACAACTCCTAAACAGCCGGGATGCGCAAATCTTCAGAGCCTTTTGGCGATTGTTTGAGATTCGGGTAATACTTGTTGACCATCTCAACGATGATGGTGGCCTGGTCGGCCATCTTCTTTCCGTCGGCAGCGGAGGTCATTTCGCCATGTGCGCTGATCACCGAGTTGCCGGTCTTGCAGTGCAGCGGCGCGCCAACGCGCACGATTTCGGGCGCTTCATAGGCGCGGATGAAACCACCGGAGCCAGGCGGGTTGTCAGTGTGGACATCAATCGCGACCTTTACAGCTTGGCGCAGGGCAGCAATCATCGGGATTTGCAGGTCGCGTACCGGGTTGATGCTATCAGCGCCCAGGCTTTCCAGGAGTTTGAAGGAGCACGGGTTGCAATGCCCGAGGTGAGCGGAGGTCTTGAAGATAATTTCCTTCGGCAAAGCACCATCGCGCCGCATTTGGCCTACCAACCACAACATACCTTCATCGTAAATAAGGAACGCTCGCACGCCCAAGTCATAACCGCGCTTGATATCCTCGACCCCGCGCAGGATCTGTTCCATACCGCGCAGGCGGTAACCAATGCGGGCGCCCTGCGCCGAAAGGACCGTCGCGCCGGTATCGTAAGTCGCGCGCGGACCGGTCGACATCATCAGTTCGACGCCATGATCGTGGCACACGCGGCAATATTCCTTGATCTCCGCAGCTGTATGGCGGAACATGCCGTAGGTTTCAGTGATGCGATTGATGACGATACCGTTCTTGGCCGCCGTTTCGAGCAGGGCTGCGGCTGTTTCGGCAGTGTTCACGGTGGGGTTCTCGATCCGGAACGCCCCCCCATCCGGGAAGCGCTGGTCAGAGGACGGCATATCGAAAGCATCGCCCTCGGGCATGCCAATCGATTTCAAGTACTTGCGGGTTTCTTCGAACATTTTGTTTCTCCTATTTCATGATTTCATTATTCAGGAAGATGTGTTGGTAAGGGAGGGCAATAGACCCACACGAGTTTAAGTGGCTCATCGCCAATATTTTCGACGCGATGTTTCTTCCCCAGCGGGGAATAAAATGCCGTTTCAGGTCCGATTTCCCATTCCCCCTCGCCTTCGATAACGATCTTTGCGCGCCCGCTGATGAGAAACAGGACCTCTTCTGATTCTTCATGCGTGTGATCGGGGATCATGCTGCCCACTTCCGTGATGTTCATTCCCATCGACAGGTTGTGAACGCCACCGTACTTCGGTGCCAGTAATAACTTGGAGACACGGGGAGGAGTTCGATATTCCCCCTCAACGTCTGCCGCTTTTACAAATGGTACTTTTTTCATTATCTGCTCCTAAAAAATTTCGGAGAAATCTATTGTTTCATAGAATGAAACAATGTTTCGTAATATGCGACAATTAGATTGTAGCAAATGTTTCACTCGATGTCAACTACTTTCATTCTGCGGAACTCTCTATGACAGTCACTTTTATGACACACATTCCGTATGATGTTTGTAACTTGACGGTGATAGGGGAAGTGATAAAATGAAACATAGTTTCACTAAACAAAACAACAGTCCCTATGCCGAAACAGACATACCAGATCCCCTATAGTAAGACCTTCCTGGAGTTTGATTTACTACCCGGCATGCGCGCGACTCTGGCTGTATCGCAGCCAGCACAACCTCTTGAGGATGTACCTGCGTCTATCCAGGAAGCACTCAACCACCCCATAGGAACACCGCCCTTGTGGAAAATGGCCAGGGCGGGGGATCGTGTTTGCATTGTCTTCACCGATATCACCCGTGCCAGCCCTGACCACCAACTGGTCCCGGCCCTGCTGCGTGAATTGGAAATGGCTGGGGTGCGAGACGAAGATATCACCCTGTTATGTGGCATTGGGATGCATCGCCCATCTACAGCCGAAGAAAAGAATATCAAGTTGGGAGCAGATATCACAGCCCGTTATCGAGTCATCGATAACGAACCCCAAAATCCAAAAGCGCTGGTAGACTTGGGAGCAACCCCGGGCGGCGTACCCGTTTTATTGCATCGTTCTGTGGTCGAAACCGATCTGCTGATCGCTACCGGGATCGTCGAGCCACACCAGTATGCCGGCTATTCCGGCGGACGCAAAACGGTTGCAATCGGCGCAGCCGGGGAAGCTCTGATCGCTCATACCCACGGGCCGGCTTTTGTGGACCACCCGGGTACGCGCCTGGGACAGATCGAGGGCAACCCCTTCCACGAAGCGGTGACGGAAGCCGCCCGCCGCGCGAATTTGCGCTTCATCTTGAATGTTGTATTGGACGACGACAAACGCGTCCTGCGTGTGACGGCCGGGGACCCGGAGCTGGCTTTTCACGATTTGGTCGAATTTGCGAAGTCTGTTTATGAAGTCCCCATTTCCCAGCAATATGATATCGCCATTGGCGGGGTTGGTTTCCCAAAGGATACCAATCTATACCAGGCCAGCCGTGCGCCATCTTATCTTTTCTTTGCGCCCACGCCAGTCGTTCGTCCAGGCGGCTACTTTATCATCCCGGCGCGTTGCGAAGAGGGCGCCGGGGCTGGCGTTGGGGAAGGACGTTTTTTTGCTGCCATGCGGGATGCGCCGGATGTTCAATTCATCTTGGATGATGCCCGTCGTAATGGATATCCTCCCGGTCAACAACGCGCGTTTGTGATGGCCAAAGTGTTGGAACAATCGAACGTGGTGATCGTGGGCAGTGAGTGCCCGGACCTGGTTACAGCCTGTAAGATGATCCCGGCCGCGACCATGGAAGAAGCCCTTGAGCTCGCCGCTTCGAAACTGGGACCAGCCTGTGATGTGTTGATCGTGCCCCACGCCATGCTGACCCTGCCCATTTTACAGACAAGTACAGTATCTTTTCAATAAATTGAGGAGCGAGGTGTTATGGACGGGCCACGGACCGTCACAACACCCCGCTTCCTCCTTCTTTTTGAGAAGATACGAAATACAGCATAATCTAAATTGCCGATGAAAGCATTACAAGTCGTAAAACCACGTTCTTTCGAACAAGTACAAGCGGTCACCCCTGACCTCGAAACTGCCGGCCCGGACCGGATCCTGGTCCAGCCTGAATGGGTTTCCATGTGCGGCAGCGACATCCCCTTTTTCACAGGCAGCAAACGGCATAAAACGTATCCCTTGCCTGTCGGTCAACCGATCCATGAATGCGTTGGGAAGGTAATTGACAGCACATCCAGTCTGTTCCAGCCCGGCGACCGGGTCGTTTCCATCCCCGAAAACGATCAGGGTTTGTCTGAGTATTTTATTGCCCAGGCGGCCAAAGTTGTCGAATTGCCCCCCGACTTGGACGATAACGGATCGAGCTGCCTGATCCAGCCGCTATCCACGGTGATCAATGCAATCGACCAACTGGGGGATTTGGAAGGAAAATCGATTGCGGTGGTCGGGTTAGGCTCGATCGGTCTGTTCTTCTGTTGGATGCTCAAAAAACGAGGCGCGGCCCGGATCATCGGGATCGACCCGTTGGAGGAGCGTTGCCGGGTTGCCGCAGGAATGGGGGCAACCGACATTTTAACGGCGCGCAGCCTCGAGGTCCTGCATGAGGCGCGGCAGAATCCTGGAAAATGGTACCCTCCTGATATCTGCATCGAGGCTGTCGGTCATCAAATGGACACCTTGAACGATTGCCTGGCACTGGTCAAACAAAGAGGCACGGTTCTCGCTTTTGGCGTCCCTGACCACCCCGTCTATGCGCTGGAGTACGAAACCTTTTTCCGCAAGAATGCTCATCTGGTAGCCTGCGTCACCCCAAACTGGAGCGAGTACCTGGCGATATCCCGGGATGTTTTCCTTGGCGCGCGCGATGAGTTGGAACCATTGGTAACACACCGTTTTCCCATTCGAAACGCTGGACAGGCCTTCACGATGTACGAAAAGCACGAGGACGGCATCCTCAAAGCGTTGATCGATATGTCCGATTGGTAATATCTTCTCAAAAAGAAGGGGAAGTGGGGGGG
>DAOTXM010000358.1:0-3639 GCA_034435215.1 Anaerolineales bacterium
TGCCCAACGTCGGCCTGTATCCCTCCAGCCCGATGACCGCCGCCGAGATCCTCGAAACCGGCATCCCGCACGTCATCCTCGCCACCGGCGCAACGTATCGCCACGATGGGCGAGGGCGAACCATCCACCATCCCATTCCCGGCCTCTACCCTTCGACAGGTTCAGGGCGGCGTTCACCCGGCGTATTCACGCCTGACGATCTGATGGATGGCCGGCTCCCCATCGGTCGCGTCATCCTGTACGACGACGACCACTTTTACCTGGGCGGCGTGCTGGCCGAGCTGCTGGTCCAAAACGGCTGCAAGGTGACGCTGGTCACGCCCGCGCCGCTGGTTTCCTACTGGACGCAATTTACGCTGGAACAATCCAAGATCCAGACCAGACTGATGAAACTGAGCGTCAAACTGCGCCCCCAAACGCTTCTTTCTGAAATCCAACCTGATTCTGTTACTCTGACTCATTCCTTGACCGGAGAGTCCACCAGCCTCCCCCGCGAGGCCGTTGTCCTGGTGACCGACCGCATCTCGAACGACAGCCTGTACTACGAACTCCAGCCCGCGCTGGCCGAAGGAAAACTAAAATCCCTGCGCCTGATCGGCGACGCTGAAGCGCCCAACATCATCGCCCAGGCGGTGTTTTCCGGTCACCTGGCAGCGCGTGAATTCGACGAGGAGCCGATGGAAGGCATACCGTTTAAGATTGAGAGGATACTATGAAAAGTGACAGAATACACGCTCATGGCTTTCATTTCGGAATTCAGGAATAAGCTTACCCGTAAAGGAATTTCATTACCGGACTTAGATTTTTTAGAACACTTGAGCAGATAAAGGTATAATCAAACTTATGAGACAGATTGAAGCTAAGTTGATTTTAGGCGACTGCAAAGAAAAGCTCAAGGAATAGCTGACAATTTATTGATTTGCTCTTTTTCACCTCCCTATCCTAAAAAATCAACCTCAAACTCATAAATGGATATCACCGAATTTATTGCATACGGCAACAACCTAGGGAGTAAAAATGAAAAACAAAAATGCGCTTTTTTCCCAAAGGCTTCTTGAATTAATTTCAGAACCAAACTTCATTAAGTTTTTCAACATACTAAGCGAGCCCAACTTCTTTACCATTGTTGGTAGAACCCACTATGAACGCTGGCATTCTTGCTTTTTTGGCTGGTTGTTGGATGCCAACGGATCTCATTTGATGCGAGATTATGTTCTTACGAGATTTTTACTTCTCACTTACGATGAACGATGCTTGAAATCATCAAATCACAATAAAAATCTGCTTTCCAAAGTATTACCAACTATTGAATTTGACAATATAGAAGTTGCCCCCAATGAGTATCTTTCATCGGAAATGAGTGTCAAGGATTTGGGGAGGTTCGATATTTTTCTGACAGCCGACTATTGCAATACTTCAGGTACATCAGGGCATTTAAATATCATTTTTGAACTTAAGATCGACAGTAATATAGACGCGAATCAGTCTAAGAAATATGCAGATTGGCTTTTCTTAAACCACCCTCAAGACACGAATATATTGATTTACATACTTCCAAAATTGCTAACGAATTCAAAATCGACTGTAGGCGACGCAAGATGGTATTGCATAGATTATCAGTTGTTGAATGACAAGTTGCTCTTGCCGATTCTCGAGCATCCTAATTTGAATCACAAGGTTCAGCCCTTTATCATTCAATACATAAAGAATCTGAAAATCCGTCACAAAGGAGTCAAAATGGCTATCACAAACGAAGAAAAAAAACTCGCTATCGAGTTGTACGAAAAATACAGCGATGTATTTGATTCAATATTTGATGCCTTGCAAGAAGCGAACATCGTCGAATATAGTACATCTGAAATTCCTTCAAGAGGTAGAAAAACAGGAAGACTTGCTGTCAGAATTGATAATAGGATTTTTGAAGGAGATATAGTTCGGATTTTATTCAAGAATATTTTGAAATATCTCGTCGATCAAGGCATAATAGAAAGAATTCCTTTGCCTTGGGGCGTAGGAAACACAAGATATATTCTTACTAACGAGGCAGAGCCTAAACACCCCAATGGAAAAGATTTCTTTTATCCTGAAACTTACAAAGGCTATACTATTGAAACACATTATGCTAGAGACCGAGCATTGGCAGTCTTAGACATGCTTTGCAAAAAACTAGAAATTGACTTCGAACCTGTGGATGTGTAAAAGAAAAAGATAAGTTAACAATAGGTTTTTGGAATAATTCCCCCAAAGAGACCAAATTCAGGGGTGTTGGGTTAGAAAGTGAGAAAAGTATGAACGTCGAAATCAAGCAACAAATCATTGCTGAACGTATAGCTATTATTCGGCGGACTACCTTAGCTGAGTTGCTATTAGGAGGTTCGTACTTATTGAAATTTGAACATCACATGTTAACTGGTGAATTGGTTAAAAGTTTGTTAGATGAGCATCTCTTTAGGCAGGATAAAACTGTTTTTGCAAAATTCTCTCAAAAGCAAGAATTAAAAAATAGAAACGGCTATACAAATCGAGAATTTCACGAAGAGTATAGTCGTAAAACAAATCTACTCGTTCAGGAAGTAATAGAAAAGTTTTGCCCTAATTATCGTTTAAGTTGGCAAATGATCTTTGATTACATCGACAAAAACGGTCGATCACTTCTTCGGTCTTGAAGACAGTATTGCTTTATTTTCCGTTCACGACTTTTCACTCATTATAACAAGAGTGAATTAGCGAAAATAATCACCCAGCGAGTTGCCAAAATTAATTATTAAGCCTTCCCTTTCACAAGATTATCTACCACACCCTCTCCAAATCGGGATTATCGCACGGCGCGCGGCCAACCTTGGCCATGTCCACCCACTGGCCGTGCACCTTGACACGCACCACGTCGGCGGTGAAATCGGTCACGGTGGCGCCGTTGTTGTTGAACAGGTACGAACCCACCGCGTAGATATCCGCCGGAACGCCCAACTTCTCGAACTTCTGGATCTTCTCGGGCTTGAACCCACCGGAAACGACGATCTTCACATTCTTGCAGTATTCCCGGGCACGCGTCTTCCAATCTGCAGGGATATCCCAACGCTCCCAGGCCGCGTCCAACGCCTGGCGGACGTTGAACACCAGGCGCGGCGTCACGCCCAGGTCCAGAGCCGGGTCGCCCAGCGGCGTGACCGACACATCCCGCACGCTGCTGCTGGTATCCAGGCGCACGCCGTAGAGCACATACTTTGCGGCTTCGGCTTCCTTGCCTGCATCCGTCAAATCCCGATATTTGGCAAACATGGCATCCAGGGTGGTCAAGGAATCGGCGATGCTGTCGTTGTTGAAATCCACCAATGCAATACGAGGGATATGAGCCGGCAGGACGCGTGCAAATTGCAGCATCACCTCCGCTGTGTCACCCAAAAAGGAGGCGATGGCCGCATGCGCCACCGTGCCTCCACCAGCGCCGCCCCACCAGTCACCCTGCGCATCGGTCGAGACGAACGGTCCCAATTCATGCACATAATCCATATTGAAACGCTGTACAGCGATGTTATAAGCGTACCCGTCTGCCGCCTGGACCTCGTGCAAATCGAAGCGCGCCGGAAAGAACAGCACTGGCTTGCCGCGCGCCGCAATCAATGTTTCGTAAACATTGGT